>DURK01000107.1 GCA_012837325.1 Clostridiales bacterium
ATAGGCCGGATTCCTATCTTGGGCAGGGCTTCCTGATAACGGTTTACAGGGGGGGTTACCTTCATGTTGCTTACATTTGCCATGGCATTTCCTCCTTTATAAATTATGGTTTTATTGATTACAAGTCTATTGAACCGGTTCAATTTTAGTCGAATGTCTACATTTTCGTTTAAGATGAAAATATGCCCGCCGGTTATACTATACCATACCGGTTCGTATTATTGCCTCTTATCCTTTGCTGTTTGTAGTCTTCTAACAGAATCCTTCATAATCATCTTTGTGTTGATGCTGAGGCGCAGGGGAAAATCTTCGTAATCTCCCTTGATCCGGCGCAGTACCGTCCGGGCAGCCAGTTCCCCCAGCCTTTCTCTGGGCTGCTCCACGATGGTCAGAGGGGGATTGATGACATCGGATAAATCAAAATGATCAAATCCGATAAAGGAAACATCGTCCGGAATTCGAATCTTTGCTTCATTGATTGCGATGATTGCTCCAAAGGTCATGTAATAGTTTGTTGTGTAGATTGCTGTGGGTGGATTGGGCAATGCGAGTAGTTTTTTGGCTGCTTCATACCCTCCGCTGTTTGAAAAATGTCCAAAGGTTATGTAATCTTCACGGGGCTGAACTTGATAGGTAGTTAATGCCTCCAAATAGCCCTTATACCTTTCCCGACCGGTATAGGTATTCTGATCACCGTTTATAATAGCGATGTCTCTGTGGTTTTGGTGGATTAAGTACTCGATTGCCCGAAAGGAGGCATTGCTGTTGTCCACCGTCACCTTGTCGGTATTGATATCAGGCATATCGTCATTGACGATTACCACCGGGATCTTGTCATTCAAATACTCCCGCAGCGCATCGGAAGAGGTGCAGTTGCCTGGAAAGAGAATCAGCCCGTCAATGGATCGATCCTTCAGAAAGCGCAGCTTGTGTTCCAGCTTCTGTTGATTGGATTCAAAGTCACAGACGATGATGCTGTAGTTTTCATCAGCCAAAATCCTTTCCGCAGCGGTGACAATGCTTGTTGCAAACAGGTCGGTGAGACTGGCCAGCACCACACCGATGGCCATGGAGCGGTTGTTTTTCAGGCCTTTGGCAATAAAGTTTTCCCGAAAGCCCAGCTCCTGAATCGCTTGCTCAACCCGGATTCGATTGGTCTCCTTTAACTTATACCCATTCAGGTATCTGGAAACCGTACCCAGAGATACATTGGCTCTTTTTGCTACATCACGAATCGTAACCGCCATCCGCCGCCTCCAAGAACATCCTTCGAACTAATTTGAACCAGTTCAATTTTATAATTCCATCATAATATCCTTTGGAAAAAATGTCAACCACAAATGAAAAGAGCTGAGAATGATTCATTCCAAAAAAGAAACGGCTCTGATATTAAATACCAGAACCATCCTCATTAATAGTTTATTGAGAACTGTCCCCCTATTTCCTGGGTCGGCACTTTTCTCCGCAGTCATTTTTAGAGAAGAGATAATTCAGTTTATCTGCATGCTTTTGTTCGTCCGTAATGATTTCCACCAGCATATTGATATGTCTTCGGTTTTGCATGGCATATAGTATTCTTCTATATTTCTCAACAGCTCGTAACTCATGAAAAATTGCCTCCTGCAGCCCCTCACAGCAGGACTTGGGTAAGGTGATCTTCTCATCGGGAGCATTCGGCAGCACCTGTCCGGTTATCTCACAGTATATAACCCGAAACAGCTGGGCATGCTTCTTCTCGTCTGCAAGAATCCCTTCAAAGATTTCCTTCTCTTCCTTGCCGCAGAGCTTCATCATTGCCTCATAAAACTTCACATCGCTGCTTTCTCCCATTACCGCTTCTTCAATCAATCGCAGGGCTGCATCCAAATTTTCAGGGTAGGTGTAATAATCCTTATCAGGCTTTGGGCAGACAACGGGCGGCGGTTCAGGCATGGGCGGTCTGGGGGGCTTTGGCTGTTCTCTCATATTGTAATAGGAGTTATAGGGGTTATATCCATTCCAGCGGTTCAAGCTGTCTTGCGCAGGAACATCATAGATATACGGATAGCCATAATATGCCATATGGTTGAGCCTCCTTTTCAAAGATATCTTCTCATACCATATTATGCATAGATCAAAAAATCGTTAAGAGGATATGCAAAGAATTGTTATTCAGGCATGGAGATCTTGTCCAGTATACCGGAGAGATAAGCAATGGTGACTCCATAGTTGGACATGGGTACCCCTGCTTCCCGGGCCTTCTCCACCCTGGATAGTACATGTTTTCTATTGAACATACAGGCTCCGCAATGAATGATCAGATCATAACCGGATAAATCCGTTGGGAAATCCGCCCCTGCGACAACATCCACCTTCAGGCCCTGGCCGATTCGATTTCGCAGCATAGCCGGAATTTTGACCCGCCCCACATCTTCTTCCAAAGGTGCATGGGTACATGCTTCTGCAATCAGTACCCTGGAGTTCTCCGTCAGCCCTTCGATGGCACAGGCACTGTCGGCAAAGTATTTCAAATCCCCTTTGTATCCTGCCAATAGAACGGAAAAGGAAGTTAACAAGCTGCCCTTTGGCTTTTTATCATACACCGTCCGGAACACCTGAGAGTCGGTAATGATGATTTTAGGCGGGGCAGCCAGGGCGGCCAGCCCCCCTTCCAGCTGATCGGTTGTGACACATTGTACAATGCACCTTTTATCCAGCAGCTCCCGGATCACCTGCACCTGCGGCAGGATCAGCCTTCCCTTTGGTGCCTGAATGTCCTGGGGCATAACCAGCAGGACCACATCCCCTTCCTGAACCAGGTTTCCCGTTATGCTCTCGCTTTCGAAATCTTCCGGCAGAGAACGGATCAGCTGTTCACGAAGTCCTTCGATGCCATGACCTGTTATAGTGCTGACCGGAACAACCGGAATCCCACTGCTTTCCGAAATGACGGAGGCAATCGTGTCTGCCATAACATCGGTTTTTTTAAACAAATCCGTTTTATTCAGCACACCGACAACCGGTATCCTTTTTTCCTTTAAGGCTGTTAACCAATGGATTTCTTCGTCAGACAACAAAGGACGGATGCGCTTTGAAATTTCCGTCTGGCTGCTAAGGTTTTCATAAAATGAGCCGTCCAATACCAGAATTGCGATATCGGTTTTGTCAAGAATCCTCCTGGTTCGCTGCATGCGAAGCTCGCCGATTCCTCCTATATCGTCAAAACCAGCCGTATCGATGAAGACGCAGGGACCCAGCCCGGCAATCTCCATGGACTTGTAAACTGGGTCGGTGGTGGTACCGGCCACATGGGAGACAATGGCAGTGTTCTGACCGGTCAATGCGTTTACCAGTGAGGATTTGCCGCTGTTTCGCAGCCCGAAAACCGCGATATGAACCCGGTCTGCCCGGGGTGTTGCCTGCAGACTCATAAAACCCCTCATTTCTTACATTTTGCTTTTCTCTCTTGATCCGTGTAAAGATCGGTTTGCAGCCAGATCAATTTTTCAGAGCTATCATTAAAAGCGAAAGTCCCGTTCCCCCGCTTCAATCTTTTGCAGATAATGGGATGTAAGCCTTCTTACTTTTTCATGTGGAATGTGCCCCATTTCCTTTTGTATCAGCCTTTCACCATGCAATCTGGTGTCGGGAGAGGCATAGTCCTCCATATATTCCCTGAGGGTCAGAAGCGCATTGGGCTGACAGCAGTTGGCAATCTGACCGGATTTGACCAGAGACATAAATCGATCACCGGTTCGTCCCTCCCGATAGCAGGCAGTGCAAAAGCTTGGTATATAACCCAGCTTCAACAGCCATCCTACAATTTCATCCAGGGTACGCCTGTCCTCCACATCAAACTGATCGGATCTTTCATCATCCGGTTCCTGTTCTGCATAGCCGCCTACGCTTGTTTTGGAACCGCCGCTGATCTGGGTCACCCCCAGCTCCAGTCCCTTTTCCCTGGTTTTCTGAGATTCCCGGGTAGACATGATCATTCCGGTATAGGGAACGGCAATTCGGAGCACGGCTACAATCTTCTCAAAAATCTCATCTGAAACAGCATTGGTAAAATCATCGGGATCGATGTCATCAGCCGGCCTGATTCTTGGGACACTGATGGTATGGGGACCTACTCCGAAAGCTTCCTCCAAGTGTTCTGCATGCATCAAAAGGCCGACAAAATCGTAGCGGTACAGGTTCAAGCCAAACAGTACGCCCAGCCCTACATCATCAATGCCGCCTTCCATGGCACGATCCATGGCTTCAGTGTGCCAGGCATAATCATGCTTAGGGCCTTTGGGATGCATCGTTTCATAGTTATTCTTATGATAGGTTTCCTGAAACAGAATATAGGTGCCAATGCCGGCTTCCTTCAGCTTATGATAGTCTTCTACTGTCGCAGCGGCAATGTTGACATTGACACGACGGATTGCACCATTTTTATGCCGTATGGAATAGATGGTCTCGATGCTCTCCAATATATATTCCAGGGGATTGTTTACCGGATCCTCTCCGGCTTCCAGAGCCAGGCGCTTATGTCCCATGTCCTGCAATGCGATGACTTCCTTTTTGATATCTTCCTGAGTCAGCTTCTTTCGGCAGATATGCTTGTTTTGATAATGATAAGGACAGTAAACGCACCCATTCACACAATAGTTGGACAGATAAAGCGGTGCAAACATGACAATCCGATTCCCGTACAGCTTTTGCTTGATTTCTCTTGCCAGACGGTAGATTTCCTGATTCAGCTCCTCTATATCACACTCCAGAAGCAGGGCTCCTTCCCGATGGGATACCCCCTTCATCTGCCTGGCTTTTTCAAGCACGCTGCGAATCAATTGATCATTGCTCTTGTTGGCCTTCGCCCATTTTAGAGATTCCAGAATCTCCTCATGGCTGATAAACTCCTCTGCCCTTTTTGACTTTACATCATACACTTTATTGACCCCTTTCGCTCCAATCCAGCTTCGTTTCCAGCCGGTAATCGCCCCGGTCTATTACAATTTCATACCCGATATCTGTCATGCGCCTTCGCAGATTTTCAATTCCTTCCGCCGCTTCTTCCCCGTCAGCGATTTTATTGTCATAAAGCAGGTACTTCTTCCTTACCCTTCTCGGAGAAAGGTTCGGCATGACCACATTGGCCCCGGCCAGAATGCCAAGCTCCCGGCCCCTGGGGTGAATGGTTCCCAATGCAGTGGTAGCAGGAAGCAGAGCATTTGGCAGCATCAGCCGCAGCAGGGCAATCAAAAACAAGGTTTGCTCCAGGCTGCCCGGCGGCTTGTCGGCAAAGGCTGTAGCATGATGGGGGATAAACGGCCCGATTCCGATCATAGCCGGGGACAGTTCTCCTATAAACAGCAGGTCATCCGCCAGGTTTTCATGGCTCTGCCAGGGTGATCCCACCATGAATCCGGTGCCCGTCTGAAACCCAATTTCCCGTAACCACTGCAGACACTGCTTGCGGCTCTCCAGGGTCAGCTCTTTGGGATGCAGCCTGCTGTAGTGCAGGCTGTCGGCTGTTTCATGGCGGAGGAGATATCGATCCGCCCCTGCATCAAAAAGCCGCTGATAGGATTCCCTGCTTCTTTCCCCCAGTGAAAGGGTTACAGCACAATCCGGGTGTCTCTGCTTGATGGCCCCAATGATATCGGACAAAACTCCGTCTAGAAACCAGGGATCCTCGCCGCCCTGTAAAACAAAGGTTCGAAATCCAAGGTCATAGCCCTTGCGGCAGCATTCCAGAATATCTGCTTGACTCAGCCGATAACGCTGGGCACATGAATTGGATCTTCGAATGCCGCAATAATAGCAGTCATTTTTGCAGTAATTGGATACCTCAATCAAGCCCCGGATATAGATTTTGTTTCCGAAGCTCCGAACGGCTGTTTTCCTTGCTTTTTCAAAGGCATATTGAGCAAGAGAGTCTGTTGTATGATCAAGCAGAAAGACAAACTCCTGCTTCTCCAGCTGCCGATTTTTTTCCAGCTTATCAATGACTGCATATAGATCAGGCATATTTACGAACCTTTCGAATACATGGTTTGTACTTTGACTTGGGGCAGCATACCGATTTTACCAGCCAAGGCGCTGATTACGTTTTCGGGTGCATCCAGCACGATGCTGATCACTGCCACCCCATCCTTGACATTGGGAATGCCCAGTCTTCCGATAATATGGCTGCCGTATTCATGTAAAATGGCATTCAACCGGGTTGTGGATTCTCTGTCTTCTACGATGATTCCAAGCAGAGCAATTCTTGTTTTCATACCTGTCCACCTTCCTTCTTCCTGAATTATACACATCTTTCCATCCATCATTCGGGCTGGCGAGGACCGGATTGGATACATAACAAAAAGCCCTGTGCCAAAAGACACAGGGACAGAAAATACTTGTATTGGTATTCCAGTCTGCCGCCTTCTTGCTCGGGACGAACCCTTGCCTTCAGCACGATGATTGACATTTATTTAACTAACTATCCATAGTGTAGCACACCTTGCCTGGAGATGCAACAGCGAAATTGTGCGAATTTAGATAATCGTCTATTCCCTGGTCACCACAAGCTTTCCTTCCAAATATACCTTGCGAATCGACAAATCACCGTCAAACAAAAGGATGTTTGCCAGCTTTCCGACTTCCAAAGAGCCAACCCTGTCAAATAACCTCACGGCTTTTGCAGGATTCTCGGATGCCATTTTTACAATTTCAGAAATACTTGCTCCGGTATATTTCACAAAATTTTTCGCTGCCATTTCCATCGTCAGCTTGCTTCCTGACAATTCGCCTGCCTCATTAAAATTCAGATCCGGTGCACTTCTTCCGATATCGCCTTCTGAGAAGTCAGCTGGGTTTGGGCAGGTGATCGTACTGTCTGTAACCAGTATGATCCTCTCTGGCCCCATGCAGCGATATGCCATTTTGAGGTTGGCAGGCTTAACATGTACAGCAAGAGAATCGCAGATAATCTCCGAGTAAACCCTGTCGCCCACAGCAAAAACAGCATCACTTACCGTATCCTGAATCATCCCGGTTACCTTTACGGATTCGTTCCCCAAATGGCAGCCCATTGCATCAAACAGGTGGGTAATGACCGATGCTCCTTTATCAATAAATTGATAAATGGTGTCGGGTGAAGCGCCTGTATGACCAAGAGCCAGGGTGATTCCCTTGGACAGAATAAAATCTGCATAGTCCGAGGCCCCATCCAGCTCCGGAGCTATGGTCCACTGACGGATAAAGCCTTTTGCTTGATCATACAGCTCCTTGTATTCCAAAGGATTGATTGAGCGGGTCAGGCGGGAGTTGGAACCGAAAGCAGGGTTTATGTAGGGTCCTTCAAAGTGGATACCCGCAATATTCGTTCCGGGCTTTTTACAGGAATCGACGATAACCTTGGTGTATTCAAGCAGTTCCTCATGGGAAAAGGTATAGGCCAGGGAAACACAAACCGAGGTGGTGCCCCCATGAAGGTGGTGAAGTCCTGCCGCTTCAGGGTCCTGATGAAATGCCTTCTCCCCTCCCCCGTGGCAATGGATATCTACGTACCCAGGACCGATAAAAAGGCCTTCTGCATCGATTGTCTCTGCTTCCTTCGGGATTTGGGCCCTTCCTTCACCCTGATCAAGCACCTGAATGATTTTATCGCCTTTTGTAATCAATACTCCATTTTCTATCATGCCCCCGGGCGTTATGACGGTTCCATTAATGAATGCTTTCATTATCCTGCCTCCTGAATCTTCATGCTTGTTTTTTCTTCACTGTTATTCTGCACCTTGCTCGGTCGCATTCCGACATGTCAAAATTGTATTCATAGCCCAGGGGCTCCAGTGATTTCCTGTAATAATCGCAATGCTCACAGTATGCATGATAGGGCTCAATGTGTTTATTCTCAAGAAGCCTTCCTTTGGATGGGCAGTAGTGCATAACAATGCTGAACTCGCCTGCTTCCTCGTCCAATTCCATGGTAAAATCAGCAGCCTCTTCATTGAGCGTATGGCTCCAGTATATCCAGCAGCCTTCTATGCCGTGTTGCTCAACAAGGCTTCTCAGCCGCTTGGATTTACCAAAGGTATCGTCCCAATAGGCTAGAACGGCTTCTTTTCCTCCATTTTCTTCAAGATAACGAAAAAGCTCGCTGTATGCAGGAATAAAATCCGTACATGAGATCATGGTTTTACCCTCCTGTTAAAGTCTGTTAATAACCCATGCCGCAGGACCTAATATCTCCCGTATTCTTCAACCAAATCGTATACCAGTTTGATTCGCTTCAGCTCCGTCCCGGGCGGTACCTGGTCGCCGGCCGATTGGACCAGTCTGCAGCTGACTTTTCTCAGATCAAGCCATTCCCTGACGTGTTCAATGAAATCCTTTTCGCTTGTGGAGGGCAGCCACTTGGATGGCGAAATACCGCCCATCAGAACCATTTGGTTTCCCGCCTGCCTTCTGATCTCTGCCGGCTTTAAGTCTCCAGTAGGTGCCGGGGTGCACGCATCCGCCACATCAATGCCTGCTTCTGCAACCACGCCGATGATGTTGTTAAGCTTTCCGTCAAGGTGTGCAGATACGGTCTTGCCGGCTTGGTGCAGCCGGTCTGCAATGTTTTTATAATGACCGAAGCTGTATCTTCTAAACAGTTCGGGAGGCTGTACATCACTGGACAAGTTATCACCGAAGATGATATGAGGTGCAGGCGACTTGCAGTAAATATCAATCAGTTCCATTTGTTTTTGGTTGTATGTGGTTATGTATTGATCCAGGAGCTCCGGCTCATCATAAATTGCATATACGGTGTTCTCTACGCCCATGTAATAGGACATAAGAGAACCCAAGCCTGTATATCCAATGCCGGGAAAGGGCAGACCTATGTCGCCGCCGATGCTTTCCATGTGGTTCCAGTTTTCATATTTCGGCCTGAAATGTCTTCTTTCAACCGCATAAAGCAGGATTTCCAGATCACGGGCCTTTTCAACCATAAGCTTTTCAATATCCCAGGAGCTGCTGGTTGGATTCCATAGCCTTATCATGGAGATTTCGCCTATAGGCGTCTTGTAGGTCTCGACTACCTTTTCGCCGACCAGCTCCCGTTCTCTTACAACACCGTCTTCATAGTATTCTTCGTGCAGGCTGCCCACTTCGATATACCAGCCTGCCTTAACCTCCCGGTGCAAATCGGCGATCTCCTTCGTGCAGTTGTTGATTTCAAACAAATTCCACATTTCACCGCTCTCGGCTCGGTACCAGTGTCCCAGATCCGCAAACCATGGCACCCTGTCTGGTGTTTCACCCTTTAGTACCTTCAGAAGTCGTTCCCTCTCACTCATCATAATGAACCCCCTGTTTCATTTTGTTAACATGTGATGGCTGAATTGATATCAATACACACCCCAACGGTTCACAAACATATATGCATACAGGACGAAGAAAATCGTTAAGCCGATAGTCAAAGCCGCATCCAGCCATCGCTTTTCTGACACAGCTGCCAATGCCATGGGAATGGGAAACAGTGTTGAAAGATACCGCGGTGCACTCAACAACCAGGTTGCCCCGATGGCAATTACATAATAGATCAGGAAATAGGCAGTATAGGCCGGCCGAAGCTTCTTCACCGCAACCAGCATAAGGATGAGGCTTAAGAAGATGCAGGTCAGATTTGGCAGCCACAAGCCCAGCAGATACTGGTAATCTTGTGCCTGCAGGGTGCCCCGGGCATAATCAATCTGATAGGCTGCAGTATTGAAAAAGAAACCAAGGGATTGCGACCAATGTTCTTTTTGATAGATCAGAAATTGAAAGGGGTTGCCGGAAGCCTGATAGTTGATAAACAGATAACACCCAAAGCCAAAGAGAATAAAGATCAGGTTCCAGTACTTTGCAGCATTTCTCAATAGAAGTTTTTTATTATCAGAGATATGTTGAGCTTCGTCACTGGTTTCTTCTTGACTTGCTTTGCTGGCTTGTTCTCGGGCAGCCGTTTCCACGCTGTCAGTTATCATCTCAAACAATACAGGTACCAGCAGGACCAGACCCAGAGTGCGGGTAAAGGCCGCAGCCCCTGCCAGAACACAAGCGGCAAACCAGTCCTTTTTTCGCAAAAGGTAGATAGAGGAAACACTGAGAAGCAAAAACAGGCTCTCACTCATCGGGGCTGCAAAAAAGAAGGCACCCGGGAGAATGCATAAGTATTTTAACACCTGAACGGCATGGGTATGACTGTGATCCAGTCTGACCAATCGGTACAGCACCGTGGCGGCTCCTGCAAAGCATACTCCGGAAACGATCAAACCGGAAACGAGATCGTTTCTGATAACCGGGTTTATGATTCGGACCAATAAAGGATAACCGGGCAAAAAGACCAGCTGCACCATCCGATCCCAGTTCCCTGTTTTTACATACCAGTCCCGGGCAATGTCAAGATAATGGGCACTGTCGACGGATCTCCAGATGTCAAGAGCCTGGCGGAAGGAAATGGTGCTGCCGGACAGAACCTGCAGGATATAAATCAAAAGGATGATCAGGCCGTCGATCAGCAGAAAAGCACAAAACACTTTAACGGATATCATTTTCCCTGCAGAAACGGTCTGATCCCTTTGATTGAATGCAGAAATCCCTTCTGTCATACCCTCCGGCCTGCTCCATGAATGAACCCAGATCGGGACAAACCGGATACCCAAAGCAGCAAACAAGGCCGCATTCACCAGAGCACCAAACTGACCGGCAGGGCTGCCGTCTGCCTTTGTCACCAGCCAATAATAAACTGATATCATCAACAGAACAAAGCAGACAATCGTAACGAACCTGCTTTCTTTTGTGCGAAAAGTATGTGGTTTCGAACTCTCTGCCAAATTTCTATGCACGTTGGTCCTCCATATCTTAACACAAGCTGATCCTTCCTCATTTTACCACAGGCATTAAGAAATTTGTAGAAGAAGAAGCTCGCATACAGTAAAACAGCCGCCTCATTTTGAAGCGGCCTGGATAATCAAAGCTCATATTCAGGCTTTGGCCTGCCAGTGGACGATCTGACAACCATTGTGCAGGCAAGAACCTTTTTAGGAATCGTCATGTCAGGATGATTCATGCTCTCTATCAGCTTTTCAATAGCTGTATTTGCCAATGCTTCCAAAGGGATCTTTACCGTAGTAAGATCGGGTTCAGCTATCCTAGAAAGAATGCTGTCATCAAAGCCTGTTATGGAATAATCACCTGGGATGCTGAAGCCCCTGTCTTTTATGGCCTTCATCGCACCAATTGCCATATCATCATTTCCACATACAACAGCAGTAGGCTGCTTCTTCAAATCAAGGATTTCATTCATGCATTTGCATCCGCCGTCTACGGTATGATTCGCATTTTTCACCCATTCATCACAGGTATCCAAACCCAGCCTTTTCAAGCTGTCGCAATAAGCGCTTGCTCTTTGTATCATATGCTGTTGATGTGCAAACCCATTTATAAGGGCAATGCGCCTATGGCCCAATTGATAAAGATAATCCATAACCTCGTTTATTGCATGATAATTGTCAAACAGGATCTGATTTGCAGCCAAAATATTGGTTTGGTTGCCCAGGAGGATAAACGGCAGTTCGGATTTCATCAGAGTTAGGATCGTGGCATCATCTATTTCAAATGTAGATAGAATAATCATACCATCTACCCGTTTACTATTTACATATTCATTGATAAACCTGCCAATCTCCAGCTTGTCTTCCAAATAATCCATAGCCAGTTGCAAAGAATAATTGGTAGGTCTTATATATTCGTATATACTCTGTATTATAGGCAGTTCATAAAGCCAGGTTGATTCCAATATAGGCTTTTCCTGAAGGATATACAGCAGCAGGTTATTCGAAACGCCTTTCGCTAAATTTCGAGCCATAAGGTTGGGTATATAGCCCAATTGCTCGATGGCATTTTGTATTTTTGCTGCGTTTTTCTTGCTTACCGATGGATGTTTGTTGATGTATCTT
This sequence comes from Clostridiales bacterium, assembly GCA_012837325.1. Taxonomy (GTDB): domain Bacteria; phylum Bacillota; class Clostridia; order Caldicoprobacterales; family DTU083; genus DURK01. Next base: position 11,946 of record DURK01000107.1, read on the forward strand.
GAAACCGTACCTACCGAAACATCTGCAAGCTTTGCAACATCTCTCAGCTTTATATTGTATTTACTAATACCAATCACCGCTTGTATTCGTATTCAGCCTGATCCCATTATTATTTATGTTAATTTGAAACAGCATCAATCAAAAAGAATACTATTTATGATGCTTTCCAAATACTCCTGCCTGCCGGATCCAGGAAGCTCAGGGGTTCCTATTTTCTCAGCATACTCAGAAAGCTCCTGTAAATTCGTCTGATTGTTTCTTATTTTTACGCCAATCTCATTATGAAAGCTTGCGTATCTTTCTTGAACAAACTGATCCATTCTGCCATCTTCGATTATTTTTGCAGCCTTGATCAAACCAAGAGCAAACGTATCCATTCCCAAAATAAATCCATAAAACATATCTTCCATGGTATAACTCGGACGCCGATTTTTTGCATCAAAGTTCAGGCCGCCGTTCTTCAGCCCTCCAGCTTTTAAAACCTCGTACATGCATAAGGCGGCATCATATACATTAGAAGGAAAATGATCGGTATCCCATCCTAGAAGATCATCTCCCTGATTTGCATCAATGCTGCCCAGCATTCCATGCATGGCGCTGATACGAAGATCATGCTGAAAGGTATGTCCTGCCAGGGTAGCATGATTGGCTTCAATATTCAGCTTAAAATCCTTATCCAGGCCATATTCTTTCAAAAATCCAATGGCTGTTGCAGCGTCAAAATCATATTGATGCTTCATGGGTTCTTTGGGTTTGGGTTCGATATAGAAATCCCCCTTAAATCCAATGCTTCGCCCATACTCTACTGCCATCTTCATGAGCCTGGCAATGTTTTCTATCTCAAATTTCATATCGGTATTTAGCAAAGTCTCATAACCTTCTCTGCCGCCCCAGAAGACATAGCCTTTCCCTTTCAGCTTTACCGTTATATCAATCGCTTTTTTGATCTGTGCAGCAGCATGGCAGTATACATCCAGGGAATTACTGCTTCCTGCTCCGTTCATATACCTTGGATTGCTGAATAGATTTGCAGTGCCCCAGAGAAGCTTTTTTCCTGTATCAACCATTTTTTCTTTGATATAATCCGTAATTTCATCTAACCGTGCATTGGTTTCTGCTAGGGTTTCCCCTTCCGGAATTAAATCAACATCGTGAAAACAGAAGTATTCGATTCCCAGCTTATCCATAAACTCAAAACCAGCATCGACCTTTGCTTTTGCATGTTCCATGGTGCCAATGCCGGCACCAAAACTCTTATCGGCTGTACCGACTCCAAACATATCGGAACCAGTTGCACTGAGATTATGCCACCATGCCATGGCAAAGGGCAGATGCTCCTTCATGGTTTTACCCATGATGATTCGATCGGGATCATAGTATTTGAATGCCAATGGGTTTTTACTTGATGAGCCTTCATACTTAATTTTTGGGATATGACGAAACATTTCCTTCATATTGTCCCTCCTAATTAGATTATTTTTCCGTATGGTCACATCATTTGAATTTCCAGGCAAGATCAAATAGAAACAGATCCTTCTCCAAGCTCTCTACGGTGGTATCCTTGTGGATATGTACAAATTCGATATCCATCATTTGAGCCCAGTCACGCATTTGCTCCGCTGTTACATCATAGCTGAGTACCGTGTGATGTGCACCTCCAGCAGTAATCCAGCATTCAATAGAGGTTAATAAATCCGGCACAGCCCTCCACATCACCCGGGCTACAGGCAGATTAGGCATATCCATAATCGGCTTGACACACTCAAGATCCTGGCAGAGCAGCCTCAAACGGCCTCCCATATCTACCAGACTGACTGCAATGGCCGGCCCTTTTCGGCCTTCAAATACCAATCGTGCAGGCTCTTCCCTCTCACCAATGCCTAAATGATGTACCTCTATGCGGGCTTTTTCCGCTGCTATGGAGGGACAAATCTCCAGCATATGAGCGCCCAGGCTGAGCTCATTTCCTTTCTCCAAATGATAGGTGTAATCTTCCATAAAGGTGGTGCCGCTAGCCTTTCCCTGACTCATTGCTTTTAATATTGCGGTCATGGCAGCTGTCTTCCAGTCACCTTCCCCACCATAACCATAGCCCTGAGACATCAAGTCTTGCGTTGCCAGACCTGGCAGCTGCTTCATACCGTACAGATCTTCAAATGTATTGGAAAAAGCCTTGCAGCCTTCTTGATCCAGCATCCTTTTTATGGCGATTTCTGCCTGAGCTTGATATCTTACTGAGTTTATATCATCTGTGGCCATTACATACTTTTCTTTATAGTAATCCATCAATGCATCGATTTCCGCAGCGGAAACCTTATTCATCACTTCAACCAGCTTCCCTACCGGCCAGGTATTTACCTGCCAGCCCAGTTTTACCTGGGCTTCTACCTTATCACCTTCTGTAACGGCCACCTCCCGCATGTTGTCACCGAAGCGCATTACCTTAAGCTGTTTAGAGAAGGCAGCCCCTACAGCTGGGCGCATCCAATCGCCCAGGCGTTTTAGCACGTCCTCATCCCGCCAGTAACCGGCTATGACCTTTCGAGGCATTCTCAAACGAGCAGCAATAAAACCATGCTCCCTGTCTCCATGGGCTGCTTGATTTAGATTCATGAAATCCATGTCGATCTCGTCATTGGGTATGGTTTTATTATATTGTGTCGCGAAATGGCAATAGGGCTTTTGCAGATGAACAAGGCCGTTGATCCACATTTTAGAGGGACTGAATGTGTGGCACCAGGCAACGATACCGGCGCACTCATCTGCATAGTTTGCTTCTTTTACAATTTTTGAAATTCCAGCATTGGTCTTTATTGTATCTTTATAAACCAGTTTATATGGCAGCAAGCCGGATTCATTCATCTTATCTGCCATTTCAGCAGCCCTGGCAGCTACGGTATCCAGGACCTCCGTGCCATATAAAAACTGACTGCCTACCACAAACCAAAACTCATATTGCATCACGTTATCCGTCCTCGCTTTCTCATGTTCATACAAGACACTTTTCCCGGGTATACATCAGCTGCCTTCATCATTCTATTTATATGCATGAACAGGTGGAGGTATTATCTTAATGCATCAACCGCCGCCTGCTCTACCGGCAAGCATGCTTTGTAACGCTCAATAAAGGCAGCATAACCTTTCTGGTCTATTGGATCAGGTTGCACGATATCTTCCCTGGCATCTGCAAATACCCTGTTTTGCAGGTAGGCTTCCAAAGGCTCACCTTCATCTTTGTTGACCATATAGGCTGCCAACAAGGCCATGCCCCATGGGCCGCCCTCTCCCGCCGTCTCCATGACAGCAACAGGTACGCCCAATGCTCCAGCCATTATTTTTTGCCCCACACCTTTCGTTTTAAACAGTCCACCGTGGCCTGTGAGTTTATCCAGTGTCACATTTTCTTTATCAAGAATATCCATACCAATCTTTAGTGTAGCGATGCTGGAGTACAACTGAACACGCATGAAATTAGCCAGGGTAAGCTTTGCATCCGGTTTGCGAACAAACAGAGGGCGGCCTCCGTCCAAACCTGTAACAGGCTCACCGGAATAGTTATTAAAGCTTACCAGACCCCCGCAATCTGCATCTGCCTCCAGTGCTTTAAAATAAAGCAGATCATACAGCTCCGGCTTGGTGAGCTTTGCACCTGCTGCTTCCGCCATCTCGCCAAAGACCCGTACCCAGGCATCCAGATCAGAAGTGCAGGTATTGCTATGTACCATGACAACCGGCCGGCCTGCTGGAGTGGTTACCGGGCTGAACTGTATATATACTTTTGATATGGGCTGCTCCAATACAATCATGGCGAATACGGTCGTGCCTGCAGATACATTGCCCGTGCGCGGTGTGATACTGTTAGTGGCTACCATTCCCGTACCTGCGTCTCCCTCCGGTGGACATACGGGGATACCGGCCTGTAAGGTTCCTGTCGGATCCAGTAATTTCGCACCTTGGGAAGTCAGCGTACCAGCGCTGTCACCCGCATTTTTTACTTCCGGTAGGATCTGGAGCAGTGTATAGGGCAAACCATGCTCTTTCAGCAAGCCATCAAACTGGGAAACCATTTTGCTGTCATAGTCACCGGAGTCACTGTCAATAGGGAAAACACCTGATGCCTCCCCTACGCCCAATACCTTTTGCCCTGTGAGCTGCCAATGAACATAGCCCGCAAGGGTGGTTAAGAAAGCAATGTCGTTCACGTGTTCTTCTCCGTTTAAAATGGCCTGATAGATGTGAGCGATGCTCCAGCGCTGCGGAATATTGAAACCGAATCGTTCTGTCAGCTGGGCCGCTGCCTGTTCTGTGATGGTATTCCGATAGGTACGAAACTCCACCAGCTGATTGCCATCCTTGTCGAAAGGCAGATAACCATGCATCATACCGGAAAAACCCATTGCTTTAACCCTGGTCAGGGGCGTTTCATATTTCTCCATCACATCAGCAGCCAGCTTTGCATAAGCGCTTTGCAAACCTGTCCAAACATCCTCCAGGCGATATGTCCACATGTTGTTTTCCCAGCGATTCTCCCAATCGTGGGAACCCGATGCAACAGGCTCATGATTCGGACCAATCAGCACCGCCTTGATACGAGTGGAGCCAAGCTCAATTCCCAGAACTGCATCACCTGATTGAATCACATTTTGGATATGGGTCAATGTATCATCCCTCCCTTTTTTACTCCGATTATCTAATTTGGAACCGGTTACACACTTGGTTATTTGATTTCTGTGAGGCGAAATAATGAATGAACTCATCACCAGTTTAAACTTTGGTGAACCAGAAAATCAACAAATCACTGGTACAACTGCAGCAATGAAAACTTTATTAATATGTCTATTGTGACAACGAAGGGGTGTCTTCCATTCATATAGGTGACAACATATGCTAATATCTTAATGCAATAAATTCTGACAATATTTATTATAGTATGCTTATTCAACTTTGGCAATGTGATTTTCGGGGAATCATCATGTCTATCATAAAGATTCACAATCCAGCCAAAAGGTTTGGCAAATGGTAGAAAAGGTCAAACCTTTCGCTCTAATCGTACAAATTCTGATCACACTGGCATTGACAGCCGCAGGATTTTTTGGTTACAATAAGCGCGACATCCAAGGGTAAATGGTATTGTTTCGCAGCACAAGTATGCTGCATATTACTCCAAGCTTCATGTAGTATAATAGTAACATAGAAAGCTATTGAAAAAGAAACCAGTGTGTCGTAGATCAGATAAATGAACTTGAATTGGAAGGTAACAGAAATGAGTATCATAACAATTGTAGGCGCAGGAATGATGGGATCCGCTATGAGTTATCCTGCTTGTGATAACGGCCACCAGGTACGTTTGGTTGGCACTCATCTGGATGAAGAAATCATAGACCATGTAAAGGACAACGGAATTCATCCGAAGCTGCAGCGCAAACTTCCGGAATGCATAAAGCCTTATCATATTGCTGAGCTGGAAGAAGCACTGAAAGGTGCTGATCTGGTAATCGGAGGCGTCAGCAGCTTTGGAGTAGACTGGTTTGCAGAGAAGGTGCTTCCCCTTATCCCGGATACCCTTCCAGTTTTATCCGTAACCAAGGGACTGCTGGATCAACCGGATGGTCAACTGCTTACCTTCCCGGAGGCAATGAGAAGAAAGCTCGGAGGCAGCTGCAGCTTATCCCTGAATGCCATCGGCGGCCCATGCACCAGTTATGAGCTGGCAGACCGCCGTCATACGTCCGTTGTTTTTTGCGGAGACAATCCGGAGATTCTTCGAAAGCTGAAAAGCATGCTTGAAACATCCTATTATCATATCAGCCTGTCCACAGATGTAATGGGGGTGGAATGCGCGGTTGCGCTGAAAAACGCTTATGCCTTGGTGGTTTCCCTCGCAGTCGGCTTAGTGGAAGCGCAGGACGGCATAGGATGCACACAGGCCTATAACCCCCAGGCAGCTCTTTTTGGGCAAAGCCTCCGCGAAATGAAACGAATCATCAAAATGGCAGGGGCAAAAGAGGACAATCTTGTTTATGGTGCCGGCGATTTATATGTAACCATATTCGGTGGACGTACGCGAAAGCTGGGTACGCTGCTGGGACGCGGCCTGCGCTTTGACTGCGCCATGGCAGAGCTCGAGGGAATCACATTGGAGTCTGTCGTCATCACGACTCGAATTGCCCGTGCATTACGCAAACGGGCACAGGACAGATCCATAAGTTTAAGTGATTTCCCACTGCTTATGCACATAGACGATGTGATTAACAATAACATGCCTGTTGCAATCCCATGGAAAAGCATAGAGTTCGAAGATATTTAAGAAACCGGTTATCCCTCTTTGGGAACCACGGGATCATAGTGGATGATCATGTGAATCCTGTCATTTTGCATAAAGTCCTTTTCGATTCGATCTATGATATCATGGGTGGCCAGCGGGTCTTCATTGCTGGGCATCTCCACATGAGCACTGACATAACGCCGGTCCGGACCATAATCATGCACAATCAGATCGTGAATGCCCAGTACACCATCATAGGATGCAATCTTCTCGATGATATGCTGCGCCAGTTCACTGGAAGGTGGCATGCCCAATAGGGGATCCAGGGTTTCTCTGACCAGACTGATACCATTATATATGATAAAAAGGGCTACCCCCAAAGCTGCCCAGCCATCCAGTCGGAGGCCGGTAAAACGGGATACCATCGCGCTGACCAGCACAGCCCCTGTGGTGATGGCATCGTTTCGGCTGTCCACAGAAACAGCTTTCAAGGCGGATGAATTGATCCGTTTACCCACATTTCGATTGAAGCCGCCCATCCATAGCTTCAGGGCAATCGATGCTGCCAGGATAAGAAAAATGGCCGGTCCAAATTCAACAGGGGCAGGGTTCAAGATTCTTGCAACTCCGCTTTTTCCGAGTTCAATTCCCACAACCAGCACCAGAACCGCTACAGCCAGGCCGGCAATGTATTCATAGCGTCCATGCCCGAAGGGATGCTCCTTATCCGCTTTTTTTGCAGCAATTTTAAAGCCGACCAGGGTAATGATGGAAGCAGCTGCATCCATCATATTGTTGAGGCCGTCCGCAACAACAGATACACTGCCTGACAACAACCCGGCAATGACTTTTCCCGCAACAAGAAGCAGATTGATGAAAATCCCCATCCAGCTGGCAAAACGGCCGACATCGCCTCTCATAGCGGGATGCTTTGGGTTGTTATGATTGCTTACAAAGCGGCGAAGAAGCCACTTGGTCATATTTCTCACCTGACTTTCCTAAAGCTGTGCCAATGATATTTAACATTCCCCTAAATTAGTCCTCCTTACCCTGTTAAGCATATTATACATGAATATACACGAATTGATGATAAACAAATCGAGAATTATCATTATGCAAGCTATTTTCTTTTGCAGCAAATGATGATACATTTGTAGAATGGAAATATAATTTTGAATTGTATTTTCCTGAAAGGCTATAGGAAGTCTGAATAATTCTAAATATTGAATGGATAGGAGGAGACCTATGTCTGAACAATATACAAAGGAACAAATCACTTCACTTACAGAGAAAGCGGTACTGGAGCTGCTTGAGGCTGCCAAGCTGGATGCCGGCGATATTCTGGTTGTTGGCTGCTCCTCCAGCGAGGTGAAGGAGCAAGCAATCGGCAGCGCATCCAGTGAAGACATCGGCTCTTGGATCTTTCAAAGCCTGCAAAATGTTTTAAAACCGCGGGGTATCTACCTTGCAGCCCAATGCTGCGAGCATCTGAACCGTGCCCTGGTTTTAGAGGAAGCTGCTGCAAAGAAATATGGGTATTCCAGAGTCAATGCTGTTCCCCACCTGAAGGCCGGAGGCAGCTTTGCTACAGCAGCCTATGCCGGCTTTGAAAAGCCCTATGTGGTTGAATCTATACAAGCTTCAGCTGGAATCGATATCGGGGATACCTTGATCGGAATGCATCTGAGGCCGGTAGCGGTTCCGGTGCGAATCAGCTTTGACCAGATCGGCGGTGCCCACATGACACTGGCCAGAACCAGACCGAAATCCATCGGCGGCGAACGGACAGTTTACGATCCGGCTTTGAAATAATTCCCAAATCCTATTTCTTAATCTTAAAGGTTCAACCTCAACAATTGACATTGAACCACTGAATACCATATCAGCTTATGTATCGGCATTATGCAGTTGTATTTGAGAATTCAGGCGAAAAAAAAGGCACAACTGAGCTGTGCCTTTTTCTCTCTGCCAGTAACGATTGAAGTGGCATTCGAAGCTGCGGCAGTCTAATGGAGATTATTCAAAAGGAACACCCCATGCTTTCTCTACAGTAAAGCCATCAAGTGGATCTTTGGTGACTATAACCGGGTCCAGACCACTGTAATCCGCATCATCAAAACCTATAAGTCTGACAGCAGCTTCTCCGAATCCTGCTGCCTGTTTGGCATTCAGTTTATTACCATCGCCAGTAATATTAATTGTACCGGTGCCATTTGTTCTGGTGCGGATTACATAGAAGAAGTTGCCTGTCGATTCCATGTTAAAGGTGCAGTTATTCAGTTCCAGATTAATGTTAACTTTATTTATTGCATCTGCATCAATTGCTCCATAAATAGTGCCATAGGAATTGAATTCACAATTCGTGAAGGCAGCTTTAACCGTCCCGTTACTGTCATTAATTCCGCTTAACACTACGATTGCGTTCTCAAATTTGCAATTTATGAACTCAAATTCTATATCACCTGGTTTGTCGAGAACAAGCTTAACCATCTCATCTACTGCATTGTTAAAAGTAGCTGGATCTTCATTTATAAAGTCTACATTCTCAAACCTTATCTTCTGACCATCTGGGGCTCCGTCCGGCCGGATGTCAATATAACCAAAGCTGCCAGTCTTTTTCAGAGTACCATTGTTCATAGTCAAGTCGCCGTTTACAACCTTAAGGCCTTTGGTTGCAGTTAAGGTTTTGCCGTTAAGATCCAATACTGTATCTTCGTCGGGTGCGAAATCCTTGTCAGTGGTGAGGTCGTCGAAAAGAACAATATTGCCGCCTGCTGCAATGTCAGCGCTGGCTGCCGGGAATAAAGCATCTTCATCGTAAGAATTGCTATTGCTGTCGTACTCAACTGTATCCTGGGTTGCAATCACACTTATGGAAATTCCGTCAATAGAAAGCCCCTGATACTCATTTCCGGCAGTTTCCTGCATATGACCTTCTATTTCGAATTCTTGATTATCCCCAGGCAACAGTTGATATTCAGCATCACCAAAGTTCGGAAGGCTGATATTCCAATCAATAACCTCGTTTAACTTCGCATCTCCCATTATGCCGGTGATAATAACCTTAAACTTGACCGCAAGGCTGCCGTTGTTTACAACGCGAAGCTTGGGGAGTTTGTAGGTGCAGCCCGGTTCCCAGAGTACAGGCTCGTCTTGTGGTGCCTCTTCAGCTTTTATAAACTCTAGTGTTATGTCCTCGGCAGATACCCATTCATCCTGGTCAACTTCCATTTCGAGTGCGACATCAAGTGTCCCTGCCTGGATTTTGTTCACAGCCGTAGTTGCGGTGTCTGTGAACCATGCAAAGGTTGTACCAATCAGCATAATTACAGAGAGCGATAAGGCAAGCACTGACGACAACAATGCATTCTTCTTGATTCTCTTGTTATCCATCTTTTTTCCTCCTTTTAGTAAATAGTATTTATTTAATAAAACTAAGCGTGTCCGCTTAATTATCAATTAACAGCAAAAACTTCCGTTCTGTGTAAATTTATTTCGTATTTTCCGCATCCGTTATGGAATTTTCAATTGAGCTGTCAGCATCATTTGAGTGGTCATCAGTTGTATCCGTCACCGAGTCATTTCTTGTATTGTCTTGGGTTTCAGTGGTGGTATCTGAGAGTATATCTCTCTCCTGTTTTGTGATTGTTTCTTCAGGCAGTTCATCCTCTGCATGATCATGGAAGCCAGCAGCATCGCCTGCTGCCTCAATTATTATTTCAGCGCCGTTTTCGATGTTATTGTCTTTGGAATCATATTCAGGGTAGTTGGAAGATATCCCCCAATGAGCAGCAAAGGAAACTGTAACTTTACCATTTCCAGTAACAGCAAGAAAAAAGATAAAGGGCTCTCCATCTGTACTGATTTGAGAAGTATAATATTCTGTGTTGTTAATCGTTACAATGCTAAAGCCAGTTTCGGCATTCCTCGAACCTTTGGGTTCTATGGATACAGAATAAGTGCCGGCATCAAGGAAATAGCTTCCATCGGGCAGGGGTGCTTCCGGTGAATTTTCTTCATCAGTTACCGAATACTCCAAATCATATTGTGCAGTGGTTATGGGTGATACGTCCAAAAAGACGTCGCTTGAAAAATAAGCGTAGGCGGTAATCCCTGCTGCACTCATCAAAAACAGAATTATAAAAAAGGACAGGGCTATTTTTGCAGAGAATATCTTATCCTGTATTTTTTCATGCCTTAAAATATTGGAGTTTTTATTATAGTACTTTCTCATTAAGGCATTCTCCTTTCAAAGTTTTGAAAACAAAAAGATAAAAACTTCTGCTTATATCCTTTGATTACCGTCTTGATTCTGTTTAGTGCTTTTTCACTTATCACCGCCTCCAGC
>DURK01000108.1 GCA_012837325.1 Clostridiales bacterium
AAACAAAAAAGGACATACCTCAGTATGTCCTAGCACCAAACGGGTTATTCTAGATTTTCTTGTATTGGTTGATCCTGTGTTGCAGCGGCGTCCTCCGAAATCTGTTCAATCTGCTCGATTTGTGACTCCAGCAAAGAACGGATTTTAGATTTCAATATTTTTATCTGCCTTCTGATTTCGAATTGTTCCCGGTTTGCTTCTATTACATCTTTATCCGCATCTTCTCTTATTTTGCGAGCCCTCTCCTCCGCCTCCCGAATAATCAATTCCGATTTTTTTTGTGCAACAGCGGTCACCTCATCCGCAGTTTTTTGTGCGGTAACAAGTGTTTCCTTAAGTGTTTTCTCCATTGTTCGAAATTGATTGATTTGATCTGCCAGGCTGTTAATTCTGTCCTTTAATTCAATATTTTCTTTGTAGAGCTTTTCAAAATCGTCAACAATGTTATCCAGAAATAGATCTACTTCGTCCTCTTTGTATCCTCGAAAAGATCTGCTGAATTCTTTGTTGTGAATGTCCATCGGTGTCAAAGCCAAAACATCACTTCCTTCCATTCATATATATTTGCCGGACATGACAGAAACCTGTCATTCTCCCTTATACCTTAGAATGCTATAAGTTTTCTTAATTTCAGAGGAAAAGTTCATAGTAACGATGGGAAAGATTACGAAACAGCCCCGATAACACCCAGAGAAATATCAAGGAAAGCATCGGAGAAATATCAATGGGCATAAGGGTTGCACCAAATTTCTGAAGCAGCTTTCTGGAAACATTATTGATGGGGTCTGTCATCTCCCTCAATACCTGTTTTAGCCTTGTACTCCCATCTTTTGGTTTGGTAAAGAGGGTAAATGCAGCATCAATTACAATCAACCAAGAATAAAGGTTCAGAAATAGAACCATTCCTCTTAATAAGGATGCCACGATTGGATAAAGCAACCGGACGTCCTCCTATTCCTTATCAGTACGGGTACCTAGGGTATAAAAGCTCTTTCCCTTGAAATCTTCAGGGATATTCCCAACAATATCTACGTTGCTGGGGACCAATACAAATATGCTTCTGGATACCTTCTGAATTGTTCCGTCCAGAGCATATACAGCCCCACTCATAAAATCCAAGACTCTCTGAGCCAGGTCTTGCTCCAGAGAATCCAAATTTACAATAACTGGCTTTCGACTTTTCAGGTTGTCAATAATTGCCTGTGTATCGTCATAGGTTAGAGCTTGATAAACCACTACCTTTACATAGGTAGATTGATGAATGTTAACAATTTTCCCTTTTCTGTTCTTGGTTTGAAAAGTGGGTTCAATCAGCTCTTCCCTTCCCGGCTTTGAAGCGCTTTCTTCTGTCATTTCATCCATAGGTTCCTCACTTACATTCTCTTCCAAACCTATGAAGTTCAAAAATTTATTCATGAACTTGCCTGCCATTAATCTCTTCCCCCTTTTTTCGATTGCCAAATAGAGCAGTTCCAATGCGAACCATGTTGGAGCCTTCTTCTATTGCTATTTCAAAATCATTGGTCATACCCATGGATAGGTATTGAATCTTGGTATGCGGATAATCATATTGCTTCAGACAGTCATACAATTGCTTCATCATAACGAAATAAGGTCGTACTGTTTCCGGATTATCTGCAAAAGGGGCAATCAGCATCAACCCCATCACCCTGATATATTTCAGAGGATAAACCGTTTCAATGAAGGGTATGACCTCCTCATAAGGCAGGCCGGATTTGGTTTTTTCGTTAGCAGGGTTTACCTGCACCAAAACCGGTACCACTCTGCCAGCTTTCTCTGCTTGCCTGTTAATTTCTTTGGCAAGAGAAAGGCTGTCCAGTGAATGGATCATAGCCGCTTTATCGATTATGTACTTCACCTTGTTTCGCTGTAATCGGCCTATCATATGCCAATTTACATTCTTTATGTGGTCATACTTGGAAAGCAGCTCCTGTACCCGATTTTCGCCCAAATGATCTATACCGTGGGCTACAGCTTTCTGAATAACATCTAAATCGACGTTTTTGGTAACACCGATTAAGGTGATGTCATCCGGCTGCCGTCCAGCTGTTAACAAGGCATGTCGTATTCTTTGACGCACTTCATCAATATTCATCTTACAATTCATGGAAACTTCTCCTATTCATTGTCTATCAGCACTTGATCGTGAAGCTGTAACACCTGGTTGTCGGATACCGATTCCACAATTGCAAAACCATCGGACAATGCCTTGATGGAGGTTTCAATGAAAATGTTTTCATCCCGGTCTCTTACATAAATACCAGATACACCTTTTTTCATATAAAGAGCTTTTGCCGGCACCATCAAGCCTTGTACAGTTTTCTTTACCTGCAGGGGGTGCACCCTTTTGCTGACCAGCTTATCCATATCAGATGAAAATTTTATGATGAGGATAACCTGATCTTTATCCTTATGTATTTGAGTGACAACAGCAGATATTTCATCCTGTCCTTCAAAGACCGCTTCTACAGTATCGCCTTTATCCAGGTAGGTTTCCGTACTGTCACACTTGAGAACAGCATACCACTCCTCAGCCGGATCAGCAATTCGAAAAAAAGGTTGTTCTGCCTGGACGGCAGCTGCTTGCTGTTTGCCGGCGGAATCGTTCAGGAGTTCTACTGTCTGCACTTCGGGATCAGCATGCTGTAAAATATGTTCTAAGTCTATAGAGGTTAGCTTGTCCACTGAGTCAAGACCAAGAACATTTTCTAAACCATCAACGCTAAAACTGATTAAACCGGACTTGGGCGATTCCACCTTTATCGTCCATTCTTCCATCTGCGCTACCAAGCTTGCTTCCTTATCATATAACCGGGTTAGATAGGAATCCGGCTGTGTTTGATAGTCCAATAGTTTTTGTTTGTTATCAAGCAGTTTGCGAAGACGACTATCCAGCTTGCCAAGCTCGTTGAATTCATTGTCCTTGACAGATGACTGAATATCGGAAACAAGCGCTTCTATGCTGGCATCTATGTTTATAATATCACTGTTTATTACCTGATCCATCAGCTGTTCTTGCTGGTATTTTATTATTTTTTCCTGAACGTCATACAGCTGCTTGACAATCTCTTCATTAAAGCTTTCCTTATATAATACGGCAATTGATTGTCCTTCACTTACAGTTGAACCATTTGCAACCAGATATACAGCTTTTCCATATGCTGGAGCTGTGTACACCGATTCCTGTCGTATTATTACAGCGAGTCCATTATGAGAGACATCCAGTCGGCCATAGCTTAATGCGGTATAGGCAGCGGATGGTTTGTTGCTGAGGAAAAGATAGAATAAGATAATCAGCGGCAGGGCAAGAAAAATAAAAAAACGAAGCTTGACCCTGCGATTGCCAATCATCAAAAATGCTGCCATAGACATAATCCTTCCTATTTCTTTCTATATTATTTCTATATTAAAGAAAAAAATCCTGCACATGAATAAAAAAAGTTTCTCAAAGGAAACTCTTATATAGGATAACTCTTTCGGATGGATTTACATATTTGAATCTGATTTCCATTGTGATTGAATCGAATGTTATCACACATTGCTTTGATTAACTTCAACCCTCTGCCTCTCTCTGAATAAAGATTGGAATCACAAGGATATGCTTTCTCAAAAAAACTGCGGTAATCAAAACCAGAGCCTTCATCTTGTATGGTAATACTGATGGTTTCCTTGTCTACAGCTTCAATTCGGGCAGTTATAGATTTATTACATAATCTTTTATTTCCGTGAACCGTTCCGTTCGCTATCAGTTCATTAAGAATCAAACGAAACTCGTATTCTTCATTATCGGAAAGATGATAGACTGCCTTTATGCAGTCCATCATATCTTTTATCATTTTTCTAATACAACTTGATTCGCAACCGGATATAACGTTGTTGTATAGAATGCTCACCAGGGCTGCCTCCAATTTTATCACTTATGTAAGATATAATTACCCCCGAAAACTTAAACGAAACATGATGACATCTATCTACATGTCTTTTTTCAGGTGCCTTCGAAAACGCTCTATTATTCTCCGTTCCATCCGAGAAATATACATCTGGGAAACGCCCATTTCCTCTGAGATTTCCCGTTGACTACGCCCTTTGTAAAATCGTTCCGTAATAACCTTTCTTTCCTGTTCATCTAATGTTGACATGACCCTTTGAATAAAGTCTTTGTCTTCTATCAGCCCATAATCCTTTTCTTCTCGTCCGATTACGGCCATCAGGTCTGTTTCTCCTTCATTGTCGATATAAAAATCTAAGGACGCTGTTTTTGTGGTATAGCTGGATTCCATCAGCTCCAGTACCTGCTCGGAAGTAATGCCAAGGTATTCAGCAATTTCATCAGGTACAGGCGATCTGCCAAACTGGTTGGACAAATATGTTTTGGCATTCTCAATTTTCTTTATATATTCACTTTCCTTCCTTGGCAGTCGAATCAATCGGCTTTTGTCACGGAAATAATTCTTGATTTCCCCTACGATGGTTGGTGTGGCGAAGCTGGAAAACTTATATCCCTTGGTGATATCATAGCGCTCTAGTGCTTTGAGAAGAGCAAGAGAAGCTACCTGAAACAGATCATCGTATTCAATACCGCGGTTGGTAAACTTTTTAGCGATAATTTCTGCAATATAAAGATATTTGCCGACCAGCTGGTTTCGCAGTTCGACATCTTTAGTCCTGCAATATTCGGCAAGCAAAGAATCTTCATGCTGCTGATTCTGCTGTGCTCCTATCTGTTCATTCATGCTTAAGACTGCCCCCACCTGTTTTTAGTATTGAAAAACCCCTGATAGAGCCCTGATACATGTCTTTTTCTACTTGATCAGTAACCGACTCAATAATGAACAAACTGAGTTCGCTTTCTCTGCTTTGATGTTCTTTGGCTGTTTCTGCATTGGGAGCCATCACTCGAACATGGATTCTTTCATCTTCGATTCGATAATGAAACTCCAGCATGAAAATATCGGAAAAATGGTTTATTAGATAGTTACCGGCTTCGGCTACTGCCACTTTTAGATCTTCAATGTCATCGATTGAGAAGCCCAAACGATTGGCAATAGCAGCGGCAGTCAGTCGGGCAACCGACATGTATTCAGGCTTGGCTGGTAGTTTAATGCTGATTTCATCCATCTTCATCACTCCTGTACCTCAATGGTAAATACCTTATCCAGCCCAGTGATGGTAAATATCTTATAAATGTACGGTTGAAGGTTTTTGATCATGATTGTGCCATTGTAGTCCTTTACTCTGCGTAAAGCGCTGATTAATACCCCCAGACCTGTACTATCAATATATTTCAAATCCGAACAGTCAATTTGAATGTCACCCTTGTTTTGCTCCACAAGCTTCAAAAGATTGTTTTTCAACTCCGGAGCATTGTAAATATCAATTTCACCTGCGAGTGAAATATGCCAAGTGTTATTTTGATCACTCCATATCTGACGGATATTCATGTGTCACTCTCCCCTTTGTCTTCATCGGTTAGGATTCAATGCATATTATACCATACATTAAAGGAAAAGGGAAAGTGCATCCCCCATTTTGCTTTTTTTCGTATTGACACCAATGTGGAAATGTTGTATATTAATATACGTCGCTTGAAAAAAGCAAGTAATGACGGGGTGTGGCGCAGTTTGGTAGCGCACCTGGTTTGGGACCAGGGGGTCGCAGGTTCGAATCCTGTCGCCCCGACCACCCGTGGCCCCTTGGTCAAGCGGTTAAGACACCGCCCTTTCACGGCGGTAACAGGGGTTCGAGTCCCC
>DURK01000109.1 GCA_012837325.1 Clostridiales bacterium
ACTTTGCCCAAAAGCAAAAAATCCGAGAACCAAGAGCCATACCTCAGTTCTCGGAAATCCCTTTATTTCATTCCATTTTCAACCTTTACTTATCTTTTCTTGACATCAATACAACCGTCTCAACATGTGCCGTCTGGGGAAACATATCCACCGGTTGAACTTCGTCAACCTGATAGCCATGCTCTGCCATGTACTTTAAGTCTCTGGCTAAAGTGGCAGGATTACATGAAACATAAACCATTCGTTTTGGAGACATATCTACTATTGTTTGCAAGAGTCTTTCATCGCATCCCTTACGCGGCGGATCCACTACTACAACATCCGCCTTGACTCCCAGCTTTGAAAGTCTGGGTATGACAGCTTCAGATTCGCCTGTGAGAAACTCTGCATTTTCAATCCCGTTTATTCGTGCATTTTCCTTTGCATCTTCTATTGCTTGCGGAATAACTTCCACCCCATATATCCTGGCAGCCTTCCTTGCCAGGAAAAGAGAGATGGTTCCTATCCCGCAATAGGCATCAATTACTGTTTCTCTGCCCGTTAGATCAGCATACTCCAGTGTTTTATTATATAGCGTCTCAGTTTGAATCGGATTAATCTGATAGAATGACAAAGGGGAAATTTTGAATTTTAGATCCCCTATAGCGTCCATTATATAATCAGAGCCCCATAACGTCTGATTTTTTCTGCCCAGTACCACGTTCGTTCTTTCAGCTTGATAGTTTTGAATAATACTGGTTACTGCTGGCAGTCCTTCCCGAATAATGGATACAAACTCTTTTTTTCTGGGCAGTTCACCATTTGTGACAAGAATAACCATGAGCTGGTTGCTTCTAAATCCTACTCTGGTTACAACATGCCGAATGATACCTGTGTGTGTGCTCTCCTGATACACTGGAATATGATAGGTTTGTATGAACCGGCGTACAAGCTCTGTCACCCTGTTAATGATATCGTGTTGAATCGGACATAAATCAATGTTAATCAGGTTATGGCTTCTGGGAGCATAAAAACCCAGTGCCAGCCTGTCTTTAATCAGCCCCACAGGAAATTGAGCCTTGTTTCGATACTTCCAGGGTTCATCCATCCCAATTGTTTGAAGAACCTTGACATGATCTAAATTGCCTATCCGCTCCAAAGCATCTTTTACCAGCTGAGTTTTATAATTCAATTGTTCTTCATATGCCAGATGCTGCAGTTGACATCCACCGCAGTATTTGAAATAAGGGCATTTGGGCTCTACACGATCAGGTGACTTTTGGATAATATGCAGCAATTTACCATAAGCATAGGATTTAGCAACCTTCACGATCTTTGTAAAAACTCTCTCTCCAGGCAATGCTCCTTCCACAAAAACAGCAAATCCATCAATTCTACCTATGCCTTCTCCGTTAGAGCCCAGATTATCAATATTTATTTCATATTCTTTATTCTTTTCGATTGGTATCTTTACAGATCTCATCTGAATATATTTCCTCTCAGTTTGTTTTTTGTATCGCTTTCCCTAATATTTTCATCATACTTCGTAAATAAAACCGAGTCAAATAATAAAAAAACTCGAAGTATGTAATATATATCACATCTTTTATCATTTGCTTAAGTTATAATAAAGACAAGAAAAATTGTAGGGAGAGGATAAAATGAAAAGACTGATTATACACATAGATGAAGAAAAGTGTAATGGATGCGGCTTGTGCGTACCTAATTGTGCTGAAGGTGCCATTCAGATCATTGACGGTAAAGCAAAGCTGGTTAAGGACGAGTATTGTGATGGTTTAGGAGCCTGCCTGGGTCACTGCCCTCAGGATGCCCTTCATCTAATAGAAAGAGAAGCACCCGAGTTTGACGAAGAAGCAGCAATGGAATTTGTAAGAGACTTGAAAGAAAATAAGATTACCGTTGAGGAAGTATTAGCAGCAGATGAAAAGAAACCGGAAAGGCCGGTGTTTGGCGGCGGATGCCCGGGCAGCAGAATGCGCATGCTTAACCAGGATCACACTACCCCTGCACCGGAAGCAACGGGAAGCGGTGATATTTCCTTCAGCCTGAAGCCTCAATTGCAGCAATGGCCGGTTCAGCTTTCTCTGGTTCCGATCAAGGCACCTTATTTCCAGGATGCAGACCTTCTCATTACTGCAGACTGTGTACCTTTTGCCTACCCAGATTATCATCCCAAGCTTTTAAAAGGCAGGAAGGTTGTGATTGGATGTCCAAAGCTGGATGATCTGAACTCTTATGTGGAGAAACTGACAGCGATTGTTCGATCAAATGACATAAAGAGCATAACCGTTGCGTTTATGGAGGTGCCCTGCTGCAACGGGATCGTGTATGCTGCAGAAAAGGCTGTTCAAGCTTCTGGAAAAGACCTAAAAGTGACTAAAGTCAGAATAACAATTGACGGGAAAAAGGAAGTTGTCTGATTTGCGAGAGAAAATTGGATAATTCAAGCAATAAAAGGATATCCTAGTTTAAACAAGCTATCAAACAGAAAGATGGTGAGGCATTTGAACAAAAGGATATCATTAACGACAGCTGTGATAATGGTGCTGGTTTTGCTAACTGCCTGCGCCCCTGCTCAACCTGAGGCTACACCTTCTCCGTCTCCTATCGTTACACCTTCTCCGGTTCCTACACCGGAACCGACCGATGATGATACGGAAGAAGGAGAAGTCGGTGAAGTCACCACCCCGGAAGGTCTGGAAGACGGCGTATATGTCGGGAACTCGGAAGAGGATGATCGAGGAAATTACGGAGAAATCCGAATCACCATAGCTGATGAAAAGATTACCGATGTAGAGTTCATAGAATATACCGGTGACGGCAAACCGAAATCCGCCGAAACAGGATATGAATATGAAGAAGCCTTGCAGGCGATAGAAGAACTGCCTCAACAGCTGATTGAAACCCAGGATGTGGATCAGATTGATGATTTTTCAGGTGCAACCGGCACCACTGAAAAATTCCGTACAGCTGCGAAGAAGGCATTAAGCGGGGAACCCAAAGAGGGTGGTCCTGAACAGCAAGAGGATGGTAATGAGGACAATGAAACCCAGGACAATGCTGGATCTGCCGATGAAGGCTGAGCAACAAGGCTTCGGGCGAATGGGAGCCCGGTGACAACCAAAAAGAAGGCGAAATCGCCTTCTTTTATTGTTTTACTGTATTTTCATTGGCAGTATAGCAATCAATAAAACGTTTGTACAGTTCAGGATGCTTCTTTTTGATGTTCAGCGGCTTTAGACTATTGTCAGTAAAGGCATGCACGGTACTTCCTTTTGCCAGACGCAGCCCATCGCTGTCCCGGATCACTTCGTATTCCATGGTCAGCCGGATACCCGCAAACCTGGATATCCATGTGCGAACGGTAAGGAGGTCATCAAATTTTGCTCCTCGAATATAGGAGCAGTGGGTTTCCAATACAGGAAGCATCACTCCATTCTCCTCCATCTGCCGGTAATCCATACCTGCCTTGCGCATGTATTCCGTTCTTGCTGCTTCAAACCAGGGATAATAATTGGAATGGTGCACGACGCCCATTTGATCGGTTTCCTTGTATCGAACCCGAATTTTTGTTTCTGTAACAATCATATGCTCATTCTCCATTTCTCAGGTCTTTACATTTTGTTAGATGGAGAGCACCTGTGCCAAATTGTACAGCTCCTGATTGAAGCTCCTTGGTAAGGACAGCGCTTCCATAATGTCATCATCCACAATCTTGTTCCCTCTGATGGAAACAATTCGGTTGCCGATATTCTTCTCAAGGAGTTCAACAGCATGATAGCCCATTCGACTGGCCAATATGATATCAGCTGCCGACGGGCTGCCGCCTCGTTGGATATATCCCAATACCGTGGCTCTGGTCTCCATGCCTGTTTTTTCTTCGATGATGCGCTCCATTTCCATAGCCTTCCCAGCACCCTCGGCAAGTATGATAATGCTGGAGGTCTTTCCACGATTTCTGCCTTCAATGATCCTCTTGCACAGGTTATCAATGTCCAGCGGCATTTCCGGAATCAGAATCCCTTCCGCGCCTCCGGCCATCCCTGTATAAATTGCGATATCACCCGCACTTCGACCCATAACTTCAATGATATTTGTCCGTTCATGGGAGGACACGGTGTCACGGATCTTGTTAATGGCGTCCAGGACCGTGTTGATAGCGGTATCAAATCCGATAGACTGCTCTGTACAGGCAATGTCGTTGTCTATGGTACCGGGAATGCCGACTGTGGGAAAGCCTCTTTCGCTTAATTCCCGTGCTCCGCGAAAAGAGCCGTCTCCACCGATAACCACCAGTCCTTCGATCCCAAATACCTTCAGTATATTAATGGCCTTTTTCATGCCTTCCTCTGTCTTAAACTGATCTGAGCGAGCGGTATTTAGAATCGTGCCTCCACGGTGCAGAATTTCACCAACGGATGTGACATCCATCTGACTAATCTCGCCATTGATCAGCCCGTTGAATCCCCTGCGTATGCCGTATACCTGCATACCTTTATATACAGCGGTTCTAACGACTGCTCGAATAGCTGCATTCATGCCGGGAGCATCCCCTCCGCTTGTCAACACTCCAATTTTTTTCATGCTCTTCCTCCCTCTATAAGATATAGGCTCTAAAAAAACGAGGAATCCTATGATCAAAAACCATTTTCCATCAGAATGGTATGCACTTCCTGCACTTCTGAGTGCGGTACCAGAATCTCATAATAGTTTTCCTGCTCCGAGACATTTTTATATACAGGCTTGATTTTGATTAGGAATCCTTCTCTTGTCAACAAATCATGTATGTGGTCTGCAATGTCCTTTGTCTGAGTCATGTAGACAACCTTCCACATCGTATCGCTGCCTCCTTCTGTCCCTCAGGCTTCTGGTGTCATTTCGACGCTACTTCATTTTAACACATTTTTCTCCCAACATACTACTCAATTCCTGCAATAGGCCGGAATCCCTTCGAATCCATAGATCCGGACTGGATCGATATGTTTTCTTCGTTGATTCCACATATAGATAAACAGGAATACTGCCCTTGTATCTTCTCAACACATCAAATATTTCATTTTGTATGTTCGGACCTTTTCCGCTGTCGATCTTAATATACAGCTTCTGCTTTCTGCTGTTGATAAGCGGTTCCACTTCATTACAGATAATTTTTGGCTCTTCATCTTCTCTTAAACTGATTCGACCCTTTATAAGCACTGTCTTGTCTTCAACCAGCAATGAAGCATATGTGGAATAAACCGCAGGAAATACGATTACTTCGATTGCTCCATATAAATCTTCCAGAGTAACAAAGGCCATAATGCTGTTATTTTTCGTATACTTTATTTTTTTATCTGTTATGATGCCTCCCAGCGTAACAGTAGAGCCTTCTGACAGATCGGTGACAAGAGAGCCTGTCATCCCTTCATTTTCATCTGTATGATGCAGCGCCATGATATCCTGAGTGGTTTGGTATCCATCCAGAGCATCCTTGTACTCATCCAAGGGGTGCCCGCTGATGTAGACTCCTGTCATTTCTTTTTCCATGGACAGCAATATTTTAGTGGGATACTCCTCTATATCAGGCAGAAGATCTGGCGCATAATTCTCAGACGAGTCGGATGTCAGGTCTCCAAAAAGAGAAACCTGTCCGGCTATATTCCGCCTGCGTTCTTGCATAAGACTGTCCAGAACCTTTTCGTAAACCGTAATTAACTGGGAACGATATGCGCCAAGGGAATCGAAAGCACCACAGCGAATCAGACTTTCTACCAGTCTTTTGTTTATTCCCATGTCCTCCGTCTTCCTGCAAAAATCATAAAAGCTGACAAACCTGCCCTTTTTATTTCTTGCTTGTATGATGGCTTCAATCGCCGGAGCACCGACATTCTTTACGGCTGCCAAACCGAATCGTATGGTATTGCCGGTTACGGTAAACCTGGCATCACTTTGGTTTACATCAGGCGGCAGCACCTGGATGTTTTTCTTTCTGCAATACTCTATATAACCTGCTACCTTGCCGCTGTTTCCGATGACACTGGTGATCAGGGCTGCCATAAACGGAACCGGATAATAATGCTTCAGCCAGGCAGTTTGATAGGCGATCAGGGCATAGGCAGCAGCATGGGATTTGTTGAATGCATATTTGGCAAACTCCATCATTTCATCGAAAATCTGATTTGCTTTTTCCACGGTTACCCCATTCCGATAGGCACCGGGCACTTTAATGCTGCCGTCCTCATCCTGAATTCCGTAAATGAAATATTCTCTTTCCTGCTCCATAACCTCGGTTTTCTTTTTTGACATGGCACGACGTACCAAATCAGCGCGGCCTAAGGAGTAGCCTGCCAAATCCTTGACGATTTGCATAACCTGCTCCTGATACACCATGCACCCATAAGTTACTTCTAAAAAGGGGGCGAGCTTCTCATCCGTATATTCGATAACCTCCGGATGATTTTTATTGGCGAGATATCGGGGAATTTGATCCATGGGTCCAGGCCGGTACAGGGATATGCCTGCAATGATATCCTCAAAGGTAGACGGCTTGAGTTCCTTCATAAACTGTCTCATGCCGGCACTTTCCAGTTGAAACACGCCATCCGTATCCCCATGGCTCAGCATTTGATAAACAGAAGCATCATCCAGGGGAATGGAGTAAATATCGATCTTTCTCCCTTCCGTTTCCTCCACCATAGCCAGGGTATCCCGGATGACCGTCAGATTTCGAAGCCCCAGAAAATCCATTTTCAGAAGACCCAGCTGCTCCAGAGTATCCATGGGAAACTGAGTGGTGATGCAGTCATCGTTTTTTTGCAGGGGAACATACTCCGTTACTGGCAGCTTGGAGATCACCACGCCGGCTGCATGAGTGGAAGCATGTCTGGGCAGCCCCTCCAAGCTTTTTGACATATCAATGAGGCTGCGAGCGGAAGCATCCTCTTCGTAAAGCATCTTAAGCTCCG
Organism: Clostridiales bacterium; assembly: GCA_012837325.1. Classification (GTDB taxonomy): domain Bacteria; phylum Bacillota; class Clostridia; order Caldicoprobacterales; family DTU083; genus DURK01. The sequence continues at coordinate 6,945 of DURK01000109.1, forward strand.
GATTCTTTTCCAAAGCCTTGTCAATGGTCATGCCAATTTCCATGGGAATCATTTTGGCGATCCGATCCACTTCCCGATAAGGCCGATTCAAGGCACGCCCGACATCTCGAATGGCTGCTCTGGCTGCCATGGTTCCAAAGGTGATGATTTGAGCTACCCGGTCTTCCCCATATTTCCTGATCACATAATCGATCACTTCCTGCCGGCGCTCATAGCAGAAATCAATGTCGATATCAGGCATACTGATCCGTTCAGGGTTGAGAAATCGCTCAAAAAGCAGTCCATACCGCAAGGGATCAATCTGGGTTATATTCAGAGTATAAGCAACCAGACTTCCGGCTGCGCTGCCACGGCCCGGACCAACGATTATATCATTGTCTCTGGCGTATTTGATAAAATCCCAGACAATTAAGAAGTAATCCACATAACCCATTCGGGCAATAATACTCAATTCGTAATCCAAACGTTCTCTTATGGCAGGGGTAATATCGGAATAGCGTTCCTTCAAGCCCTGCAGGCATAGGTCTCGTAAATAAGCTTCGGCGGTATAGCCTTTTGGCACATCATATTCCGGGAGGTGCAATGCACCAAATTCGAACTCCACATTGCAGCGTTTCCATATTTCATAGGTATTTTCCACGGCATTCGGATACTCCTGGAACAAAAGCTGCATTTCCTCCCCGGATTTCAGATAAAATTCCGATGTTTCAAACTGAAGCCTGTCCTCATCTTCGATGGTTTTGCCGGTTTGAATACACAGGAGAACCTCATGTGCTTTTGCATCTTTCCGGTTGACATAGTGAACATCATTGGTTGCAACCAGGGGAATACCGGTTTGTTTACTGATTTGAGCCAGCCCCCGGTTGACCTCCATTTGCCCGGCCAGCCCATGATCCTGCAGCTCCAAATAAAAGCTGCCTTGTCCTAATATTTGATTCAAACGATTGGCAGCTTCCGTCGCTTCCTTTACCCGCCCTTGTTCCAATAACCTTGGTATCTCGCCTGCAAGACATGCGCTCAGCCCAATCAGGCCTTCAGAATGAGCTGCCAGTGCTTCATAATCAATGCGGGGCTTGTAATAAAAACCTTCCGTGAACCCAAGAGAAGACAGAGCCATCAGATTCTGGTACCCTGTCTGGTTTTCTGCCAGCAGCACCAAATGGGAGTAATTGCTGTCACTTCTGGATTCCCTGTCGTGCATCCCTCGCGGTGCCACATATACTTCACAGCCGATAACAGGCTTCAAGCCCCTGACTTTTGCTTCCTTATAAAAATTTACCACGCCATACATGGCACCGTGATCGGTTATGGCAATGCCAGGCATCCCCAGTTCCTTGCAGCGGTCCAGTAAATCCGTTATTCGGCCTGCACCGTCCAGCAGGCTGTATTCGGTATGGCAATGTAAATGGATAAAATCCTTCATGCTGTTACCCACTCCCAAGCATCCTTTTACTTCCTCATTGCTTTTGCAGCCAGCATTGCCTTGGCAACCAGCTCTTTCTCACGGTATATGCAGATTTCAACTTTATTATACACCCGGCCTTCCTCGACCGGCTCAACATCAATTTCAAGCATGTCTTCCAGCTGCACAGGATGAACAAAGAACACCGTAAAGGTATCCACTGAAACATCGGTCTGACCAAAATTTTTCAGCGTAACAAGCGCAGCTGTGGACATTAACATGGATAATGCGCTCCAACTGGCAGTACCCATATGACTGGCCAGCAAGGGTGTTACCTTACCGGTGAAACGCATGCGTTTTTCCATGCGCTTGCTGCCAAAGTTTGAGAGGATGACATCATCCAATGTTTCGCCCATCTGCGGCTGGTTTCTCATATGCTGTATTGCTTTGATGACGTCTTGCCGGCTGATTACGCCTATCAGCCTTCCGCTCTCAACAACAGGCAGCAGCTCGTACCCTTCCCAGGCCATGATATGCGCTGCATAGGCAACGGTTGTTTTTTGGGTTACGATAAGAGGTTTGGGAGACATAAAATCCCGGACCAAACCTGTTGAAGCCTCCTGTATATCCTTTGGTGTAAGCACCCCCACAACTTCATGATCACGATTGAGTACCGGGAAACGGCTGTGACCGTGTTTTTTCAGCAAGTTGTTCCATTCCCCGATCGAATCGTCTTCATAAAGGTATTTCGGCTCTTCTATCATGATATCTTCCACCAATAAAATTTCCTTCTTGATCAACCTCTCGGAAATTGCCTGATTGATCATGGTTGCAGTGGTAAAGGTATCATAGGTGGACGATATGACGGGCAGCCCTTTTTGATCGGCCAGCTGTCGGATTTCATCGCTGCAGCCAAAGCCGCCGGTGATCAGAACCGCGCATTCATGCTCCAGAGCCAAGCGAAAAGCCTCTTCCCGGTTTCCAACAATGAGCAGACTGCCGGAAGACAAGTATTTTTCCATGGCATCCGGCGTCATAGCGCCAATTACAAATCGGACCAGCGTTTTGTTCAAACCACGGTTGCCCCCCAGCACCGTTCCATCTACCATGGCTGCTGCCTCGGCAAAAGTAAGGCGTTCAATGCCCCGTTTTTTGTCCTGCTCCACCCGAATGGTGCCCATACGAGGGAAGGTCTTGACATATTCGCGGTTTTCAGCCTCTTTAATCGCCCGGTATGCAGTGCCCTGACTGACCCCAAGCTCCCGCGCTACCTTCCGCACGGATATGGCAGCTCCGGCCTCCAGATTCATGATGTACTGTATAATTTGATCATGTTTCGTTGTCATACCGCATTCCTTCTTTTGCTAATATTCCTAATGCAATTCTATCATGAGGCAGGGGACAAGGCAAGGAATCAAACAAACGACAACACCTTATTTGATGGCAACAATGCTTAAATAGATATGCTTGAATAGGACTCTGAGGATCAAAACAGCCGGAACAGCCAGAAACATTCCCACTATACCGAAAAACATCCCTCCTGTCCAAAGGGACAGGATGATGTATACCGGGTGAAGGTTCACGACCCCGCCTAAAATTCTGGGGGTTATGAATACATTTTCCAATTGCTGAATCAGTAAGATGACAGCCAGAGTCCATATGAACTTATGAGATCCGGCGAGCCAGGCGACGAGAAGGGCAGGAATGGCTCCCAGCCATGGACCGAAGTAGGGGATGAACTCCAGCAGCCCGGCCAGAAAACCCAGGATTAGAGCATAAGGCAGCCCAATGGCTGCATATCCGACTGTGGCCAAGATCCCGACTATGCCTGCTATAAATACTTCTCCTCTGATAAAGCAATGTAAAATATGATTCACCTCGGACGCTACCTGCAAAATCTTCCTGCGGAAAGCAAGTGGAATCAAATTGGTTAAAACCCGGCCGAAGTAATCCCGGTCTTTTAAAAAGTAAAATCCGAGCACCAGCTCGATAAAAAGGGCAGGCAGCACCGAAATACCGGAAATCGTTTTCTCCAAAAATCGCATAACGGTATCCGTGGTTTTTTGCTGAAGCTCGTCCGCATAGGCTGCTACTGAACTCTGAATCCCCTTTGGGATACCCATGGTTTCCATATGGTTTTGCAGATTGCCCAGTATGATTTGAACAGACTCCATAATCATGGGAAAGCGATCCACCAGTGCCAGAGCTTCCCTTACCATCCTGGGGATGAACAATAGAGCAAAGGCTGCCAGTGCGGAACAGACCATCAGGAGGATCAAGGTAATGGCTGCTGCTCTTGGTAATTTTCTTTCAAGAAGGTCGCACAGCGGTGTTAGAAGATAAGCTATGATGATGCCGATAACCAGCATCCCAGCAAGGTTTAACAGATTTCCCCAATGCTTTGATAATACCCATAGAATCAAAGTCAAAAAAATAATCGCCAAAGCAGCCCAGGCATGTTTTCTGGTCAGTCTCACCATTTCACCCCTCTATGAGAACGCAAGATCTCATGAAAAACGAATAAAAGAAAAGGGACAAGCTTTCGTCCCTTACTCTTTCGACAACCGTACACTCATAAGCTGTCATATGCCATGTCCGTTCTTGCCTGGCATTATTTGTGCAGCGTCCTCTATGATGTCCTTTCCCTTGTCTATGATTTTTCTTCTTGTTTCCGGTTCCAGCTGGGGCAGCAGGATCATTCCAGCTGCAATGCCCAGCAGTCCGCCTGCCACAAAGGTTCGAATGCTTTTGCTCATAGAAACACATCCTTCCTATTCTAGTTTGTTGAAAAATATGTTTTTTATTCCCCGATTGCCGGATACAATGTTCTCCGCTTGTTCCATCGTAATAACCAAAAAATCACTGTCATTCTGCTGATAAGGTTCATAGGGCATCATCCGCCTGCCTGATATCAGATCGCCAATGATGCCCTCTGACAGTTCTATGCCTTCGATGCGTCCGGACAAGGGATCCAGGATAATATCGCTGATTTGGCCAAGCTCCACTCCGTCCTCTCTGACTACCTTTTTGTTCAACAGCTTTACCAGTCCGTCACCTGGAACTTGTTGCGGGATATGTGACGCAGGCAGCTCTCCTTCAGCGATCACTGCATCGCAGCCCACTGTGGCATCATCAAAGGGAATCCCGATGGTTTTGTTTCCCCAGCCCTTGTTGGTTACATAAAACCCTTCCAGATGACTGCTCTGCTCTTTTGTATATAAGTCCTTGACCACTCCAAGCTTTTTCCCGGTTTTCCCATCAATAACCGGTAGTCCGACAATGGTTTCACGCTTGATTTTACTGCCCCGTCTGCTGTCCATAACTTCCCCCGAAGTATTTTTTATCACTCTTATTGTTTCCCAATGGTAACAATCCAATGAAGCTCAAATTGTGTTAAATAATAAAAAATTGAGAACTGTCCCCATTAAAAAAGGTACACATTTTTCTGTGTACCTTGTGATTTTTGTTTGGTTATTGAAAGTAGTTGAGAACTGTCCCCGTGGTTGTTATTGGTGGTGTTTCTTCCTATAATCCTCAATTGCTGCCTTAATGGCATCCTCTGCCAATACCGAACAGTGCATTTTTACAGGCGGCAGGCCATCCAGGGATTCTGCAACGGTTTTGTTGGTCACTTCCAGTGCTTCAGCAATGGTTTTCCCTTTGATCAGTTCGGTGGACATGCTGCTGGTTGCAATGGCTGCCCCGCAGCCAAAGGTTTTAAATTTAACATCGACTATGACATCGTTTTCTACCTTCAAAAAGACCTTCATGATATCTCCGCATCGAGCGTTTCCTACCTCGCCGACGCCGTCAGGATTCTCAATTTCTCCTACATTTCTTGGATTCATGAAATGGTCCATTACTTTTTCACTATACAAATATTTGACCCCCTTTTTGCTGATTAAAGAGCGGAGACATCTCCCTCAGTCTTTGAACTAGCTGGGGAAGGACTTCCAGCACGTAATCTATTTCTTCCTGGGTGTTTTGCTCACCCAATGTCAAACGGAGAGATCCATGAGCAATTTCATGGGGCAATCCGATGGCAAGCAGTACATGGGACGGATCCAGGGTACCGGAGGTACAGGCTGAGCCGCTGGAACCTGCGATGCCCTTGATATCCAGACTGAGAAGCAATGCTTCCCCTTCTATGAACTCAAAACAAAAATTAACATTACCGGACAGCCGCTTTTCGGGGTGACCGTTCAAGCGGGCATGCTCCACGGTAGACAGGATACCGGTTATCAGGCGGTTGCGAAGAGCCTCCAATCGGGCATTGTGGCCGGGAATATCCAGGGCGGCCATTTCAATGGCCTTGCCCAATCCCACAATAGCGGGCAGGTTCTCCGTCCCCGCTCTGCGATTTCTTTCCTGAGCGCCGCCATGAAGCATCTGCTGTGCTTTTACGCCTTTGCGAATATAAAGTGCACCTATTCCTTTGGGGCCATAGAATTTATGGGCAGCAAGAGAAAGAAGATCAATATTCATATCATCCACATCGATGGGTACACTGCCTATCGCCTGTACAGCATCTGTATGGAATAAAACTCCCTTTTCCCTGGTAATGGCGCCGATTTCCTTGATCGGTTGAATGGTGCCGATTTCGTTGTTGGCAGTCATGACAGATACCAGAATGGTCTGATCGGTGATGGCATTTCTGACCTGTTCCGCATCCACGATGCCATATTCATCAACAGGGAGATAGGTAACATCAAAGCCGTTTTGCTCCAGATAGTTGCAGGTATGCAGCACAGCATGATGTTCAATCGTTGTAGTGATGATGTGGTTGCCCTTTTTTCGATTGGCAAGAGCTGCACCCTTTACAGCCCAATTGTCCGCCTCGGTTCCACTGCCGGTAAAGAAAATATCATTTGGATTGGCATTCAGGGCCTTTGCCGTTCTTTCCCTGGCCAGATCCATTGCTTTCCTGCTTTCACGGCCAAAGCTGTGTACACTGGAAGGGTTGCCGTACTGCTTGGTAAAGTAGGGCAGCATCTCCTCTAATACCTCGGGCTTGGTATACGTTGTAGCTGCGTGATCTAAGTATATTCTATCTCCCATTTATCAAAGCTTCCTTTCAGGTTAAATATAGTACATCTTGTTTTGTTTACATAGCTCGTTGTAATCATCTATCATATCCTGAAGGGTAATTGAGTCGATGACATTATCGATGCTGATGCGTATTTTCTCCCAGACACCTCTTGTGACGCAGCAGTCAGCCTTGCTGCAGTCAACGGGCTCCTCTTCTGCTACACAATCCGCCGGTGCCATAGAGCCTTCCAGTGAGCGGATAATGCTGCCCACCGTGATTTGGTCGGGTGAATCGGCCAAAAGATACCCGCCGTGTGCCCCCCTTACACTGTGTACCAGGCCGGACTTTCGCAGGGTGGAAATCAGCTGTTCCAGATAGGGCTCGGAGATTTCCTGACGTTCGGCTATGGTTTTCAATGGAAGAGGCGATTCCCCTCCGTGCAGGGCCAGATCAAACATTGCCTTTACTCCATAACGACCTTTTGTAGATAACCTCATGTGCTTACCTCCTAAAACCAACCGAATTGGTTGGTTTTCGTCCAAAGAGTATGTTAGCATACCCTAGTAAAGTTGTCAAGATTAAAGCGAATGATTTTTCAGGAGGATCCGCCGATCATTTATCGGGAACGATCCCTCTCCTCAAGGTCCCCTTTCAGCTGATCCAAACGCTGCCGGATTTTTGCTTCATGACCGGAATCTACGGGCAGGTAATACTTCCTGTTCTCGAATCCATCGGGCAAGTATTGCTGGATGGCACGTCCCATGGGATAATCATGGGAATACTTATAATCCTTGCCATGCCCCATCTCTTTCGCGCCTTTGTAATGGGCATCCCGAAGATGAACGGGTACCTGTCCCGAACGTTCCCTTCTTACATCTCCCAATGCTTTATCAATTCCGACACAGCAGGCATTGGACTTGGGAGAACATGCCACCATCAAGGCCGCTTCTGCAAGGATAATGCGGCTCTCCGGCCAACCAACCCGTTCCACTGCCTGGGAAGCCGCCACTGCAACCTGCAGGGCAGCCGGGTTGGCAAGGCCGACATCTTCCGCTGCACAGATCATGATACGCCGGGCAATGAATTCTGGTTTTTCTCCCGACTCAATCATGCGGGCAAGCCAGTACAGAACGGCATCCGGTTCCATATAATTGCGCATGCTTTTAATGAAGGCACTGATGATATCATAATGGTTGTCTCCATCTTTATCATACTTCAAAGTTTTCTGCTGTATGCATTCCCTGGCAGCAGCCAAATCAATGACAATGGTGCCCTGTTCATCGGGCTCTGTCGTCAGAACAGCCAGCTCCAGAGCATTCAAGGCCACCCTGGCATCGCCGTCACTGATCAGGGCGATGTGGCTGGCTGCATCCCGCTGCAATTGAACAGAATATCTGCCCAGACCCTTTTCTTCATCCTTCAGGGCTCGCTCCATCAAAGCAAGAATATCGGAATCCTCCAGCGGCTCAAAGCGAAAGATGGTAGAGCGGGACAGCAAGGCCTTGTTCACTTCAAAATAGGGGTTTTCCGTAGTCGCTCCGATAAGAATGATGCTGCCGTCCTCCACATAGGGCAGCAGCACATCCTGCTGACCCTTGTTGAGGCGGTGTATTTCATCAAAGAAAAGAATCACCTTGCCCTTTGGATTCATCAGAAGGTTTCGTGCCTCCGATGCAGCCTCTCTGATCTCCTTCACCCCGGCAGTAACGGCATTCAGCTGTATGAAGCGGTATTGTGTCTCGGAAGATATAATCTTGGCTAGAGTGGTTTTGCCTGTACCGGGCGGACCGTAAAAAATAACAGAAGACAGCCTGTCCCCTTTGATGGCACGATACAATAAGCGGTTGCGGCCGATGATATGCTGTTGGCCGGCAAACTCTTCCAGCCTTTCCGGACGCATTCTGGCAGCCAGCGGCATTTGATATTCCAATTTTTACACTCCTTCTCTCGAGTATATGCATCTGTCATCTCACTGCAAAAAGCAGACAGAGACTTTTCCTTCACAAAAAAGAGGCCTGGGGCCTCTTTTATTTTACCATAATTTACTTATATAAGGGATACTTCATGCACAATTGCTCCACCATGGACAGAACCTTCCCGCGGTTGCCGTCAAAATCCTCAATCGCCAGATGGATGGCTTTTGCAATGGTTCTCATATCCTCTTCCTGCATGCCTCGGGATGTCACTGCTGGTGTACCAACTCGAATACCGCTGGTTACAAAGGGACTCTGCGGATCGTTGGGTATGGTGTTTTTGTTAACGGTTATCCGCACCTGATCCAGTCGTTTTTCTGCATCCTTGCCAGTGATGTTCCGATTGCGCAGATCAACCAGCATCAAATGGTTGTCAGTACCGCCGGAAACCAATTGAAATCCTTCATCCATAAGACCCTGTGCCAAAGCTGCAGCATTATTCACGATTTGCTTCTGGTACCCTTTAAACGAAGGTTCCAAGGCCTCCTTAAAGGATACAGCCTTCGCTGCGATGATATGCATCAGCGGTCCACCCTGAGTTCCGGGAAAAATTGCTTTATCTACAGCCTTTGCATACTTTTTCTTACATAGGATCATTCCGCCCCTGGGACCTCGTAAGGTTTTGTGGGTGGTTGTCGTAACAAAATCTGCATAGGGTACGGGATTCGGATGCAGGCCTGCAGCGATCAGACCGGCAATGTGAGCCATGTCCACCATCAGCAGAGCGCCTGTCAGATCAGCAATTTCACGAAACTTACCAAAGTCAATCTCTCTCGGATAAGCACTTGCACCTGCTACAATCATTTTGGGCTTGTGCTCTTGTGCCAGATCAGCCAGCTTTTCATAATCGATAAAACCAGTCTCCGTATCCACCCCGTAAGGTACAATATTGAAATACCTTCCGGAAATGTTTACCGAACTGCCGTGGGTCAGGTGTCCGCCATGGTTCAGATTCATGCCGAGGATGGTATCACCAGGCTCGAGCATGGCAAAATAGACAGCGGTATTTGCCTGGGCGCCGGAGTGGGGCTGCACATTAACATGATCCGCTCCAAACAATGATTTGGCCCTTTCAATGGCAAGCCTTTCCACCACATCAACGTATTCACAACCACCATAGTAGCGTTTTCCCGGATATCCTTCCGCGTACTTGTTGGTCAGATGAGAGCCCATAGCGGCCATAACAGCCGGGCTGACAAAGTTTTCGGAGGCAATGAGCTCCAAATGGGTTCTTTGACGGTTGAGTTCCTGTTCCATTGCAGACGCTGTTTCCGGATCTACCATGGCAATCTCTTTTAAATCAATCATAAATGACTCCTTTATGCAAAAATTTTAGAATATTCATTGCAGCTTATAAATATGCAAATAATTATAAAAGATATTATACAAGTTTTTAGAAGTCTTTACAAGAATCGATTAAAAAAGTGCCGATCTTTCAAACCGGCACTTGACCTTGTCTATTCCTGCGCTCTTTTCGCCTTCAGGACTTCTTCAAACTGATCGAAAAACTCCCGCTCCTTTGGAAACATCAGGCGTCTCGATACCTCAAACATCTGTCCGCGAAAGCGTTCCAATGCTTCCAGTCTTAAAAATGGAAGCAGTGGTGAACATTTGTATTCCGCAACAGTCATAAACCATTCTGCTGTTGATTTTGCGGTATTCTTGGGAACCTTGGGTGCCACCATGCGGCTGACTGCTTGCTCTGCCAAATCACAGCACAAATCGGGTGCATCCTGTTGGAGCTGTTGTAACGGTATGATCAGCTCCCCGACGATTCGATCAATTCCATTTAAAAAATCCTCATGCATGGAATCCATGGCATGGGAGCTGGAGCCTCTAAACCACTTTTCAAACAATTTGCCGAATGACTTGTTGGATTGCTCGTGCTGATGATTTTTTTCCAGATAGGCCGCATAATGCTGACGCAGCTCACCAATCAGATGTTCCGCTTGTTTTTCGGGATGCTGTTTTATATCCTGCGTATCATTCTGCATGTAATCACTCTCTCCTTACTCTACTTCCGTATTGGTTAGCTGCTGCGGGCTCCTAATCGGATGCAACGTCGTTATTATTTACATGTTATTAAATCCTATCTGGTTTGTCAATATCAACTTCCCCATGGAATTAGACACAGCAAGATACGATGGGTTTATACAATGTCCTCACCGTCCTCCTTATTTAAATAACAGATTGTTACACCGCTTGCAGCGGTCATTTTGTATGGGGTTCATCGTGGTACAGACATTGCAGTAGATGATGCGATCTTTAGATTTATCGTATTTTTCGTATGTACCGAATCTTGGGTGAAACCGCACCCTGTCGCCAACGGAGAGATAATCGTATATATACCGCCTGCTTTCCCTTTCATTGATGGTCTTTTTCTTGCCCCCATCGGTGTGGATAACAGTGGTGTAGACTGTATAGCTTTCGCTTTGGTCCCGATGCTTATACTCTATTTTACTGTACTTATTGACGACCACGCCCTCCCACATGGGCTGGCTTGATCCTCGCAATTTCAACAGATTAATGACCAGCATAATAAAAGAGAGCACAACGCCGATTATCACGGCCTCGCCTAAGGGCAACTCGTCAACCAGCAGACCGGCGATGGGAAAGCCGATTAGAGGCAATACTGCCAACGCGATCATAAACTTTACTCCAATCCTCCTGTTTGTCTGTGCGGCAGTAATGATCTCCGGCGAAAAACACCGATCGGAAAAACCTACAAGTCCCGCACTGCCCTGGGAAGGTGCGTAAGCAGTTCCCTGGGGCGGTGCATATGCAGCAGCCTGGGAAGATGCGTAAGCTGGGGCTTGTCCAGTTGCTGCTGATCCCGGCACTGCCTGACCCGCCGCTTTGCCGCAGCTAATGCAAAAGGCAGTCCCTTCCGATAACTCCATGCCGCAGGAAGTGCAAAGGTTCGTTGCACCGGCTTTTGTTTTCGTGCCGCAGTTCGTACAGAACACCGCGCCTTCTGTCATCCTGCTTCTGCAGTTAGGACAAAACATACCCATATCACTCCTTGCTTTGATTGTTTGCGTTTCCCCGTGTATCGCAGATTTTGCGGCGGGTTTCCTCGAAACTGTTTTATTTGTTTTCTTGCCCATAACTGTGCGAATAACAAGTCGCAGCAAAAACAGGCAGCCTATAGGGGCAAAAAAATGGTAGATGATACCCCCCTCGCCCATCTCGTCAAAGTCGCTCAGCATGGCAGGCTTGTTGATATATGGAAAAGCAGCGAGATAGCGGATGCGCTCGGAGCGGGTTTCGCCCTCCTTCAGACTCGGCCATGCCTCGTCACTGCTATATATCACATGACCCCGATATATTCTGCCGTTTGCAGCAAACCAATAGCCCTTGGATATGGTACGTGAACGGTTTGGCTCCGCTTTTCTGTCGATCAGCTGCGACCCATAGCTATCCACCGTACCTATGACACTGTCTCCAAAAATCGCCAGTACAAAAGTGCTTATACTGGTATATGCGGCATAAATCAGTACGCTACAAATTATGATCAGAATAGGCAAGGGGATTTTATTGCTCTTTTCCTTTTTTGCCATCCAGACGCTCCCTTCATTGTTGACCTTCATCCCGCTTTTCACTCCAACCCACGCCAAACAGGTATAGTACGGTCAAAAGAAAAAGCGGCGGCAGGGTAAGCACGGTATAGACGTGAAGGGGAAGGATTAGCGGGTTATAATGTACTGTTCAATTTACCCGCACATAGATTGCTTCACCTTCTGAATAGGTACCCGGTTTCCCTTCTCCCCTGAACGGGCCGATACGAATGTAGTCCTTGCCATCCTCCACATAGCCGTAATAGGTAGCTGCTTTCAGTGATACTGTGCCGGAGACGTATTTCGTCGTAATGGAAGCCGTTTGAAAGTCAAAGGAAATGGTGGTCCGGGTAGTCAGATCCTTGCCATCAAGGGAAACCGTATAATCCAATATATTGTCATCCGGGACGCCGAAGTGAATGATTGTGTCAGAAGCAAGGTGTTTCCAGCTACCCTCAAACCACTTTGGCGTGATGCTTGTACTGCCCAGGGGGATCACCGTGAATTTATCCGCTAAAGTAAAGGTTTTGGACAAAACAGCATCTTCCGGGTGTTTTGCGTCGCTGCCCTTCGGATACAGCATGATTCTGTCCGGTGCTCCCGCAAGAAGGTAGGAGAGAAATGTGAATTCACTTAGAACAGCCCATTCGTCATCGTCCTGAGGCGCATGAAGGGTCCATGTGCAGGGTATGTCAGTCAGGGCAAAGCCGCTTTCATTGCCAAA
>DURK01000110.1 GCA_012837325.1 Clostridiales bacterium
ATGACAGGCTGCGTACAGTTCCTTTAGGTCTGAATGCATTCAAGACGAGATACTCGGTAGATGTAGCGTTAACATCCGCTGCTGCTGTGATAATTGCGATGCCAATCATACTTGTTTATCTAATGTTTCAGCGTAAATTAATCACAGGATTAATTGTTGGTGCAGTGAAACAATAGAGAGGAGCAAAACATTCGATTTACGAATTTGAGTACGCATATTGTTGTTTCAAATACTTTCACACCTGTTCTGAGAACATTTTGATACCCATGTTTGTACACCACTTTTCATGTTATGATATGTGTACGAGTACATTTGAGGTAGATTACTGAAAGAGATTTTCCTGAAGGAGGGGTATGCAAATGAAAAAACCAATCATCTATGCTCACCGAGGTGCATCAGCCTATGCACCGGAAAATACCGGAGCTGCTTTTCGCAAAGCGCTGGAAATGCAGGCGGGCGGCATCGAATTGGATGTTCATCTTTCCAAGGATGGACATGTGATGGTCTGCCATGATGAGCAGGTAGACCGGGTGAGCAATGGATCGGGCTTGGTCAAGGATATGACCTTGGAAGAATTGAAGAAACTGGATTTCGGCAGCTGGTTTGGTAAGGAGTTCGAAGGAGAACAAATTCTGACCCTGGAAGAATACCTGGAGTTGACCGACAGGTGGGATGGTATGCTGAATATTGAACTGAAGTCTGGGGTGATTCTATACGAAGGAATAGAAGAGAAGGTGGTAGAGATCCTTCGCAGATATCAACGGATCGACAAGTCCATCGTTTCCTCCTTTAACCACTATAGTCTGCTTACCATCAAGAAGCTGGAGCCTGCCCTGAAAACCGGCGTACTTTATTCAGCAGGGCTGGTAGAGCCTTGGGAGTATGCAAGAAGGATCGGTGCGGATGCGGTTCACCCCTTGTTCTACAGCCTGGTGCCTCCAATCATACGTGGGTGCATGGAAAATGGCATTCTCATGAACGCCTGGACTGTAGACCAACCGCAGTACATAAAGGCTTTGGCGGCAAATGGAGTAGACGGTATTATCACCAATGTTCCGGATGTTGCTTTGGAAATCACTTCCCAAATGTAATACTCTTGTAACGCTTTCTTAATAACCTAAGGATTTTTCTTGCGTCAAATTATGGTATAGTTTAGGTTAGCAAAAAGCGTTAAACTTTTGGGAGGAATCGGAATGAAGAAAAAGTATCTCCTGTTTGGAGCGCTGGCACTTGCTCTTTTGGTAACAGCCGGGTTTGCCTATCAGAACTTTCGGGAGAAACAGGCACAGGAGCAATGGCTTGCACACATGACTGAAACAGTTGAGCGCAGCACCTTTTATGAGGGTATTTTTTTGGACGATGTGCCGCTGGGCGGGCTGTCCCTTCAGGAGGCTTCCGATCAATTTCAGAAGATAGCAGAGCAACGTTTGTCCGATTTGAGAGTAGAGCTTACTTATGAAGACCAGAGCTGGGTTTTCACCCACGAGGATATTCAAGCCGATATTGATTGGCAAGACAAGTTGAATGAACTGTTCCAGTTAGCCAGAGAAGGACAGCTGGAAGATCGATACAAGAAGGTTGAAGAAATTCGGGAAAAGGGTGTCAGGGAAGAAACCGTCCTGACCATGGATATCGCCAAAATCCAAAGGGGTATTGAAGAGATTGCCGAAAGCCTGACGATTGAGCCGGTGGATGCAGACATCGATTTTCATCCCAATGAGAAGGAAAAGTTTGTTCTGTCTCCGGAGAAGGCAGGGCAGAGAGTCGATGCGCAAATGCTGTATCAGTCTGCAGAGCAGATCTTTGCCTCCGGGCAGCCGGGGGTCATCCCTATTGAGCCCATTGTTGTGGAACCGGAAGTTCGTATGGCCGATTTGGAAAAAGCAACCTCGAAAATCGTTACCTTTTCCACCAGTATGAGCGGCAGTACGGAAAACCGGAAGAGTAATATCGGACTGGCTCTTAAGAAAATAAACGGAACCAAGCTGTATCCCGGAGAGGTCTTTTCCTTTAATGATGTTGTGGGAAAGAGAACGGAAAAGGCAGGATTCAAGATGGCAGGGGTGATTAAAGCGGATAAAAGCCTGCAGGACGGCATTGGCGGAGGCATCTGCCAGGCTTCCTCCACGGTTTTTAACGCTGCAGCACTGACCGGACTGGAAATTGTGGAACGTTACCATCATTCCTTCCCGGTATCCTATCTGGATGCAGGGCTGGATGCGACCGTATCCTGGGGCGGCGCAGACTTGAAATTCAGAAACAACAGGAACACACCGATTTTTATCCGCTCCTATCGCGATGGATCCAGAGCTGTTGTGGAAATTTACGGTGAGCCGATTCCCAATAACGGAGAATACAGGCTGAGCACCAAGGTAACTGAAACCATCAAAGCACCTGAGCCCAAGCGCGTAGAGGACAAAAAGGGGGAATTTGTAAAAAAACCCGGTGGCGAATATGAGCATGTTAAATCCAGAATGGGATTAAAGATCAACACCTATCGGGTGTTGATCGAAAACGGGAAAACCGTCTCCTCCGACCTCCTTGTAAGAAACTACTATCGACCCATTCAGGGCATCATTTACTACAGAGAGGGAGCACCGGAACCAACACCCGGTCCAACGCCGGGGCCGACAGAGCAGCCGTCACCGGAGCCGGAGCCAGAACCGGAGCCGGAACCGGAACCGGAACCAGAGCCGGAACCAGAACCGGAGCCGACTGAAGAACCGTAACCGACACCGGAATCACAACCCGTGCCGAATTGATCCTAAACTCGCAGCTGCAGGAGGTATGTTTCAAACATGCCTCTTTGTTTTATCTATGAGAAAAGAAAAATTATTTTCCGCTGTGCTGGCATACTAATATCGTAAGCTTTTTGAAAGGAGAGTCCCAATGCCTGATACAATACAAATAAACTGGAATGGAAAAACCATTGAAGTGAAAAAGGGGGTAACCCTGCAGGAACTGGCTGAACAAGATGTAGATCCGGCACAGCCGCTGGTGGTTGCAGCCAAGGTGGATAACCGCATGCGGGAGCTGACCTATGTCCTTGAACAGGACTGCAAGGTAGAGTGGGTTGACTTATCCATGAATGATGGAATACGCATCTATACCCGCAGTCTGGTCTTTGTTTTTATTCGCGCCTGCAAAGAGCTGTACCCGGACTGTTCCGTAACCGTCGAGCATTCCTTTGGGGGAGGCTTATACTGCGAGGTCCATGGCTGTGATTCCCTTAGTCCTCAGGAGGTTGAGCGCATCGAAATGCAGATGCGCAGCATTGTTCAATCCAACGATCCCTTCGAAAAGTCAGTTGTTTCTATGGATCAGGCCAACCGGATCTTTCTTCAGATGGGTATGAAGGATAAGGTGGAGGTCATGAAATATCGAAAGGAGGATTCCGTCAGCCTGTATCGCTGCGGAGGCTTAGCTGACTATCTGTATGGATATATGGTGCCCTCCACCGGCTATTTGAGAGAATTCGGATTAAAGTTTTATCTGCCCGGTGTCATACTGCAGTATCCCAGCTGTGAGAATCCGACGCAGATTCGTCCCTTTCAAGACAATCCCAAGCTGTTCAAGGTATTCCGTCAGGCGGAAAAATGGTCCATGGCGATGGGCATCCGCAATGTGGCCGACTTAAACCGGTGTATCGAGGAAGGACGTGCCGCAGAACTGATACGCATCAGCGAAGCCTGCCAGGAAAAGCAGATCGGAGCGATTGCCGACCGCATCCAGCAGCATATGGATGAAGTCCGGATGATTCTCATTGCCGGCCCCTCCTCATCGGGGAAAACCACCTTTGCCCAGCGCCTCCGGGTGCAGCTGATGGTAAACGGCCTGCACCCCGTTCCCATTTCCATGGACAATTATTTTCTCGACCGGGATCAGGTTCCGCTGGATGAAAATGGGGAGCAGGATTTGGAATCCATAGATGTAATCGATCTGAAGCTGTTCAATGAACAGATGACCCGCCTCATACAAGGCCAGGAGGTGGAGATCCCCCGCTATAACTTCCTGACCGGTAAACGAGAATATGCGGGACATGTGATTCAGCTGTCCCCGGATCAGCCCATTATCGTTGAAGGCATTCATGGTCTGAATGAAAAATTGACGGAAATGATTCCCTCTGAAAACAAATACAAGATCTATATCAGTGCATTGACTCAGTTGAACGTTGATGATCACAACCGGATCCCCACAACCGACGCCCGGCTGATACGCCGGATGGTTCGTGATCACCATTTCCGCGGAACGTCCATTGAGAGCACACTGGATATGTGGCCCTTTGTCAGAAGAGGAGAAGAAAGGAATATTTTCTCCTTCCAGGAATCTGCCGATATAATGATCAATTCCGCCCTCCTGTATGAGCTGGCGGTTCTCAAGCCCTATATTTTGCCGCTGCTGGAAGGGATACCGGATGACCATGTGCATTTTCCGGAAATCAATCGATTAAGGAAGTTCCTGAGATATTTCCTGGATCTGGACAGTGAAGACATTCCCAACAATTCCATTTTAAGGGAATTTATCGGGGGCAGTGTTTTTGAGAAATAGGAGAAATTCCTTCCTGCGGCTTTACAATTGATTCGTCTATTGTTATAATAACTGCGTATATATACAAATATGAAGGTGGTGGGTTTTTCGTGGACGAAGGTCCTTGTAGTACGCGCTTTTGGAAAGATATCATATACACAATGAGACAGTGAATCCCCTGCTTTTATTTTGGCTGGGGTTTGTTGTCTTTTTTTTGCGAGTATTTTTCCATGGAGGGCGAAAGGTTTTGTTTATAAATATTTTGATAATCATTGTTTTGATTCTTCTGAATGCTTTTTTTGCCGGTTCGGAGATGGCTCTGGTATCCCTGAACGATACGAAAATCAGGCTGATGGCGGAGAGCGGCGATAAAAAGGCCGTCTCGGTCAAACGTCTGCTGAGTGAGCCAAGCAAATTTCTGTCTACCATACAAATAGGGGTCACTTTGGCAGGGTTCCTGTCAAGTGCCTTCGCATCCGAAGCATTTGCAGACAGGCTGGTGCAATGGCTGGCAGCGAGCGGCACAGCTGTTTCCACAGCGGTGCTGAAGCCGGTTGCAGTGGTATTGATCACCCTGATCCTGTCCTATTTTACTCTGGTATTTGGTGAACTGGTGCCCAAGCGCCTGGCCATGCAGAAAGCAGAATCCTTTTCTCTTCAGGTTGTAGGGCCTTTGCGATTTCTGTCAGCATTGACCTCTCCCCTGGTCAGGCTGTTGACCGCGTCAACCAATTTCTTTGTCAGATTGGCGGGAGGAAATCCCGATGCCGACGAGGAAGAGATCACGGAAGAGGAAATCCGGATGATGATCGATGTAGGGGAAGAAAAGGGCACCATTGACGAAATTGAAAAGCAGTTTATCAACAATGTTTTTGATTTCGATGACAAGGTCGCTGCAGACATTATGACCCACAGGACCCGCGTTGTTGCGATCCCCGTTGATTCTAGTCTTGCCGATATTGTGGCCATGCTGAATACGGAAAAGTATACCCGAATACCGGTATACGATGATTCTATAGATAATATTATCGGCATTCTTCATGTAAAGGATCTTCTTTTATTCCTCACCAACAATGGAAAGCAGGATTTTGATATCCGTAAACTGATCAGGACACCGTATTTTGTACCCGAATCCAAAAAGCTGGATGTATTGTTCCGCGAGCTGCAGTTGATTAAGGTGCACATGGTGGTTGTAGTGGATGAATATGGTGGAACAGCGGGAATCATTACCGTAGAGGACCTGTTGGAAGAAATCGTTGGAAATATTTTTGATGAGTATGACGAAGAAGAGCATAAATTTGAAAAAATAGATGATTCCACCTATCTCTTTGATGGGTCCATCAGCCTGGATCAGGTAACCGAGCTGATCAATGTAGCGCTGCCGGTGGAGGAATATGATACCCTGAGCGGCTACGTCATAGGTCAGCTGGGTCAAATCCCCAATGAGGGGGAGAAGCCGGTAGTGGAGATGGATAACCTGGTGTTCAAGGTGGAAGAGATTGAAGATAAAACGATTGCAAAAATAAAGGTATGCAAGGCGTAACAACTTCGGAAGGACGGGGGAAACGTGCTGATTGATTTCTTAAAGGGTGTGGCCATCGGGACTGGAGCCATTGCACCGGGTGTGAGCGGCGGAACACTGGCTGTGATTTTCGGTGTCTATGAGCGAATCACCGCCGCCATAGCCAGTCTGTTTCATGATTTCTGGAAAAAGGTAAGGGAATTTTTTCCCTTGGCTCTGGGCGGAATAGTCGGTGTGCTGGCCTTCAGCAATATCATTCATTATTTGTTTCATCATTACGAGCTGGAGGTCAAATACCTGTTTATCGGCTTGATGCTGGGCACCTTTCCTTCTCTGCGCAGACAGGCAGATAAAAAGGGCTTCCGGTTGTGGTATCTGATTCCCTTTGCTCTCACCCTGGCTGCAGCCATCCTGTTGTCCTCCACGGAAGGTACCTTTGTGCAGGACAGTGCACAGGCAGATTCCAACCTGCCTCTGCTGGTGCTCTGCGGGGCCATTATTGGCTTTGGAACCATCATACCCGGGGTCAGTGCTTCCTTTATTCTCATGTATATGAACACCTACAGTCTCATATTAGAAGGGATTGCCAGGCTGAACCTGGCTGTTCTAATCCCTGCAGGGGCGGGGTTTGTCATTACCGTTCTGGGCCTGGCAAAATTAATCAACCTGTTATTTGACAAAGCTTATGGATATACGTATTACGCAGTATTCGGGTTAACCGCAGGCTCGATCCTTGCCATCTTTCCAGGCTTCGGGACGGGATGGCGTTATCTTTTATGCTGGCTTTTGCTGGCAGGAGGCTGTGCTGCTTCCTATTATTTAAGCAATCTGGTGAAAGAGAAACCCAGCCAAAAGCAGAGAAACCATCCACCGCTTGGGTGAAATGGTTTCCAGTCAAAGCAGAGACTTACTGTTCTGTTAAAGGTGAAGCAACAGCCATACGATGAAAATGCTTCAGGATCAATTTGATTACGACAATATAAACGGGCATCAGGAATGCGACAGCAATGATTCGGGGCGGCAGCAAAACTGCAAAGGCTTGTCCCATCATCATTTTCAGCCAATAGGTATTCAGGATCAGCGATGTAATGATCATCGTAATGCTGATGGCAATGGTCAGGGACATCCATGACCATTTTCTTTTTAACAGGATTCCCATCAAACCAGGCAGCAGACCAGACAAGGCAGCAGTTAGGGTAAAGCCGGGAAAGTAAGAGCCCTGCGGGTTAAAAGGGAAACCGATCAGGTCCGCAAGGGCACCGGTAAGGCCGCCATAAAAAGGGCCAAGGACGATTCCGCTTAGAATCAGCG
>DURK01000011.1 GCA_012837325.1 Clostridiales bacterium
AGGCAGCATGAAGGAGCCCTACACTCAAATGTCCGGAACTTCTGTGGCTACACCAGTTGTTTCAGGTGCAGCAGCCTTGCTTTTGAGCAAGAACCCGAATATGACACCAAACGAATTAAAGCAAACCATGATGCAAAATGCATTTAATATGAAGAATGTAAACAAATATGCACAAGGAAGCGGCATTTTGGATATTCGAAAGTGTTTGAACTTGAAATAGTTAAATCAGAAGGAGTCGCCGGATACCCGGGACTCCTTTCGCTTTTCTTTTTCACCAAACACCTCCTCTCGAATATATTGGTTATGTATCATCTGTTAAGGAGGAGGCTTTTTGTGGATTACTGCAATGACAGCAAATCGCACAGAAAGGTTCTGGTTATTGGCGACATCATGCTGGATCAATATGTAATCGGAAAAGCCAGACGATTGTGCCCGGAAGACCCTGAACCCGTGCTGGAGGCTGTTGAAACCAGGTGTTTCCCCGGCGGAGCAGCCAATGTAGCGGTAAATATCAAGAACATGGGAGGACAAGTTATATTAGCCGGTTTAATTGGGAAGGATGAGGAAGGCGACTTACTTCGAAAGCTGTTGAATCAGAAGAATATCCCTGCTTTGCTGGGAGTTGATGCCGGCAGACCGACTACAGTGAAGAAACGCATCGGGACCAGTGAACAACTGTTTGTTCGTTTGGACAGAGAACGGGAGGGAGGCATCCCAAAGGGAATCTTTCATGATATTCTGAAAGTGGTTGCAGTAATATTGGAAGATGTCGGGGTGGTAATTATCTCGGATTATGGGAAAGGCGTGGTGACAAGAGAGCTGATCGCTGCTGTCAGTGTGACTTGTAAAGCCAGAAATATACCGATTTATGTAAATCCAATAGGCAGTGATTTCAGCCGATACAGACAAACAGACGTACTGAAGCCGAGCTTTCACACCATGGAGATTCTTTATGGAAGTGAAATCAGGAAAGCAGGAGACCTGGAAAAAGCAGCTGAGGTTGTATTTGCTGTAACAAATTGTAAAGCTTGTATTGTTACCTGGGGATCCAACGGAGTCATTTTGTTCCGCAGTCCAGGCGATTGGATTCATTACCCTTGTCAAAAAACATGGGATACGGTTTATGACCCGGGAACGGAGGATGTATTTTTGGCAGGCCTGGCTATGGCGGCAATCAAGGGGTTATCACTGGAAGCTGCCTGCATGGAATTTCATGTAACAGCATCCGCTGCTGCTCCGATCACTCCCTGCTGATTTCCTCCAAAGCCTTGATACAGCTTTTCACTTCATCCAAACGATTAAAAACACCATAACTGAAACGGACAGAGCCCTGTTGGAGGGTGCCTATGGTTTGATGAGCAAGAGGAGCACAGTGCAGACCACCTCTGACGGCAATGTCATATCGTTCGTCAAGGAGGTTTGCGACTTCTGCCGAATCCTTGTTTCCAATATTAACGGAAACGATTCCTGTTCGCTTTGATTGATCCCCTGGGCCGTATACCTGAATTGCCTTTAAATGGGACAGGGCTTCGATAAATAGTTTTCCCAGCCGGTTTTCATGAGAAGTAATTTTTGATTGACCTTCCTTTAAAATTTGTCTTACGCCCGCTCCCAAACCTGCGATACCCGGTGTATTTATGGTGCCGGATTCATGCTTATCGGGCAGCATATCCGGTTGAAATACGCTTTCTGACTGGCTGCCGGTACCCCCCTCACGGATAGAACGCAGCTTTATTTTGGGATGAATATACAAGCCGCCTGTGCCTTGAGGGCCAAGAAGCCCTTTATGCCCGGGAAAGGCCATCATATCAACCGGCAGCCTGGACAGATCAATGGGTAATACTCCTGCAGTCTGTGCAGCATCCACCAGATATGGTATGCCGCAGCTTCTGGCAATCTTTCCGATTTGCTCAATTGGTATAACCGTTCCCGTAACATTGGAAGCATGGGAGGTAACAATCAGCTTGGTGTGAGGCTGTATGGCTGCTTTGATGTCATCAGGATCGATACAGCCCTCCGGGCTGCCCTGAACGATGGTTAATTCCAACCCGTGTTTTTCCATTTCCTTCAATGGACGAATGACAGCGTTATGCTCCATGGATGTGGTTATGACATGATCACCAGGCAGCACACTGCCCTTAATAGCCAGATTCAGGCTGTCTGTGCAATTGTAGGTGAAGATAATTTGAAAAGGATCATGCAGATGAAACAACTCGCACAGCATTTCCCGGGTGTATAGGAGAATCTGTCCTGCTTGCACCGCCATTTTGTGTCCGGATCTGCCCGGATTTGCTCCGTATTTCTCCATACAACCCACAACCGCACGGATCACGCTCCGGGGTTTGGGCCAGGTTGTAGCGGCATTGTCCATATAGATCATGTGAAACCTCCCACTGCAAATTGCAGATAGTAACAAATCAGGTGATGAAGAAATATATTAGTAGGGAATGCAAAACGCACAAAGCAGGTACACTTTATTCACCAAAGGAGTGAAGCAGATGCCCTTTCAGGAAAGCTTTGATATTCTTGCTTTTCGATCCAGACAGCATGCTTTTCATTTCAGCCAAGTTCTGCGAGATCACGGTATTGCTTCGCAGATCATGTCAACACCTAAGGAAGTCGCTTTGGGCTGCGGTCTGTCCCTGCGGTTTTCTCCTTATATGACAAGAAGGGTGTTGAATTTATATAAGCATTTCAACAGCCCTGTTACAGGCTGCTATCATGTGGTCCGAACCGGTTCCGAAACCAAAGTCAGCCGTATACCCATGTGAATCGGAGCGTGGTGCTACCCACTGTAAAACAAACGTCCAAGCCAACCTCTTGATTTAAGCTGCCTGATATCCTGTTTGATTTGCTCCACGTCCCTTTTTATGACCTGGAGCATTTCCTGATTTTCCCTTAAGAGTGCCATCATTTGTCTGCTTTCATCCAATAGGGTGCCGTTCAGCCTGGAGTGTTCATCCAGTTTACTGATCAAGGAGTAATGGAGTTCCTCCTGCCGGTCAAACTCATTCAGCAGGACATTTTTTATCGACTCCATCCCGGTATCGGCTTTGCTGACCTTTTTTTCTGTTTCCGATTTACTCCTCCCATGGCTTAGCGATAAGAGGTCTTCATTTTGGCTGATCCAGTTGGTTGAAGGGGGATTGGGGGTATACTCGGGCAGATCCATATATTTCTCTGCAATGGGAAGATACAGGATTCCTTCCACATTTCCCAGAATCCATTGAACCCGAAAAGTTTGATTCTCTCTTGGGTGGTTGGTTGAATAGTGAATGTAGTGGAAGTCGGTTCCAAAGCGATTGGGAAGTTTAACAGGAGTACTCCAGCTTGCTCCCTGATCTTCTGAACTGCTGCCATACAGGGTATCGGTTTGATACCATATGCACCAGAGCCTTTCCTCCACCCAGATCAACCGGGGGAAGGCTGCATTGCTTCCCGGCCCATTGAGTTGGATTTCCTGACTCCAATCCAGCTTCCCGGCGTTTCGAACAGGCCTGTTCATATACTTCACAGCCAAATTGCTTTTGGACAAGGAGGTCCAGGTGAGATGAAGGAGATTATCTAGAATGAATATGGAGGGCATATTGCAATCAAATGCACTATGGATTACATTTTCCGGTGTGCTCCATATATCATGTTCCAAGTGATACCTGCAGTAAAAGATCTGATACTTGCTGCCGGCTAAACCCCGATACACCAGATGTATGTGCTTTTCAGACAAATCCACATAAAAGGGACTCAGCCGATATCCGGCAGTAAACTTTGAAATTTCAGTTGAATGCCAGGAGGTCTCGTCCCAATAATAATGCTGTAAAGCCCAGTATCCAGTATTAAATGCATTTCCAATGGCAAACAGGATATGAATTTTGTTTTTTAAGGGGATAACCACAGGATAACGGATGGCATACCGAACAGGTTCATACAAAGCCAAGACTTGTCTGGACCAGCTCGTACCATTATATAAGAGATACAGGAGTTCACCTTTATCGGAACGACATATCATGTGCAGATGATCCATATGATCTATCGTCACTGAGAAGTCTTCGGTTGCATTGGATATCAAATCGTGTGGCTTGGCCCATGTACCGTTCTTATCCAGCTGCTGAAAAACAATTCCACGGCTGCGCAGAAAACTAAAATACCATATCTCCCCACTTCGAAACCGTATGACATGATGGGTGCCGTTGTATATACCCATTAAAAAACACCACCTGTTTTGCTATTAGAAAGAATCCATACAAGCTTTCTCAATAATGTATATAGAAATGAGAGACAATATATTACAGTCAATTGAAAGTACAATTAAGATCTCATCCTGATTGTATGTTGTGTTATTGCAATTAAGACAAGAATGCTGATATACTTTTTCTAAAGGTTTCAAGGCATGCAGATACTTACAGGCATTCTTTACATGAGTGAGGAGGGCAAGATGAAAAAATCATTTGCTGATGTCCTATACGACAACCGGAAGGCACTGACTGTGATTTTTCTTCTATTATCTGGAGTTTTCATCAGATCATATGAGTTCGGTAATCTGCCGGCAGGATTGAACCAGGATGAAGCATTTGCCGGCTATGAAGCATTCTCCCTGCTGCATTATGGTGTGGATTCTGCAGGTTACCGCAATCCTTGTTATTTTGTTTCCTGGGGCAGCGGCATGAATGTTTTGGAGAGCTATCTGGCCATTCCCTTTATGAAGCTTTTCGGAACTTCTGTAATCACGCTGCGGCTGCCTCAATTGGTCTTGTCATGTGTTTCGCTGCCGGTGTTTTATTTGTTAATGAGGAAGATCTTTTCTGAAAAAACAGCACTGCTGGGACTGGGCTTGCTGGTCATTTCACCCTGGCATATTATGCTGAGCCGGTGGGGGCTGGAATCAAATCTTGCTCCTTCGTTTTTACTGTTTGGCCTGTACTTTTTCATACTTGGTTTGAAAAGGAATCAATATTGGATGATCTCATCGATTATGTATGGACTGGCTTTATATGCTTACTCCATAAACTGGATTGTGGTACCCGTTACGCTTTTATTATGCTTCTTATATACCCTTCTGATCAAACAAAAAATCCAGCTTACATATACATTGATTTCTTGTTCTGTCTTGTTTGCTCTTGCTTTGCCTCTCATTCTCTTTGTACTGGTAAACAAGGGGTATATTCCAGAAATCACTACGGGTTTGATTTCCATTCCCAAAATGCTGGCAATGCGAGATTATGAGATTTCTTTTCATAATCTGTCCTCCTGGGAATCCTATCGCAATCTTTTGGATATTTTATGGCACCAAAATGATGGACTAATCTGGAACTCCACATCTGAATTTGGTCTTTTTTATAAATTCAGCCTGCCATTTATTCTATTGGGCGGAGCGAAGTTGTTTTCAATTGCATTTAAAAGTGCACGGAAAAAGATATTTTGTTACGAAAGCATACTTTGCATCGGCCTGCTGTCCTCATTATTTACCTGCCTGTTGATTTCCAACCTGAACGTTAACAAAGCCAACTCACTGCATTTTTTTATTGTTATATTATTAACACTGGGCATCAAAGAGGTATTTGTCATTTGTCGCAAGCATTCTGTTATTAACAAAGCCATTATAGCAGCCTATGGCCTTGCTTTTATTTTCTTTCTTTCGTTCTATTCCAGCAGCTACAATGAACGAATTTCATACCCCTTCAGAGCAGGTGTGGAAGAAGCAGTCGCTTATGTGAAGCAGCAGAATTTTACAGATGTTTGTGTCGATTCCAGTATCTATTACCCTCAAATATTGTTTTTTGATCAGACACCCAATGATGTATATAGAGATACGGTGATCTATTCCAATTACCCATCTGCCTTTTTGAATGTGGAGCAATTCGGCAGATTCAAGTTTGGACTGGATTACGAGAATGTTCCTGATCATGATGCATATATCATCAGAAGAGACAGAGGAGAGTCTTTTACCGAGTTGGGGTATGTAGTTGTTGATTTCGAGCAGTATTCTGTAGCGCACTAGCAACCACCCCCCCCAAAAGGAGCTCATGAAATTTGGTGCGATTCTGCACCATTTATGTCTTAGTTCATATTATGGAATTGTAAACCAATACCGGCAATCAATCCATAATATCGAATCAGAAGGGGGTAAAATAGATGGATTTTGAGAGGGATCTATTTGAAGAGTTTCACACTACGCCAGAACCATATGAGCTTCGTCCCGAATGCATCTTGACAGATAAGGTTTTTGACGCCTGCTTCCAGAGAGAGTGCGAACCTTCCAAGGTAATTGATCTTCCATGCAAAAGCGCAGTTGGTGATGTGAATGTGGTTTACGGAGCCGGCTTTATTGTAGACGGCACTTTGGATATCAGCCCGTTGCGGGAAAACTTTGCACGGGTCCGGTTTGTCTTCCGTGTACCTTTCACGGTAACGGTCTTTGACAGCGCAAAGAAAGAACCTGTTACAATAAGTGATTATGTTGAATTCCCAAAAGATATTGAGGTTTTCCTGCCCCAGGCACCATCCGAGTTTTCCTTCCGCATTGTCATTGAGACCCGGAGCGAGACTTTAAGTGCAGAGATTGTAAGAGATCAGGTCATACTGGCCATTGGTGTATTCATCATCGTTAAGGTTGTCGGCTTTGTACAGCTGCTTGTCCAATCCTTTGGTTATTGTCCGCCGCCTCGTGAATGCACAGAA
>DURK01000111.1 GCA_012837325.1 Clostridiales bacterium
CACGTAAAGAGGGCGAAAGAATTAGATGACAATTCGCCAAGCAAAAGTGACCATAAAGATCCTAAAACCATTGCAATGCTTGTGAAGGATGGGAGATACCAGATACCTTACATGCCTCAAGGTCTCTTCGCAGAGCTTAGGAAAGCTAACAACCTGCGGGAGGAATGGCTGGTGAAGTCATGGACTGTTAAGAATAAAGTCCAGAGATGGATAGACATATACTTTCCGGAGTTTCCAGATGTATTTAATAGCTGGGAAGGAAAAGCTGCGCTACTGACATTATCAGAGATGCCGCTTCCCGGCATGATTACAAAGCTGCCGGCAGAGGATATTGTAAGCATCTGGAGAACAGAGGTAAAGCGTGCTGTGGGGCTAAAGCGGGCTCATAAGCTGAAAGAAGCAGCCCTGTATAGTGTTGGGGTAAAAGAGGGCACAGAAATGGCACTCTACGAAATGCGCCTGTTGATGAAGGAATACCAAGAGATTCAAAGCATCCTTGATAGTATTGAAGTACGGCTGGAAGAGATGGTGTTAACTATTCCCGGTGCAGCAAAGTTGCTGGAAATCAAGGGCATTGGGATTAAAACGGCAGCAGGTTTTCTGGCAGAGATCGGGGATATCAACAGATTTAATCATCCAAAACAGATTATCAAGCTGGCTGGATTGAATCTCCGGGAAAATAGTTCAGGTGACCACAAGGGGATGACGACTATTACCAAAAGGGGTCGCAGCAGGTTAAGAGCCATACTGTTCAGGGCAATGCTTCCACTTGTAGCTAAGAATTCTGAATTCAATGCATTGCATAAATATTACACAACCCGAACAGAGAATCCGTTAAAGAAAAAGCAGTCCTTGATAGCGCTATGCGGCAAATTTATTAGAATTGCCTACACGCTCATCACAAGGAATGTAGAATACGATCCAGCAA
Source organism: Clostridiales bacterium (assembly GCA_012837325.1). Classification (GTDB taxonomy): domain Bacteria; phylum Bacillota; class Clostridia; order Caldicoprobacterales; family DTU083; genus DURK01. The sequence continues at coordinate 929 of DURK01000111.1, forward strand.
AAGTACTGGGGGGTCTTGCACTGTCTGATACCCCCATAGCAGCATAGAACAGCTTTGCTTATGGGTCACGGCCTGTCAGGAAGTCATTCCTGTGGGGTCGTCCCGCTGACAGGCCTGCAGCGTGTGATAGCTCTGGTTGAGCGATGGGCATGGATGCGGGGATGTATATAGTGCATTGCCCATCACCAGGTAATTCGATTTTATCACACGCTTTGCTCACGGGTCATATCCTTTGGGTTCATCCTGTGAAGCATTGAGCTCAGGGACGAAAACGAAGATGTATATGGCTCAAATATCAATAGCACTTTGTTCTTTACATCCTGCAGATTGGTTATGCGATAGAGGCAAGAATGCGTTTCACTTATTTCAGTGAACCTCTTGAGAAAGACCAATCAGGCGGATGATGAAGATATGTATTCTTAATCAATTGTACGATAGCACCTTGAAAAAAAGAGAGCTGATAGTCGGCAGGAATTTATTCCAGGAGGGCGCATGAGACGACCCAGTAAAGGAGCAGGGCCGACATCCACCTCACGGATAGGCAGAACGAAGGAATTTAGGCCACGAGCCAGTGAGACATGGGAGGGTATGCCACCTGAGTTTATGTGGAGAAACCAGGGCCAAACATAAACCAATTAGTACGCAGTTTATTAAAGGCACCTATTTTCCCCTATTTCAGGCAACAAAGCATTCAAATGCGTTATATCCGTGAGCGGTTCTCTTTACGTAAAGGTGAAATACTAAGATTGAGTGAGAATACGGGAGATATTCAAAGATAATAGAAGGAGGTAGGAACATGGCCAAGAATATCACCAGATCCAAAAACTACAAAGAGCCTATTGAAAAACATGATACTGCAGCATGGGCAAATATTGAAAGCTTGAAACCCGTGTCCCGTGTCCACCTGCCCAGCGAAGAGGAAGTAACCAATGCAAAAGAGTACGTTGACGACAATCAGAAATAAAGCAGCAAGCAGATACCAAATGCAAAACCAATCATCATGATCAATGCCGGCTTGAAAACCAATACCAGACAAAAGCTGCTGGACCCTTTCGGGTTTCAGCAGCTTTTGTCATCTAATATGCTGTTTCATTCGCTGCCCATCTCCTGGTATCGGTTTGCAGCCTCGAATGATCTTTTTTATATTACTCCTGTGAGTAGTCAGCGCTTGCCATTCTCTTATAATTGGCATATCTTTCTTTGGCGTGAAGCTCAGCCTGCTCGAACATTTCCTCTGCAACTTCCGGGAAGGTGTTCTTCAGGGAAGTGTAGCGAACCTCGGAGTTGATGAACTTTTGGAAGTCTTCCGTGGGTTCCTTGGAATCCAGCTGGAAGGGGTTCTTACCCTGTTCCTTCAGCTCGGGATTATAGCGGTACAGGTGCCAGTAGCCGGTCTCGACTGCGAATTTCTCTTGGTTCATGCTGGTGCCCATTCCGGTTCGGATACCGTGGTTGATGCAGGGCGAGTAGGCAATGATCAGAGAAGGCCCGTCATATTTTTCTGCTTCCGCGATGGCGCGGATGGTATGATTCATGTTGGCACCCATGGCGATCTGGGTTACATACACATATCCATAATTCATTGCCATGGCACCCAAATCCTTCTTTCGAACCTTCTTACCGGAAGCGGCAAACTTGGCAACCGCAGCGGTGGGTGTGGATTTGGAAGACTGCCCGCCGGTGTTGGAGTAAACCTCTGTATCCAATACCAGAATATTTACATTGTCACCGGAAGCAAGCACATGATCCAGTCCGCCATAACCAATATCATAAGCCCATCCGTCTCCACCGATAATCCACTGGGAAGGCTTGATCAGGTAGTCTTTTTTCTCCAGGATTTCAGATAGAATCGGATTGTCTTGGTCTGCTTCCTTTTCGATTGCTGCCAGCAGTTCTTTGGCAGCGGCTTTGGACTTTTCACCATCGTTGAAAGCATCCAGCCAGCCCTGGAAAGCATTCTTCATGTCTTCGGACAAATCCGATTCCAATCCCTGCTTCATTAAATCAGCAAGCTTTTCACGAATCTGCCGGGTTCCCAGGAACATGCCATAGCCAAACTCAGCATTGTCTTCAAAGAGGGAGTTGGCCCAGGCCGGACCTTTGCCTTCCCTGTTCACGGTATAGGGAATGGAGGGCGCACTGGCTCCGTAGATAGAGGAGCATCCTGTAGCATTGGCGATCATCATTCTGTCGCCGAAGAGCTGGGTCAGCAGTTTAATATAGGGGGTTTCACCGCATCCGGGGCAGGCACCGTTGAACTCAAACAAAGGAGTTACAAACTGACTGCCTTTCAGGGTGGTTTTGTCCATGACGCCTTCCTTATCGGTAACGGTGGTGGCAAATTCAGCATTATCACATTGCAGATCAATCTGCTCTTCCGCATCCTTCATGATCAAAGCCTTTGTTTTGGCAGGGCAGATATCGGCACAATTGCCGCAGCCTGTACAATCAAGGGGGCTTACCTGGATACGGTAGTGCAGCCCATCCATGCCTCTTCCAACAGGCTTTTTGGTCAGGAAGGTTTCAGGTGCCCTTTCCAGTTCCTCGTCATTCAGCAGGTAGGGTCGAATGACAGCATGGGGGCATACAAGAGAACACTGGTTACATTGAATGCAGTTGTCTATCTGCCATTCAGGTACATTGACAGCAATGCCTCGTTTTTCGTAGGCGGTAGTACCGGTGGGGAAGGTACCATCTTCCATTTTGGCATCGGTAAAGATGCTGACCGGCAGCTCGTCGCCTTCCAGTCTGGCCATAGGACGCTGAATTTTGCTGACAAAATCCGGCTCGTCGGCAGGTTGAACAGGCTTGTCATCTTTCGTATCCGCCCATTCACCGGGTACGGTTACCTTCACCAGCGCATCAATGCCGAGGTCAACCGCCTTATGGTTCATATCAACGATTTTTTGACCTTTTCGGCCATAAGATTCAACGATGGAATCCTTCAGGTACTTAACAGCGTCTTCCAGCGGGATGACTTTGGCAAGCTTGAAGAAAGCGGATTGCATGATCATATTGATCCGGTTGCCCAAGCCCACTTCGGAGGCAATCTTGATCGCATCGATAATATAGAAGTTCAGTTCTTTTTCTGCAATGGTCTTTTTCAGCTGGGCGGGAAGCTTTTCATCCAGCTCCTCCTCACTCCAGGGACAATTGAGTACAAAGGTGCCTCCCTGCTTGATGCCCTTTAAAACATCCGTCTGATTCAGGAAGGAGCGGTTGTGGCAGGCTATATAGTCTGCAGAGTAGACCAGATAGGGGGACTTAATGGGCTTGTCACCAAAGCGCAGGTGGGAAACCGTGGTTCCGCCGGATTTCTTACTGTCGTAGGAGAAATAGCCCTGTGCATATAAATTGGTATTGTCACCAATGATTTTGATGGCGGATTTGTTGGCACCTACCGTGCCATCCGAACCCAGACCCCAGAACTTACAGCTGATTGTTCCCTCCGGTGTGGTGTTGATTACTTCAGCTTCCTCCAGGGAGGTGTGAGTTACATCATCCACAATACCGATGGTGAAGTTGTCTTTGGGCTGGTCGCTTTCCAGGTTGCGGTATACGGCAAGTATCTGGGAAGGTGTGGTGTCCTTGGAGCCCAATCCATAACGTCCTCCGACGATAACAGGCTTTTTATCCTGCTTATAGAAGAGATGCAGCACATCCTGATAGAGGGGCTCGCCAAGGGAACCGGGCTCTTTGGTTCGATCCAGTACAGCGATTCTCTTTACGGTATCAGGCAGAACCTTCATGAGATGCTCCGCAGAGAAAGGACGATACAGGCGGACACGGATGGTACCTACCTTTTCGCCTTTGCTCATCAGATAGTCTACGGTCTCGTCGATGGTATCACATACTGAACCCATTGCTACGATGACATACTCGGCATCTGGTGCACCATAGTAATCGAAGGGATGATAGGTACGACCGGTAAGCTTGGATATCTCCTCCATATAGTAGGATACAACCTCAGGCACAGAATTGAAATACCTGTTGGAAGCCTCTCTTCCCTGGAAGTAAATATCCGGGTTCTGTGCTGTTCCTTTTACAACCGGGCGGTTGGGATTGATGGATCGATCCCGGAATCTCTTCAGGGCATCATAGTCTACCAGAGACTTCAGATCTTGATAATCCAGGACTTCGATTTTCTGTACCTCATGAGAGGTGCGGAAGCCGTCAAAGAAGTGCAGGAAGGGAACGCTGGACTTGATGGAAGACAAGTGGGCAACTGCAGCCAGATCCATTGATTCCTGTACGCTTGCAGAAGCCAGCAGGGCAAAGCCGGTCTGACGGCATGCCATGACGTCCTGATGGTCGCCGAAAATAGAAAGGGCATGAGCTGCCAGTGCTCTTGCGCTGACGTGGAATACAGCCGGCAGCAATTCGCCTGCCATCTTATACATATTGGGGATCATCAGCAACAGCCCCTGAGAAGCTGTATATGTAGTCGTCAATGCACCTGCAGCAAGAGAACCGTGTACAGCTCCAGCCGCCCCTGCTTCGGACTGCATCTCAACCACTTTCACTTCCTGTCCGAAAATATTTTTTTGCCCATGGGCGGACCATTCATCCACACCTTCCGCCATGGTAGAAGACGGTGTAATGGGATAGATGGCGGCGACTTCTGTGAAGGCATAGGACATATAAGCTGCTGCCTGGTTGCCGTCCATGGTTTTAACCTGTTTCGCCATTTATTTTTCCTCCTCTGTAATCTTATATTTGTGAGTTTTTTTAACCTGACCTGTAACAGTCACCCCATCCCGTTTGCTGAATATTATCTGTTTGGACAGGATGAATCATGCATAAGGCACACAAATAAAACTTTATGAAACCTTATGAAAAAGGGTTTATTAGGGTTTGTTACTATTTTATCATCTTTTGTACCATATGTATAGCTGAAAATTATTAATACAGCCTGCACCGCCTTGCCTGACAGCCCCTCCTTCTTGTCAGAATTAGGTTACACCAGCTTTGGACAGGTGTCAAGACTCCTTCCCTGCTTTCGAAGCCAGCCGTTTCCTTAACCTGTCAATCACCCGCTGGATGTGCTGATCCGCTGCACTCTGAGCCAGAAGCCTGTCCTCTTCGGTTTCAAACCGATCCCCCATCATGGTGACAAATTGACTGACCTTCAGCCCCAAAGCCGCCTGCATATCCTGATCCGATCCGCGGGAGGTAACCAGGTAATAACAGAGAATGGAATCCTTCTGTCCGATGCGGTGAGCCCGGTCCTCTGCCTGGCTGTGAACGGCGGGAGACCAGTCCAATTCACCAAATACAACACAGGTAGCCCGCTGAAGATTCAACCCGGCAGCAGCCCGCAGGGAGATAACGCAAAGATTGGTTTTTCCCTCCATAAACTTCTGAACAGAGGCTTCCTTCTGCCTGTCGTTTTCCCTGCCGGTAACGAATACCGGACGATGCTTTTTCAGCTCCTTCTTATACAAATCCATGACCTTGTGATGATGGGCAAACAAGAGAACTTTTTCCTCCCCCTCCAGCAAAGCGCGGACAAAGGCGGAAACATAAGGTGCCTTTGCAATTCCCGTTGCCTGCCTCTCCTCCTGGGCAATCTGATCCGTCAGTCGTCTCTTGTCAAATTCCCGGTTTACGGATTCCAGCAGTCTGACTTTTTCCAAGGTGTGCTCCATCAAGGTATCATACACCCTTGCATCGGAGTCGATCTCCTGCACCAAGCGTCTTTTGGGCGGCAGCTCCTTCAATACCATTTCCTTGGTTCTTCGAAGCAAGAGCCCTTCCCGCTTCAGATAATCCCCGAGAAGAGCAGGGTCGATGACAATGCCGTTGCCATATCCATAGCACCATTCCCTGCTGAAGCTGTCCCAATCACCCAGGCAGTGATAGTCAAGAATGTTCATCACATTCCAGATCTCTCCGCCCTTATTGTAAATCGGTGTACCGGATAATCCAAATACGTTTTCACAGCTGTCAGCCAAAAGGCTGGCACTGCTGTATTTTTCCGAACCCGAGCGGCGCAGCTCCTGAATTTCATCGAAAACAACGGTTTGAAAGCCTGCCCGGCACAGTACATTTTTCCAGCCTCTCAGCAAGAGGTAGTGGATGATATAAATCTGAGCCGGCGGCAATTCATAGGGCTTCAAGCCCCGAATGACATGTGTTTGAGGGGCTTCATCAGAGGGCTTCAGGAAGCGTTCGATTTCTTTTTCCCAGTTGCGAACCAGATGAGGCGGTACAACCAGAATGACCGGCCAGCTTCTGATCTGGGCCAGGCAGGCAAGGGCCTGCACGGTTTTGCCCAAACCCATCTCATCAGCCAGCAGACTGCGGTTGTGTTGAAGCAGAAAACCCAGGCCTTCCTTTTGGAATTCCATGAGCTCACCCTGAAAATACAGCTTTGACGGCGTGGCCTTCAGCGGAAACCGATTGCTGCGCTCCCGGTTTAGAACATATTCCCTGGCCTTGTCCATCTCTGCCTTCCATTTATCAGGGTTTCGGATTTCCAGGGGATAACGGAGCATCAACCAGTTCAGATCCCCGATGATCCGTTTGTGGGCAGTAAAGCGAACCGATCCTCTTCTTTTTCCCTTACTGCCCGGGAAAAGGCGTTTTGCCAGCTGACAAACACAAGGCTCTCCCTTGATAACCCAGCTTCTGCTTCTGCCATGATAGGTAAGGGTGCCATAGTAATAATTGGCAGGACCGGGCTCCTTCATATAATCCGGCAGGAATATTTCCTCCGGCTGCTGATTGCTATTTGCACCATTGCTTGGATCCGTTTCAATCTTTTCACCATACATGTTCAGCTCAATGCTACCCCCCATAACCGGTTCAAGCCGAATAAGATACATCGTTTTCCTGAAATCGAGTCAGGAATGCTTAGGGTTTTATCTACAACAAGGATCATTGCCTTGATTTCTTCAAAGGCAGCATAACGCTTCAGCTGCTTTGTTACCTGAGCGGCGTTTGGCTTTCCCCGCTTGACCTCCAGTCCGATTCCGCCCTCTATATAAAAATCAATTCGATTTCGCGGTGCCAGTCGATACTCCTTTTTAAAAGGGATGCCCCGCTCGCAAAGTGCCCGCTCGATTGCAGATTGAATTTGAAATTCATCAGTTGACACGCCAAGCCGAATGGTTCTTAAAGCAGACAGGGTTCTTTCCATAACCGCTTCGGCGTACTGAACTGTTGACTGTTTTGGTATGCATGTCTTATTCTTTCTATCCGTTTCTGACACGGCCCTCATTCCTTCTGCCGGAAGTTTGAATCAATCATTGCATCATCCAAGTGAAAAGGGGATCACCTGAATTCCTTTTCCATTATAACATGGAAGTATATGGCCGTACACGAAAGGATTGCATTCAGCAGGCAGCCTATGGTTCTGGTGCAACTTGCCGCAAGATTCTCCCTATCACTGTAAAAATGTGCAAATCAGGGTCATTTTCGCAAAGGGTACAGGCAATCATAATAGGGAATTGACCTTCATAGAGGTGTCCAATGCAGATCCCGCGCATAATTGGGAGATCTTTGTTCTGTAGAGGTACAATCTTGCCCCATTAGCTGGCAAGCCTTGTTTCCGGTTTCCCATTCCATATAATAGAAGCAGAGGGCATCATCAATACAGAGCGGTTAACGTTAGCAGTCATTAGATCGAAGCAGATGGAGGGAAAAGCATGAACATAAATCGAATAAATGAGATGACAGCACTGGAAAGAGTCGGGTTGACTCTGCAGCATAAGGAAGCAGATCGAATACCAGTTTATCCTCTGTTGAACGGGATATCCAGGAAACTGGTGAATGCCAGTTATAAGGATTGGGCACTGAATGCAGATATTACAGCAGAAGCCTATTGCAGGGTAACCGAGCAATTCGGCCTGGATGCAATCGTCACCCTGACCGATTTATCGGTGGAAGCCGGAGACTTTGGACAGGAATTGATCTTTCCTGAAAACGAAGCAGCCCATCCAAACTTCAACAACTACATGATTAAAGACATCGAGGAATATAGCAAGGTACAGCCTCTTGACATTCGAAAAGGTGCCAGGATGATGGAACATGTCAAGCTCTGCGACAAACTGGTCAAAGCAAAAGGGAAGGAATACCCTATTGTTGCCTTTGTCTTTGGTCCTTTGGGTATTTTGAGCATGCTGCGCGGCCAGGCCAATATCTTTATGGATATCCTGGATGACCCGGATGCCGTTAAAACAGCGGTTGGAGCCATTACACAAACCTTAAAGGACTACGTCGATGCTCTGATTGCAACAGGGGTCAATGCAATTATGCTGGATACGCTGTTTAGCAGTCAATCCATTATGAGCAAGGGAATGTGGAAGGAATTCGAAGGTGGGTTTGTCCGGGATTTGGCTCAGCATATTCACGACCAAAACTGTATGGTTATGATTCACAATTGCGGCAACGGCATTTATTTTGATGTTCAGATTGAGATGATGAAGCCCGAAGCCATTTCCTTTCTGCACCTGCCGGATGATTGCAGGACAAGAGAAGAGGTAAAGGAAAAATACGGCCATGTGACCACCCTGATCGGCCATGTGGACCCCACCTGGATCATTAACGCCCCGGAGCAGGAGGTCCGCGCGGAATGCCGTGCTCAGATCGATGTGTACAAAAAAGGCGGCGGTTTTATTCTGGCAACGGGATGTGAGTATCCGGCCAATGCGGATTTTCGCAATGCAGAGGTTATGATAGAGGAAGCAAAAACCTATGGCAGATATGAGAAATAATCTGAACCCCGGTCAGCGGACAGGGAACGATATCTGGTAAAATATCCAAAATATGAGCTTGAATACATCTAAAGAAGGCGGATAAGCAGTGAGACTGAAAAGCTTTTTAAAGCTGGTAGAGATCCAAACAAAGGCAGCAAGCATAACACCCTTCCTGCTGGGTTCGATTTTTGCCTTTTATCGATACAGGCAGTTCAGCTGGAGAAACCTCCTGCTGATGCTGTTCTCATTATTGTGCTTTGACATGGCCACAACAGCAATTAACAACTATCTGGACTATAAAAAGGCGAAAAAGACAGAAGGGTTTGGTTATGAGCAGCACAATGCCATTGTACGCGATCAACTAACGGAAGCCTCCGTTCTGATCACGATCATCATCCTGCTGGCTTTGGCTGTCGGTTTGGGTGTGCTGCTTTACTTGAACACTTCCCTTGTGGTTTTGATTCTCGGTATGGTATCCTTTGCCGTCGGTATCTTGTATACCTTCGGCCCAATCCCGATTTCCCGCATGCCCCTGGGTGAAATATTTTCCGGGCTGTTCATGGGCTTTATAATCCTATTGCTATCCGTGTATATTCATGTTGTTGATGAAAACCTGATTCAGCTTACCTTGGAACAAGGGACGCTGCACTTATCCATGAACCTGGTTGAACTGTTGGTTCTCTTTCTCGTATCCCTGCCGGCTTTTCTTGGCATTTCCAACCTCATGCTGGCCAATAATATCTGTGATATGGAGGATGACCTGGAAAACCACAGGTTCACTCTGCCGCTCTACATTGGCAGAAAAAAGGCGCTGGTCTTATTCCGCACTCTTTACATGATTGCCTTTGCTGATATTGCTTTGCTGTTGATACTGGGCATTCTTCCGGTAACTGCAGCTCCGGTTTTGTTAACCATCATCCCGGTCGGAAAAAACATTTCGAAGTTCCTGGACCGCCAGAGCAAAAAGGATACCTTCCCGGTTGCCATTCAAAACTTTCTTTTGATGAATGTCCCCATGATCATTCTGCTCGCCCCCGCCTTGCTGCTGCACTGAGCCTTAGCTGTACTCCTGAATAACAAATGCTTTTGCAGGAGCTTTTCCATGTGCTATAATGGACTTTGGTGCGCTGTTTAACGATTGGAGTTTTCCGGGGGTATTTATGGATATAAATGTGGTTGTCGGCCAGGTAATTCTTCTATTCATGATTATAATAGTGGGGTTTTACGCCAGAAAGCGAAAGATTATCACCGCAGATGCAGCGGACAAGCTGTCTACCCTGCTGCTGCAGATTACCATGCCCATGTTGATTCTGTCTTCATTTCAGTTCGAGCTCTCAAAGGAGTTGCTGAGAAATGCAGTGCTGGTGCTTGTTATATCATTTTCAGTCCATTTCTTTTCCATGCTGGCAGGAAAACTGCTGTATCGCCGGTTCCCGAAGCAAATCCGGAATGTTTTGAAGTTTGTTACCGTTTTCCCCAATTGTGCTTTTATGGGTTTCCCCATACTGGAAAGTATTTTTGGCAGCAAAGGGATTTTTTACGGCACCTTTTACATCATCCCCTTCAATATCCTTTCCCTGTCCTATGGGGTGATGGTGTTCACCGGAAAAAGTGATAAGGATACCTTGAAGAAGATCGTAACCCATCCTGTCATTGTTTCGGTGGCTGCAGGGATTCTCCTCCTCTTGTTTCAGCTTAAGATTCCCGGTCCTGTTTTCAAGGCAATCACCATGTTAGGTTCCATGACCACTCCCTTGTCCATGCTGATTGTGGGCTCGTTACTGGCAAGCATTCCTGCCCGGGAACTGCTGCGCGGCAAAGCAATCTATATCGGCAGCGCCATAAGGTTGATTGGTTTGCCGATCCTGGTGCTGGGGGCCTTAAGCCTCCTTCCTTTGCCCAAAGAAGTGGCTCAGATATGTGTGATTCTCACTGCCATGCCGGCTGCTGCCACGACCGCTATCTTTGCAGAGAAATTTGGAGGAGATGCCATGCTGGCTGCCCGGTTGGTCAGCGCCACAACAATCCTTTCCATCTTAACCATACCCCTTATGCTGCTATGGGTTTAAATAAAAAGAGTCCTCCGAGTTATCGGAGGACAAGATGCAAGCTAACAGGTATGAATAAGGGGGCTCCATGTAAATCCAAGTTCACATGGGCTGAGAACGGTTATCAAATTTTTTGCTCTTGAACCGAGCATTATATATATAACCTGGATAAAAAGGTTGAAACAAAATAAATGAGAATTGGTTTCAATTATTTTAATTTTTTTTAAAACAGTGACCAAGAGAGCTCTACGTCCAAAATTCTGCCAATACCTGGGATACCTGCCGGGAGGAGGACACTTTGATAAAATGCTGCCATTCAGCGGGATACAGATCAAGGTAGCGTCGATGCAGGAAGCGGTCATCCAGCAACAGAACAAATCCCCGATCCTCTTCCGTTCGGATCACTCTGCCTGCTGCCTGCATCACCCGGTTCAGGCCGGGCAGCATATAGGCATACTCAAAGCCTCGTCCGTTGGTTTTCCTATAGTAATCAGATATCAGGTCCCGCTCGGCGGACAGCTGGGGCAGGCCGACCCCTACCACAACTGCACCTGACAAGCGGTCTCCAGCCAAGTCAATGCCCTCGGAAAAAAGACCTCCCATCACAGCAAAGGCAATCATCGTCCTGGCCGGCATCTCATCAAATGCATTCAGAAACTCTTCTCTTTCATCATCATCCATGCGGCTTTGCTGGACAATGCTGTAATCCTCCGGCCAAATCCTCTGGTAGGCATCCAGTACATGGTTCAAATATTCAAAGGAAGGAAAATACACCATATAGTTCCCTGTTTTTTGACTGACCGCTGCCTTAATATAATGGGCAATTCCATCAAAGCTGTCCTTTCTGTCCCGATAGCGGGTAGAGATCTCTCCTGATATCATCAGGCAGAAATTCTCAGGCTGAAAGGGAGAGGGCAGGCACAAAATCCGGTCTTCCTGATCCCCGCCCAGGATGTCCACATAGAAATCCATGGGTTGAAGGGTCCCCGAGAAAAAGACAGCAGCCCTGTTTTTGCCGTACGCCTTCCGAAGAAGGTAAGAGGGATTGGCACACAACAGCTTGATGTTCACTTCATTGGCTCTTCTGGATACATAGGCTGTGTATCTCTCATCGAACAAATCAGTCGCTGCCAGAAATGCCCTGCATTGAAAATAAAGATCCGTCATCTTATCCGGCAGGCTGCTGCGATTCTCTGTCAGAAGGATTTCCAGCTCCTTGGTAAATTCCCTGACACAAGAAACCAAGTCAGCTGGAAAATCAACCACGCGGGTGTCGTATTTGCTTTCAAAGGTTTTGCGGGCCGCAATAAACCACCTGTTGACAGAAGCAAACCTCTTGTACACCTCAGGTGCAGACTGCTTCCACCAAGCCCTGTATGTCATAAACGACTGCTTGGACAATTCGGCAGAGTACATATCCCTGGCCCGGTCTGCCAGATTGTGGGCTTCATCAACCAGGAGCACATAGTCGCCTCCGGTATCGAAGAAACGCCGAAGATAGGCCCTGGGATCAAATGCATGGTTGTAGTCACAGATGATACAATCTGCCCACACAGCAATATCCAGCGAGTACTCAAAAGGACACACCTGATGCATTTTTGCATATTTCAGTACAAGCTCCCGGGTCAAAACTCCATCCAGGTGAAGAATGTCCATGATCGCAGCGTTGATCCGATCGTAATGACCACGGGCATAAGGGCAATTTTCAGGATCGCAGACAGGCGTGTCCAAAAAACAGATTTTTTCCTTGGCGGTCAGTGTGACAGACCGAAAAAACAGTCCCTTTTCCACCATGATTTGGATGGTCTGCTCGGCCGCCTTCCGGGTGACGGTTTTGGCAGTAAGATAAAAAATCTTCTCCCCCAATCCCTCACCCATGGCTTTGACAGCAGGGAAGAGCACGGAAATGGTTTTACCCGTACCGGTGGGAGCCTGCACAAATAACAATTTCTGATCCCGCAAGGCTCGATAAGCATGAGCAGCCAATTGCCGCTGCCCTTTTCGATATCGCGGGAATGGAAAACCCAGGCTGTGAATAGACTGATTCCGCCTGATCTTATGATCTACATCAACCCTCACCCACTGTGCATATTGTTGAACCAGGCTGAAAAAATAATCCTTCAATTCCTGACAGGATTGCTCCACGGTTAATTGCTTGATTTCATTGGTTTTCGAATGACAATAGGTTAAGCGGATTATAGCGGAGGCGGCTCCTGTTTGATTCACATACATCCAGCCATAGCACTTGGCCTGTGCCCAGTGCAAAAGGCTGAAGGCCTCATCGATGAACTCCAGGGGCATGGATGTGCTCTTGATCTCATCCAGGGTGGGTTGATGGCCGTCATGGATGACTCCATCGGCAATGCCTTCCACCAGTATGGAAAATTCATCAAAATCCATCTCATAGGATAGGCGGACCTCAGGCAGATAGCCGTGGCCGGCTTCTGCCTGGATCCTCCGGTGAATCTGCGTTCCCTCCTGCAATTGCCGGGTGCCGGCTGTTACAGCCGGGCTGATATCCCCTGATCGGAGAAGAAACTCAATTAAATTGCGGACAGATATCCGAATTCTGGGCTTTTCCAATTTTTCACTACCCTTACTCAAAGGGCAAAGTTCCCATCCCGGAAGATGATGACCTTTTGCCCGTCCCTTGTCAGCCCTTCAATTTCCAAATCGGCTGTGCCGAACATGAAGTCTTCATGAATTAGAGAATCGTTGATGCCGGCATTCTTTAACTCCTCGTTGTTCATGGATTCGCTGCCCTGCAGGCAGACTGGATACGCCTTGCCTATGGCAAGATGACAGGAAGCATTTTCATCAAACAAGGTATTGTAGAACAGTGTTTTCATATTGGATATAGGGGAATCATAAGGTACAAGAGCAATCTCACCAAGATAGCGGGAACCTTCATCGGTATCGATGAGCTGCTTTAAGGTGTCATAGCCCTTTTCAGCATGAAAATCCATGATCCTTCCATCCTGGAAGGTGAAGGAAAACCCTTCAATAAGATTTCCGTTATAATTCAGCGGCATGGAGCTGACTACCGTGCCGTTTACACCTTTCCTGTAAGGTGCAGTGAAAATCTCCTCGGTGGGCATGTTGGCAATGAATTCGACTCCATCTGCAGTCTCCTCCGAGCCTCCCATCCAGATATGGTTGGCAGGGAGCTCAACTCTTAAATCTGTCCCGATACCGTTTTTCAGATGGATCCATTGTAACTGCATTTGATTGAGCTGATCGATGTTTTGTTTCAATGCCTTCTTATGCTGATCCCAGGCCTCAACCGGGTCAGCCAGATCTGCCCGCACCGATTGAAAAATCGCTGTCCACAGCTTGTCCACAGCCTGACCCTCAGGAATATCTGGAAAGACCTTCCTTGCCCAGGCCCGGGTCGGAATGGATACAACGCACCAGGCATTGAGGTTGCTCATCAGCCTCTCCGAGTGCTCCTTCAGCCCTTGCCGGGTAGCCTTATTCGCTCTTGCTATCCGGACCGGATCAACCTCCTTCATCAGCTCGGGATCCGAGGCGGAAATGCTGAGAAAAGCTGCACCTTTTTTCGCGTAGGATAAGTAGAACTCTTTCCTCCATTCCGGAAACTCATCGAATATCTCATCTGCCCCGTACAGGTAGCGAATTTTGGTGGAAACTTCATCCACCCAGTTCATAACCACTTCCCTGGCCCCTTCCTCATATGCAGACTGAGCAATCAGTCTAGCAAAATCTGCACATTCCACAGGGGAGGATACCACCAAAGTCTGATCGGGCTGGATATTGATTCCGGTTTTCACGATCAGTCTGGCATACTTTTTCAAAGTCTGATTTTCCACTTCACCAACACCTTCCATTTCTTTAAATGATGATTCAGTCCTGCACGCCGGGAGCCGGTGATGCAGGTCTTTTGTTTACCCCGACATAAATGATTCCGGCGATCGGCCTGTAATAATGATCGTCCAGCAGCTCACTGTCCACCACCTCATCCCCCTCCAAATACTCACGGTAAACCCGCACCTTGTATCCTTTCCTGGGCGGCACATGGGTGTAGGTTTGGTCCTCATAGGTTACATATCTGCCTTCCTCATCCTGGCGTATCTCGGGAGAAGGAGGCTCAACCGTTTCATACTCCTCGGTTCGTATTCGGATGGTGCGTCCATTGGGCAGGGGTTCACCGTATACTTCAAAATATACTTTTTGATCGGCATAAAAGGTTCGGAAATAGACCGGGCTGTCTTTTGTATTCTTTACCTTGATATCGATCACAGGAGAGGGCAGATTCACTGTGGTGTCCAGGCCCTTTTCAATATAGGAGCTGGGAAAGGAGTGTCTTTGATATTCTATCACATCCAGACCGGAGCGTATAGCCGCATTATACAGGGTCGTGGAGGTTTGGGATACGCCGCCGCCAATGGCAGGCTGCAGGCTCTTGTCCGCCACAATCATGGGGGCGCTGCGATACCCCTTTTCAGCCGTCCTTTCCCCTACCTGCTCGTTGAAGGAAAGAATTTCTCCGGGCATAAGGATGACTCCGTTGAACTGCCTGGCTGCCAGAACCACATTATGGGTTCTGTCCTCTGCACTCTTCGACAAATCCGTCCCAAAGGAAATCAGCCTTTCTGTTTTTCCTTCAAAATCAGCTGCAGAGACCTTTGGCCTCACCTCTTCAAACTTTAATTCAACAGTAAAGGCAAAATCGCCCTGCTTCAGCTTGTTTTCGATCTCTTCCAAAACCGATTCGACCTGCAGCACTCTTCCGGTTTGTTCCCTGGTAATGATAAACAGTTCATCTGCATCCTCGGCATCCGGGTGAAAGGCAAGGGCTGCATCCACCGGTTCCCGATTCAGCTGCTCTGAGAATTCAAATACTCTTTGCCGGAACAAATCAGTTTGATAAAATGCATCTGTACGAAGATGTACAGGACTATCCCGCAGGTCGTAAATTGTTTTGATGCGTGCAAACAGACCTTGCCCGCGACCTATGCTGTATGCCTGATCTACCAGCTGCTCCAGATTGGAATCCAGTTGAATGTCTTCATGATCAAAAATCCACTCCTGCTTTCCATCCACAAGACGAATGGCAACTTGATCCTTTCGTTCCTGCCAGATCAGGCTCAGCTGCTTCATGGCCTCTTCTTTGGTCAACCCTCCCATGGAAACATGGTCGATGTAAATATTTTCATAGATCAGATCATGATTCAGGTTGTTTTCATAAGCTTGAACTGCCGCATAAAACAGGGCTGCTGCTGCAACCAAAACAAACAGGATGTATCCAAAGCTTCGATGCCTCTGCCTTTTCCCTTTCTTGTGTCTGATCTCTTTGCTTTTTCTGCCGCTATGTTTTGTGCCCATCGATCATCCTCCTTGTCAGCTATGCTTTATTTACCCCTATTTGACTCTTTTCACACACAAACCATTTCGTTTCTCTTGTGTCTGTCCATGCTCCAACCTTGCATTTAAAGCATCAATGCTATATAATTTTACCAAGTTGCGCATGATTTAGATAGGATCGTTTTTTATGACGACACTGGAAACAGGAGGTAAAGAGTATGGCTTTCTCTGTAGCTTTGCAGATTCATTCGGTCAAAGATTATGCCGAAAGAGATTTGAAAGGCACCCTGCAGAAAATTAAGGACATGGGGTATGACGGAGTTGAATTTGCTGGCTTATATGGGCATACACCGACTGAAGTAAAAGATATGGTAGAGGAGATTGGACTGGTTCCCATTTCTGCTCATGTACCTCTGGAGGAGATGCTGGCAAATCCAGACAAGGTGATGGCAGATTATGTTGAAATCGGTTGCAGCTACATTGCAATTCCAGATATAGGCGAAGAACGCAGACCCGGCACCGAAGGGTTTGAACAGACAATCAAAGAAATAGAAATGCTGGGCAGCCTTGCTCAACAACACGGAATTCAAATGCTTTACCATAACCATGACCATGAGTTTCAGAAAATAAAAGGCGAGTATGGGCTGGATGTACTGTATCAATCCGTTCCATCAGAGCTGCTTCAGACGCAGATTGATACCTGCTGGGTTTATGTAGCCGGGGAAGATCCTGCGGAATATGTGAGAAAATATACCGGAAGAGCTCCCCTTGTTCACCTGCAGGATTTTGTCATGGGTGAAAACCAGGAATCCGATTCCCAGCGCTCAGTCCTTTCTGATGAAGCAGTACCGTCTGAAGAAGAGTTCCTTGCCTTTCGGCCGTTGGGCTATGGTGTGCAGAATTTCCCCGCTATTCTGACCGCTGCGGAAGAAGCCGGGGCGGAATGGGTTATCGTAGGACAGGATCGTCCCTCTATGGGGAAAACCCCCATGGAATCCGCTGACATGAGCCGCCAATACCTGAAAAGCCTTGGTATCTGACCCATTTAAAAAAAGAAACGGTTTCACATAATGATTGAAACCGTTTTTTATTTTTCTGCCGGGCTGCCTACTCCCGGGTTAACAGCTTTTCCAGTTCCTCGTTCTGCATCATCTGGTCCAGGGATGTGATTTGCAGCTGGGCCAGTATCTTGATGATGTTTTGATTGTCAAAAGGCGTTAAAATAAAGGATTCCTCCGCATAATCATTTACCCTTTCTCTGCCTGCATCCCGGTCAAGATTGGTTCTCGGCCCGCCGACGCAGCCGCCAATGCAGCCCATGCCTTCTATAAAGTTGGCATTCACCTTCTGACCGCTGCTTAACCGCTCCAGAATTTCCTTGCATTTCTTCGTACCGTCCACCTTTTTTGCCTTCAGCTTGATTACCCGTTTGGGCTCCAGCCGGTTGACCACGGTTTTGACCGAAAAACTGACTCCTCCTGTTCTGGCATACAGCCTGCCGCCCAGGGAGGCATGATCTACATCATCGGAGGGAAGGTCTTCCAACTGGATGTTTACCGCATCGAATATTTCCTGGAGCTCCCGCAAATTGATGACGTAATCAATGGCTCCTGCCACATCCGGTTCCTTGAATTCCGCTTTCTTTGCAATACAAGGTGCAATAAAAACAACCTTGGCCTCCGGATAGAGGGTCTTGAGAATCCTGCCGGCTGCAATCATGGGAGATACAGAAGGGGACATATGCTTGTACATTTCGGGGTAGTTTTTCTTCACCATATTAAACCAAACCGGACAGCAGCAGCTGGTCAGGAAGAAATCCTCCTCTGTTTTGACCAAATGATCAAACTCAACAGCCTCTCTGATGGTGAGGATATCCGCAAACATGGCTACCTCTACCATGTCCGTGAAGCCCATAACCTTGAAGGCCGTGCGAAGCTGTCCCATGGTGATGTTTTCACCAAATTGCCCTGCAATGGCAGGTGCAACGGCTGCATATACCGGAGCCTTGCTTTGCTTGAGCACATCTACAACAGGAAGGAACTCAATCTTATCGGCCAGGGCACCAAAGTCACAGGATGTGACGCACTCCCCGCAGTTTAAGCACTTGTTGTTTTCTATGACCGCTTCTCTTGTTCTGCGGTAGAGTCCGGTTTCATATTTGGGACAGCTGCAATCCTCCTTGTCGCAGTATTCACAAGGCCCGTCAATTCTGGCTATAACAGGGAGGCCGACCCGCCCGGACTGCTTAAGCCAGTCCATTTCGTCACTGAATCCATCCTCCCCTCTGGGATCCATGCCCATGGCAATTCGAATGTGGTTGTTGATAAAGGGCATTTCATCGTCCCGAAAGCCATACTTGTCCCGTATGAAGGCCGCAAGATCCTTTAAATCATCGGCTGTATTCAGGCTGCCTGTCCAGTACCGCTTGACCAGTTCATTGAAAATAAACATCCTCTTTACCGTAAAATCCATAAACTTTTCTTCCAAACCGATCCCTTCCTTCTATGTTAAGTAACCTTGCTAAAAATCAATATCCTTTACTGCAATATAATATCCCCATTTCCAGACACCTTCAATAGAAAAGCGGAAATAAATCACGGGCTTGCGATACGGTCCTGGAAATGCTATAATAACTAAAACATATATAATTGCTAGGGGAGCTACGGCTGAGAGGATTGGTCATCCAATCCGACCCTTTGAACCTGTAGGACAATGCCTGCGTAGGGAAGCTTACTCTGATCAAACGATCATCGGTTCCAAACATGAAAAGCTTCTTTTCATGTTTTTTATTTGCCTCCCGGAATTCGGTTCTTCCTGGTTGTATATGTACCAACTGTTTGGAGGGATTCACCATGACTCGATTCTTATCTGATATGTTCGGTAAATTTGCCGAACTCACCCCCGCTACGATTTCCCTGCTCATCATCCTGCTTGTTGTAGGTGCAGGCGGTGCCGTCCTGCTCCGGAAAAGCAGGGAGGTGCGCTTTACCACAAGGATGCTGGTATACGCCAGTATGAGCATTGCCCTGGCTTTCGTGCTGTCTTACATTCGTCTTGCACGCATGCCCCAAGGCGGAAGCGTAACCCCGGGCAGCATGCTTCCACTCATGCTCTTTGCCTATATTTTCGGGCCCATTCCGGGTATCATCACCGGAATTGCCTACGGTTTTCTCCAGTATATTCAAGATCCTTATCTGGTTCACTGGGCACAGCTCCTCATGGACTACCCCGTAGCCTATGGTATGCTGGGTTTAGCCGGCTTGTCCCGCAAAAACCTGATAGCAGGCAGCTTTGCTGCCATCTTTTCCAGATTCTTGATGCATTTTCTGACCGGTATCCTGTTCTTTGCCGAATTTGCAGGAGACCAGCATGTGGTCCTGTATTCACTGGGCTACAACGGCACCTATCTCGCTGTGGAATTTTTCATTTGTGCTGTCATTGCCTCGCTGCCTCCCATGAAGAACCTGTTTGACCGGCTTCAAAAAACCTATGGTATGGAAGGGCAGTAAACAGAATATTTTTATTTTGAATTCAGGGATTCGATGAATGATGCCGAGGCGGCAGAAAGAGGGACGCTTTTCAAAAAGCAATAGCCTATGCTCCTGGCTGGAACGGGTTCCGTCAATGGCAGCTCATGAAGGGTGCCGCCTTGCAGGTAATCCTGAGAAAACTCCCTGATAACACAGGCCAGACCAAGATTGATTTTTGCAAACTCCAGCAGCAGCTCGTGAGATCCCAGTTCAATCTCCGGAACCACCGTTATTCCCCTGGATTGAAACCACCTTTCCACGTACTGCCTGGAGTTTGATTTTGACTCCAAAAGAATAAGAGGGTGCTTCGTTACCTCTTCCGGACGAAGAGGCGATCCCTTCTCCAGCAACTCCGAAAAGGAATTGCCGTATACAAAGATATCGTGTATTTTCATGCATTCCCTAACTTCAATGTCTGCCTCCTCTATGGGGAGATTGACCAGGCCCAAATCAATATCCCCGGCTTTTAACATTTCACAAATCTCGGGAGTGGTGCGATTGATAATGCGCAGCTTGATCTCAGGATGTTCCTTGTGAAATTCTTCCAGGTATGGCAGCAGGTAATAGCGGCATATGGTATCTCCCACTCCCAATCTCAATTCGCCTACCATCAGCCCTTTTGCTTCAAACAGCTTCTTCTCCCCTGCGTGAATCAGATTCAGGGCGGCACTGGCGTGCTCATAAAGAAGTCTGCCGTCATTGGTAAGACGAACTCCTCTGGACGTTCTGGAGAAC
>DURK01000112.1 GCA_012837325.1 Clostridiales bacterium
AGGTTTAATCATGCTGCCTAATTTTGCGGGGAAGCTCAGCCCTGATTACAACCCCGATGCCAAAGGTGTTTTGTACGGACTTGGCTTGGATACAAGGAAAGAGCATATCATCAGGGCAATAATGGAAGGCGTTGCCTATATGCTCAAAGAAAACATTGAGCTGCTGAGCAGACTGGGTATAGATGTTAAGGAAGTTCGATCTCTGGGCGGTGGTTCAAAGAGCACCTTATGGCTGCAAATCAAAGCAGATGTTTTAAACAAGGCGGTTATAGGAATGGATATTTCTGAGACAACCTCACTGGGTGCTGCAATAATGGGAGCCATTTCTATTGGGTTATATGATACACATGAAGAAATCTATGAGAAATGTATCTCAATCAAGGAAAGACTGGAACCCAATACACATCATGTAAAGATATATGAGCAAGGCTATAGGCAATATCTGAAAATATATAATCGGCTTAAAGATATCTGATCCTGAGCGTCAGCAAAGCAGCCTTTTTTTGGGATTCATATTGTATAATTGTACTTAGGTTGGCAATCCATGATACAATATGTTATTTTGGTTATAAAAGTAAGATGGGATGAAAAGCATGAGAACGGAACTCTTTCAGAACAACAAACTGATCTTTTTTGACGGGGCTATGGGCACCATGCTGCAGGATGCAGGCTGGAGCAGCGGGGAACCGCCGGAAGTCTGCAATATGGTTCGCCCGGAGCTGGTTGCATCCGTCCATCAGGCCTATGCCGAAGCCGGTGCAGATGTCATCACGGCAAACACATTTGGCGCCAATTCCATGAAAATGAAGCCTATAGGCTATTCTCCGGAAGAAGTGATCAAGCGTGCGGTAACCATTGCAAGGCAGGCGGCAGGCAGCAGGATGGTTGCTCTGGATGTAGGCCCCTTGGGACAGCTGATGGCTCCTATGGGTACGCTGTCCTTTAACGATGCCTGTGCGGAGTTTGCGATGCAGATCCGAGCCGGACAGCAGGCAGGTGCCGATCTGATATTAATTGAGACCATGTCGGATTTATATGAAGCCAAGGCTGCTGTACTGGCTGCCAGGGAGCAGTCCAGGCTGCCTGTGATCTGCAGCCTGACCTTTCAGAGGAATGGCAGAACCCTGATGGGAAATGATCCCCTGACGGCGGCAACCGTGCTGGAATCTCTGGGGGCGGATGCCTTAGGCGTAAACTGCTCTCTCGGGCCGGAGGATTTGCTGCCTGTTGTCAGGGAGCTGACAAGGGCTGCCCATGTACCCATATTGGTGCAGGCCAACGCCGGGCTCCCGGAGTTGATAAACGGCAGGCCGGTTTACCCGGTTGATCCTGAATCCTATGCCGATTCCGCCGAAAAGATGGTGGATATGGGCATTAAGATGCTGGGCGGGTGCTGCGGTACCAATCCTGCCTTTATCAAAGCACTGCGCAGCCGTTTGCATTCTGTCAAATGGAAAAAGCCTGACAACCCCAGGCGGACAGCCGTTGCTTCTGCCCGGCAGACCCTGTTTCTGGACAGGGGCATCCATATAGTCGGGCAGAGAATCAACCCCACCGGCAGACAGGATCTGATTCAGGCAATCCAAAGCGGAGACTGGGACCTTCTGTATGAGGAAGCCTTGATTCAAAAGCAGGCTGGGGCGGAAATACTGGATATCAATGTGTTTACCGGACAGTCAAATGAGGCGGATAACATGGTTCAAGCCATCGAGTCGATTCAGTCTATGGTTTCGATTCCATTGCAGCTGGACAGCGCAAATGATGCGGTACTGGATGCCGGTGCCAGAGTGGTAAATGGCAAACCAATTCTTAACTCTGTCAACGGTTCCGTGCAATCCATGGAAAGAATTCTTCCTCTTGCACACAAATACGGTTCCTGCGTGATTGGCATGACCCTGGATGAGAAGGGGATTCCGGATACAGCAGACGGCAGACTGGAGATCGCAGAGAGAATTCTGAACAAAGCCCTGTCTCTTGGGATCCGGAAGGAAGACCTGATCATTGACTGCATCGTGGAAAGTGCAGCATGGCAGCCGGGAAAAACAGAGGTTACTCTGAAGGCTCTGCCGCTGATCAAAAGAGAGCTTGGACTGCCAACCATTCTGGGTATCAGCAACATCTCCCATGGCATGAAAAACAGGCCGTCAATCAATGCCGCTTTTCTTGCTATGGCACTGGGAGCAGGCCTTGACTGTGCCATAATCGACCCCGCTTCCCGGGAAGCGGCCGATATCATGCAAATCGTTCGGCTGATTACGGATCGCTAACATTAGCAGCATCTTCCATATCCATAAATTGTATATAGAAGTATTGGCATAACAGCCCCCTGCTTGACAAAATCTCTGATAAAAGTCAATATTGTGATACTTTTCCAATCAATTTTTGGAAATGGTTTTCATCGGATACGGGATAAAATGTAGGAGAATGAAGACCAAACAAGGGGGTATCGCAATGATTTACAGGCGAGGTTTTGCCAAAGGAATTCCTGTTTTGCTTGCTGCTTTACTACTCACTTTATTATTCCTGCCTTCTGCTTCCGCGGAGGTATTCGATTACAGCAAGATCAATGCTGTATCGGTCTATTACATGCTTGATGGGGAGTCAGAGCCTGAATACGTCACCACATTCCCCATATCCGCAAATCCATTGTCCAAAGCAATTCTTCTTCCGGAGGAATGTGATTCTGAAAATGTAACCATTGTGCTTGATTTTCTGAACGACCAATTTTATGGGGTGCTGGATGTTCTCAAGCTGGGTGGAAAAGCTCCGAATCAATGCCTGTCTCACAGCGACCCAAATGCGGTTAAAAAGGTATCCGACCAGGATTTTGATGTTCTGCAGACTGAGCCCGTTGCTGCCAGGCAGGCCGGTCCCGTGTATCCTAACTCGTTTGCATTTCAGTTCGAGAAAGGCGGCAGGGTACTGGAGCTGACCGCCCGATCGGAAAGCAATATTTTCTATTACATCCCCTTTGTCTTTCCCGAAAGCAATCGGATCAGGGAGGAAGGGGAAGCCGAATTCTTTACACCTGATTCTGAATTCTATCAATACGAGCTGGGCAGCGGGAAACCAATGCCGGCTTATGATGAACAAAATCCTCCGGATTTCAGCGGAGAAAAACCATTTCTGGAGCTGGACACCATTCCCACCACCGGACACCCTGTCAGCAAGCTGAAAATATATGTTACACATGACAATGAGTATCTTTATATTTATGCGGATGCCCTGTCGGATAACACGGAGGACGGCTGGCATGACTACTTTTGTACCTACTTCAGGCTGACAGGCTCTGCGGCTCAGCCTGGATTTCTTTATATTGAAGACGGTTATATCTATAAAGATATTCAAGAGGGAGATGATGAAGGAATCATTCCCTTGGAGGAAGGGTCCTACTCCTATTTTCAATACAGCGGTTCAAAATATCAGCATGTCAGCTATGTTTCCAGATTTCAGCTGCCGGATCCGCTTCCCGAGTGCATCGATTTAGGCTTTAAGCTTTACGGTACCGCTGCTGTATCGGAGTTTACCCATGAATATCGGGATTACCATCTCAACTATCAGGAAACCCAGCAGGTTTATCTCATTGACTATGTCAGGAATGCAAGAGCAGGCGGCAATGTGATCATGGGGCATGAAACCTTCCAATTAGAAGACCTGGTTCAATTGTGCTCAGACTGCCTTGGAGTTGACGGTCACACCACTCCCTTTATTCAGATCAGCGGCAATCGCCCTGGAACGGATATTCTTCTTACATATGACATGAGAAGCGCTTTTCACACCTCCAACCTTTATGTTTATGCAACTGTGAAGTCCTTTGCTGTTGATTATGACAGAACCAGTCTGGCGATCGGCCAGTCGCTTCTGCCTGAATGTAAGCTGGAATTGTCTCATACTCCCATGGTCGGCGATGACCTCAACCTCTTCCGTGATGGAATCATTTTTGAGTCATCCGATCCCGATATCGTGGAGGTGGACAAGGCAACAGGCAGGGTTCTGGCCAAAAAACCAGGCAAGACAGTCGTTTCCGCTGTCACAGAGGCGGATCGGCTGCTGGATGGAATCTTTTCACCTGCTGTCTTATTCTTTGAGTTTACCGTGTCGGAGGAAGGGGAAATACCAGTTACCGGCTTAACGGTAAATCCCTCCGAGCTTACCATTTACATTGGTGACAGTTCCATGCTCACTGCTGAGGTACTACCCGACAATGCTTCGGATCAAACCATCAGATGGTCTTCCAGCGATGAAACCATCGCCTCCGTGGATCAAAACGGACGCATTACCGGAAAAAAAGCAGGCAAGGTAACGATTACTGCAGCGACAGTGGATGGTGGGTTCTCCGATACCTGTGAGGTAACGGTGCTGGAGAAATCGGATCCCGCTCCGACGTCTGAACCAACGCCTGCTCCAAGTCCCACAGCTGTCCCTGACTCCCCCAAAACAGGGGATGCCGGACCGGCCGTCTGGACTGTTCCCATGGTATTGGCTCTTGCTGCCCTTGCTTTGGTCCATTTCTGGAGCAGGAAACAGAATCAAGCGAAGCAGTAAAGATTGCACAGGGTACCTAAAGTTTTTGGTTGAAAGCATAGAAAGGAATGTTTCTTATGAAAAAGTTGATTGCCTTGTTACTCGCCCTGATGGTGTTAATAACCCTGTTTTCAGGCTGCAGCGGCGGAACC
>DURK01000113.1 GCA_012837325.1 Clostridiales bacterium
CATTGGGCTCATTGATGGTAATGTATTCGCTGACCAGATCTCCCAGGCCTTCTACTACAAACCTGACATAGCGCAAAAATTGAGTAAGAATTCTGGGGTGTTCAAAACCACCCTGTTCTTCCAGCCACATGGGGTGGGAAAAATGATGAAGGGTAATCAGCGGCTGAATCCCTTTTGCAAGCAACAGAGTGACTTCATCCCGGTAGTGAGCCAAAGCTTCCTGATCGAATTGCCCTTCAACCGGCTCCAAGCGGCTCCATTCGATGCCCATGCGGTATATCTTGTGATTTAACTGCAGCATCAGGTCAATGTCCTCCCGATACCGGTTCCAGTGATCATTGGCCCGGTAACAGCTGGTTTGATCCTTTATGTTCCCTCTTTTACACCACGCATACCAATTGCTGCCTGTATCACCACCTTCAATTTGGGCACCGGAAGTTGCACTTCCCATAAGGAAATGAGGTGGGAGCTGGAATGGTTTCATGAGATAACCCCCTTTCAAACCTATTTTAAATCATTTTCAGGGATTGAGCAATCAGGATTCTTCAGCAGAGGACTTATTGCGGTATATAAGTAATCGGATAGAATCCGATATATATAACAAAAAAAATTGTTAAAAATGGAGGGCTTTAAATGAATTACACACCATCAGAAAACCGTTATGATTCAATGAAGTACAATCGAACCGGAAAGAGCGGTTTAAATCTTCCGGCAGTGTCACTTGGCCTTTGGCATAACTTCGGAGGAGTTGATACCCTGGAAAACAGCAGGTCAATGATACACAAAGCTTTTGATTTAGGCATTACACACTTTGACCTGGCCAACAACTACGGCCCGCCCGCTGGATCAGCAGAGGATACTTTCGGAAGAATCCTGAAAATGGATTTATCCTCTTATCGGGATGAACTGGTGATTTCAACAAAAGCCGGCTATTATATGTGGAAGGGCCCATATGGGGATTGGGGCTCCAGGAAGTATTTGTTGTCCAGTCTCGATCAGAGTTTGAAGCGAATGGGTCTAGAATATGTCGATATCTTTTATCATCATCGGCCGGACCCGGATACGCCGCTGGAGGAAACCATGGGTGCTCTGGATCAAGCTGTCCGGCAAGGTAAGGCCTTGTATGTCGGGCTTTCCAATTACAATGCAGAACAGACCAGGAAGGCTGTGAGAATTTTAAAACAACTGGGAACACCTTGCTTGATTCATCAACCGTCCTATTCCATGTTCAACCGATGGATTGAGGACGGTCTGCAAACAGTATTGGAAGAAGAGGGGATTGGAACCATTGCCTTCTCACCTCTAGCACAAGGTTTACTGACCGATAAGTACCTTAACGGTATTCCTGAGGATTCCAGAGCTGCAAAATTGCACGGTTATCTGCAACGGAAACAGGTTACGGAAGAAAAACTGATTAAGATAGAAAAACTCAACAAGCTTGCTCTGCAAAGAGGACAATCCCTGGCCCAGATGGCAGTCGCCTGGATTTTAAGAGATAGACGGGTTACTTCTGTATTAGTTGGTGCCAGCAAAGTTTCTCAAATTGAAGACAATGTGGCTGCATTGAAAAATCTTGCATTCTCAAAGGATGAGCTGGATCGGATAGAGGAAATATTGAAATGATATTTACTCAGAGGTTTAATCATATAGGTAAGTAGATTTACGTTGACAAGTTATACTGGATGACATAGGATAAAGAAACGCAGGCAGAGGAATCACCTGATTCACTATCTGCGTTTCTTTATGTGGTTTTTCTTTTCACGAAAAAGAAAGAATAGTATTATCCATGCAAATGACATAGGATAAAAGAAGTAAGCGAAAAAGAGGGATTGAATGGAAAACAAAGGATTTGGTCAGTTTCAACTAAACAGTAATGTGCTAAAGGCGATAGAGGATATGGGCTTTGAGGAACCATCGAAAATACAGCAAGATGCCATACCGGTTTTGCTGCAAGGGAAAGACATGATTGGACAAGCTCAAACGGGCACCGGGAAAACACTGGCTTTTGGTGCGCCGATTCTCAGTATGCAATCGGATCACAAGAAAGGGATTGATTGTCTGATATTAACACCTACTAGAGAACTGGCTATACAGGTGAATGATGAGTTGACCCGTATTGCAAAGCATAGCAATATAAAGATATTACCAGTGTATGGTGGTCAACCCATTGCAAGGCAGGTTAGTGCCTTACGCAAAGGAGTAGACATTGTTGTGGGTACGCCCGGGCGCATCCTTGACTTGATTCGAAGAAAGATTGTTGATTTTTCCGATATCCGATTTGCTGTCCTGGATGAGGCAGATCAAATGTTAGACATGGGATTTATCGAAGATATTGAAGAAATATTGAAACATACCAACCAAGACAAGCAAACCATATTCTTTTCCGCCACCATGCCGAGTCCTATCCAAAGGCTGGCTAAAAAATTCATGAAACCGAATATGGTGCAGATCACCATACAAAAAAAATCTATGATGGTACCCAATATCAGCCAGTACTATTTTGAAATCAAACAAAAGGATCGGTTTGAGTCCTTATGTCGTATCTTGGATGTTGATGAACCTTCTTCCGCTATTATATTCTGTAAAACGAGGAAGGGCGTGGATGAACTGGTGGAAGCCATGCAGACCAGAGGATATCATGTAGAGGGTATGCATGGTGATATGAATCAGGGCCAACGGTTGAACACCTTGAGAAAGTTTAGAGAAGGAAATCTGGAATTCTTAGCAGCAACAGATGTGGCTGCTCGTGGCATTGATGTCGAGAACATTTCACATGTCATCAATTATGATTTTCCTCAGGATATTGAGTCCTACATTCATCGTATTGGGCGTACTGGAAGGGCAAACAAAGCAGGATCGGCGTATTCCCTTGTTACAACCCGAGAATATACCAATCTAAAGCAGATTGAACGGATAGCAGGCATCAAGATCAGGCGGAAGGAGATTCCAACAGTGGAGGATATCTTCCATGCTAAGTACAGGAGTTTATTGAAGGATGCGAAGGAAACCCTGGAGAAGGGGGAATATAAACGCTTTGTACCTTTGGCTGCTGAATTGGACGAAGATTACAGTCTGGTGGATGTGGCTGCTGCATTGATGTATATCATATATCAGAGAAAAGTCAGTTTTGATTATGTGGAAAACAGCATTGGATCAGATACTGGTTTTACCCGGATGTTTCTTTCCATTGGCAGAAAGGACAAGGTGAATTCAAGGCTTCTGCTCCGCTTTTTGAAAGAGGCTGCAAATATCGATCGAAAACATATTGGTGACATCGATGTGTTAGATAAATTTACTTTTATTGATTTAAGGGATACAAAGGTAAAGAGTCTGATAAAGGGCTGTTCTATTAAGAGATTAAATGGAAAAAAAGTCCGGGTAGAAGTTTCAACTCCGAGATGACAACGAGCTAAAAAATTCCATTGACGCAGACTGAAAATACGTTATAATAAGATTGAAAGTAGAACCATGAAATGTTGTTCTGAGATATGCGCATGGTTTCTATTTTGAACCTACGTAATGCATGAGGGAGTCCAATAAGACTGTTGGATATCAAGCCCATAGTAAGCCCAGAAATGGCAAGGGAAGATAGAAGGAATCTTGCGGACACCCACCTATCGGGAGATAGGTGTCAAAATTGAAACGACGGTATCTCAGATCTGCCTTAACAGCCTAGGTTCATGACCTAGGTTTTCTTCTTTATATTTTGGTAGTATTATTGTATGCGTTTCCCTTCAGTTCAGTTGTAAATGGAGCAATATGTCGTCAACAGCTTGAAATCTGTCATGTATACCGATAGAATAGAATAAAGATGCGTATGCTGACACAATAGGAACACCAAGGATGCAAGATTTGGTTGTGAAGTATTAAGCAGTCCAAGTTGGAAAAACACTTACCGCATACTTCATCTCAACCTCGATAGAATAGATATGAGAACACATGCAGCTTAAGCAAAACATGGAGCAGAATATGGATTACATTGTATACGATACGGAATTCAGTCAACCTCAGCCAAAGCTTTACAACCCGAACAGCCGTTTTCGACCTAACCCAGTCAGTCCTTTTGAGATTATCGAAATCGGTGCAGTTAAGGTAAGTGAGAATTTGGAAATAACAGAAACCTTCAACCGTTTGATCAAGCCTGTCATTTATCGTAGGTTGAGCCCGATTGTTATACGTAAAACCGGAATCAAGCCTAAAGACCTGGAGACGGGGGAAAATTTTCGGAAGGCCATAACTGATTTTCGTGAATTTTGTGGACAAGACTATGTTTTGTGCACCTGGAGCACAAACGATGTGAAAATCCTGCAGAAAAACTGTATTTATCATAAGCTTCCCTACGAATGGATTGAAAGGTATTATGATATTCAAAGCCGATGTACCCGGGTGCTGGGACTTCCCAAAAATCAATCTGTCGGGTTGAAAAATGCATTAAATGCCTTGGATATTGAAGTGGATGGCAAGCTGCACAGGGCGTTGGATGATGCGATTCATACCGCAAAAATATTTATTGAGGTTTTTAATGAAGAAATGAGGGAGCAGATAAGTAAATTAAGCTAAGGGTTGACAGCGGGGATATGATTCAGTATGCATATCCCCTTCAAATCACTTTTCAAGCGAGTCTCTACTTCTTTTTTCTGTTTTTTTTGTTATCATAACGTTCGCTGAAGTGCTCTGCAGCATTCTCACCCAATTGGTCATTTTGAAAGTCGGGCTGTTGATCATGGGCAGATTTCCTGTTCTGGTTTTTCCTGTCCCTGGCCATGCGTATGCTCCTTTCCTTTCTATCGTGTCTCGATAGCAATTATTATGAATATCAAGGTTTATTTTGTCCGAAATTGCGATCGATATTCTTATTAGTAATCGGGAGGGATCCAATTTGCTGACAAAAGGAAGCTGTATAAAGGACGTATATCGTCACCCGGTAGGTTGTGACATCATTCGCAAAATACTGCTGCAGATGGGATGCAGAGAGTGGGTGATAAAAAGCCCCATCATCGGCAGTCTTAAATTAAAGCATTTACCACGACTTACCATGGGATTTATTGATCAAGACTTTCTGAATACAGTTCTTTTACTGTTAAACAGTGAGCCAGACGTTCCCGAGGCAGACAACGGCACAGTAAAGCCAGCCTGGTGGAAGGAAGCAGTGTTTTATCAGATCTATCCGCGAAGTTTTCAAGACAGCAATGGAGACGGGATCGGCGACTTGCAGGGCATAATAAAAAGGCTTGATTATCTGAAGGAATTAGGTGTGGATGCCATTTGGCTCAGCCCGATTTACGACTCTCCCAATGATGATAACGGATATGATATCCGGGACTACCGAAAGGTTTTGGGAGAGTTTGGTTCAATGGAGGACTTGGAGGAATTAATCAATGGGGTGCATGACCGGGGTATGAAACTTATCATGGATCTTGTTGTAAACCATACCTCGGATGAACATGAATGGTTTCAAACTGCAATCCATGAACCAGATTCAAAATATGGCAGCTACTATATCTTTAGCGATGAACCAAATAACTGGACTTGCTTTTTCAGCGGCAGTGCATGGAAATACATTAAAGAGCGGAACCAGTATGCTTTGCATCTCTTTTCTGAAAAACAAATGGATTTGAACTGGGACAATCCGGAGGTCAGGGAAGAAGTAAGTGATATCGTAATCTGGTGGTTGAAAAAAGGTGTAGACGGTTTTCGAATGGATGTCATCAATTATATATCCAAGCAGGACGGCTTACCTCAGGGGAGTAAGCAGGTGGGTGAGCTTATGGGATACTACGGGGTAGAGCACTATTTTTACGGTCCTCGTTTGCATGAATACCTGCATGAGCTTAAGGTAAAGGCTTTTGCACCCTTCAGTGCATTTTCGGTAGGGGAAACGCCTGGTGTAGGAATGGAGATGAGTAAACTCTTAACTGCCGATTACCGGGAAGAATTGGATATGGTATTCTCCTTTGATCACCTTGAAACACCAGGGCATGTTCGTTTTGACGACTATCAGTATGATTTGAACTACTACAAAAGCTATATGATCGATTGGATGGAGAACTATGGCAGCCAGTGCCAAATGTCTCTTTTCTATGATAACCATGACAACCCCCGTATGTTGTCAAAGGTTGACCCGGCTCCAGAATTCCGTATTGCCTTGGCAAAACTGTTGGCAGTTATGCAGCTTACTCTCCGGGGTACGCCCTTTATTTATCAAGGTCAGGAAATTGGCATGGTGAATCAGCGGTTTCAATCCATCAGTGAATTGCGGGATATTGAAAGCCTCAATTTGTATCATGATCTTTTAAAGACAATGGGAGAAGATGAGGCGTTCCAAAAGATATTGACAGGCACCAGGGATCATGCCCGTACTCCCATGCAGTGGACAAGCGGTTGTTAC
>DURK01000114.1 GCA_012837325.1 Clostridiales bacterium
CCACCACAATAATCGGTATGCCGGCTTTCTGGGCTGATTCCAATGCCGGCCTTACACCTTGATAGTCGCATGGGTTCAAGAAAATCAGGTCCACTTTCTGTGCTATCATGTCTTCAATTTGGGAAATCTGGGTTGACTGATTCCCCTGCGGGTCGTAAGATATCAGCTTGTCACCGTTTGCTTCAACAGCGGCTCGAATTCCGGCTTCAAGTGCAACAAAGTATGGATTGTTCATTGTCCAGTATGTAGCACCAAAGGTATAGCCGTCCTTATCTCCGCTTTTACCAGTTTCCCCTGATTTGCAGCCGGTTAACAGCGTAACAATCAGAAGAATTGCCAATGCAAGTACAAGTAACCGTTTTTTTGTTTTCATAAACTCCCTCCTTATTTATATTAAACTTGTTATAATAATCTATATAATGCTGTTTATAAATATGCTTATTGGGATCCTCTCCGGCCGGGTTATATCATATTCTGCTGCTGTACCAGCAGGCAGAAAGGAATATAAAGATATATAAGAAACTCGAGCCTTAACAATGATGCAATGAGAAGACAAGCCTGAATGCCGTATATTAATCATAAAAGATTTAGGTATAAAAGGCCTAAGTTAGTGGATTAACCAGATAAACTTAAAAAATTAACAACCGAGATAGTTTTCAAAATAAATAGGAATTGATTCTAAACTCTTGACAAAAACTGATATACATTCATTTACTACTTAACATAATTATATAACTTTCTTCTTAAAAGTCAATGTGCATAATTTCGAAAGATAGCGTCAAGATACTGTGGGTTTTTATTTGGCTATGCTGGCTTGTCACAGTGTATTCTCATTCATGCTTGAGTAACCATGTGTATAAAGCATCTAAGGTTAAAAGACAGAAGAAGATGCCTTCAATAATGACGACATCTTCTTCAATAACTGCTTATTTACTCTCCGTTCTTGAGTTCACCCCAACAATTGACAGATAACCTTATTAGTTTATATACTTACTGTTTCCGAGTTAATGACTGACAACTGACAAATAGACTGAAAACTATCTTACACTAAGCAATTTCATTCTCCAATATACGAGTCAGCAGCTTAACGGCATTTTCCAGGTCATTCTTGTCCACCATTTCATGGGCAGAGTGAACGTAGCGGCAGGGAATGGAAATGACACCTGAAGGAACTCCTTCTCTGGATAGGTGGATGGCTCCGGAATCGGTGCCGCCGGCTTCCAGCACCTCCAGCTGATAGGGGATCCCTGCCTCTTCTGCCCGTTGAATCATCAGGTTCTTGACCATGGGATGACAAATCAGGGAAGAGTCCTTCACTTTTACAGCAGGACCGTCTCCCAGATTGATTGCCATCGGCCTGGATTTAGGTGTATCTCCTGTTATGGTAACATCCAGGGAAATGCCGATATCCGGGTTGATGGAATAAGCGGAGGTTCTTGCACCGCGCAGACCTACCTCTTCCTGTACGGTAAACACAAAGAACAGCTCATTGGGAGAGTTCTTTACAGCCTTGATGGTTTCCACTAAAACGGCACAGCCTGCCCGATCATCCATGGCACAGCCGAAGAAGCGGTTTTCCCGATCAGCCATCGGTGCATGATAGACAGCGATGTCTCCGATCTGAACCAGCTTTTTGGCTTCTTCCCGGCTGGCAGCACCAATATCGATGTACATTTTATTCAGCTTCAGATTTTTGATTTCCTCCAGCTCCGTCTCATAGCTGACAGCACCGGTTACACCGTTCTGGAACACAACCCGGCGATGTAAAACATTAAAGGGCGAAACCCCGCCGATATTGGAAAAACGCAAAAACCCGTTTTCATCAATATTGGTTACAATCAAACCAATTTGATCCATATGGGCAGCCAGCATTACTTTCCTGCCGGAACCATTGCCCTTTTTCACTGCAATCAGGTTACCCATGACATCCTCATGAATTTCATCCACATAATCCTTTATCTCCTGCTGTATTGCTTGTCTGACTGCCTCCTCCTTTCCCGAGGGGCCGTATAATCCTGTTAAGTGAGCCAGTAACGTTTTCAACGGGTTTCACATCCTTTCAAAAATTCCTTCACCAAGGCAATGGTGTTGTAATAATCATTCAAATCCATCACAGATGACGACGAATGAATATAACGGCAGGGTACGGAAACCACAATTGTACGCACACCGCCGCGGGACTTTTGGATGCTGCCGGCATCGTTGCCTCCTGCAATGGCTTCTTTTATCTGATAGGGTATGGAATGGTTTTCCGCTGTTTCAACCATCTGCTGAAACAGTTTAGGATCAGCAATGGAACTGTGATCCATAAAGGAGATGGCAGGCCCCATACCCATTCTGGTGGTATACATATGCTCCGGAACATCCGGAATATCCGCACAGGTGGTTCCTTCCACTACAACCGCCATGTCCGGTTCAACATGCCATGCTGCAACCTCTGCACCTCGCAGGCCGATTTCCTCCTGCACGGTAAAGCAGGCGATCAAATCAAAATCATAGGTTTCCTTCAAAAGCTCCAGAAGAATGGCACAGCCAGCCCGGTCATCCAATGCCTTGGCCTTCACCTTGTTGTCTCCAAATGGAGTAAAAGAGCTGTCAAACGAGGCATAATCCCCCGCCTCCACCACCTTTTGGGCTTCCTCTCTGGAATGGGCTCCGATATCAATATACATTTGCTTTTGCTTGATTACAGTATTGCGTTCACTCGGCTCCTGCAGATGGATCGCCTTTACGCCGATCACACCCGGTATGCCATCCTTTCCAATGCGAACCCGCTTGGACAGAAGGATTCTCTGGTCAATGCCTCCCACCGGCTTGAATTTCAACATCCCGTTTTCAGAAATGGAGGAAATGATAAATCCGACTTCGTCCATATGAGCTGCAAGCATGATTTTTTTGCCGCCTGTCCGGCCCGGTCTTCTGGCGATGACATTGCCCATCCGATCTACCGAAACCTCCGCTCCGGACTGGGCTGCCAGCTCCAGGATGATCCCTCTGACCTCATCTTCATTACCGGTTACACCCCTGGCTTCCGTCAGTCTTTTTAATAGCTCAGCCATTCCTGCCACCCCTCCTTCAATGAAGCAATAAACAATGCGATATGCCTGGCGCCCGCCTTGATGTGGTTCAGGTTCAATGTTTCTACTGTCGTGTGCATGTAACGCAGCGGCAGTTCCAATAGAATGGTGGGAACCCCGCTTCGGGAAATCTGAATGGAGCGGGCATCGGTGCCTGTCGGCCGCGGGGCGATACCGATCTGACATTCCAGCCCATATTCCTTTCCGACCTCCAGGAATTTTTCTGTCAGGCCGGGGTGCATGTTGGGGCCTTTACATACTACCACACCTTTGTCCATAGCATGGGTATCTTCCTTGGCAGCATCTGGTGTTTCGCCATGGGTTACATCGATGGCGATGCCAATATCCGGCCGGGTTCGATATGTACTGATGACAGCCCCTCTGGTACCAACCTCTTCCTGCACTGTGGCAACACAATAAACCTCAGCCTGATATTGCAGCCTGTCCAGCTCCTTCATCACCTCGGTCAGCATCACCACACTTGCCCTGTCATCAATGGATTTCCCGTTTACCATGGAACCCTGCATGGTGACCAGCGGACTGCAGAAGGTAATCAGATCACCTACGCGAACCCGCTCCTTTACCTTTTTAACAGGCAGACCGACGTCTATGCTCATATCCTTCATTTTCACAACCTTACTGGAGTCCTCCGCAGCCTGGAGATGGGGCGGCACCGTTGCAATGATGCCATGAAGATTCTCCCGCCCGTGAACCGTAACCTCCTGAGCCAGTAAGATTCTTTGATCTACTCCCCCGATATTGGTAAACCGTATAAATCCTTTGTCATCAATGTCACGTACCATCAGCGCGATTTCATCCATGTGAGCAGCCAGCATCACCTTTGGCCTGTCGGATGCCTGCTGCGCGGCTGTTCCCCGCTTGATTCCGTACACATTGAAAAACGAGTCTGTTTGAACCTCGTCGCAATAAGGGGAAAATTCCCGGGCTATCCGCCTGGCTGCCTGCTCTTCATAGCCCGACACCCCCGGTATTTCGATCAGTTCAGATAAAAACTCCTTCAACCTTTCAACCTCCTTGTTGTATAGATGTATACCTTGATTTTTTAATCCTCATCATTCAGAACACTGACACCCTCCAACCTGGATAGTTCCGCTCCCAGAACATGTGTGTCCATTCCCGGAGGGAAAACCAGCTTGAAGTAAGCCTGGGTAAGCTCTTCCTTTCCTGGTTCCACCTTGATGTCCCGGACGCGTACATTCAAGGCTGCCAGGATATTGGTTATTTTGGCGATTTGCCCCGGCGTATTTGGAATCTCCAGGGACAGTTCATGATCCCTCAGCCCCGGAACATAGCCTTCAAATTTTTTCAACAGGACCAGGGTAATATAGGAAAGCAGGGTAGCAGCTAATGCTCCCAAATAAAACCCCACGCCGATTGCCAGCCCGATGCAGGCAACCACCCACAGACTGGCTGCCGTGGTCAATCCACGCACGCGGGAGCCGTCCTTTAATATGGTGCCCGCTCCCAGAAAACCGATACCACTGATCACCTGTGCGCCCAAACGAGCCGGGTCAGGAGGATTGGAAGCATAGGCTTCCAGCAGAAATTCCGATGTCATCATAACCAGTACGGAACCCATGCAAACCAGTGTATGGGTTCGAAAACCGGCAGGCCGGTTGCCAATTTCCCGTTCCAAGCCGATGATGCCGCCAAAAACCATGGCCAGCACAAGTTTTATTATGATTTCCCAATTCAACAGGACCACCTCCATCTTATATCTTATATCTTAACAAAGTTGTATGGCTTTTTCCATGGATTTACGCCTGACTTTTCAAAATTACGAATGAATAAGAAAAAAATATCAAAAAATGTTTGTTAAATTATTGACAATTAGCGATGAATCCATTATGATATATATACCGACTGAAATAGCAATATGAAACAACTATCTCGTCGTTTATATCGTTTTCAATATTATCAATTTTTATATAGGAGGATTCCGCTATGAAAAAGGAAACCACAGAAAACAAAGAGGTCAAACAGAACAGCACTCCCTCCGATGTCAATGCCATGATTGACAGACTCGTATCAAACGCACATCAGGCATTGGCAGAATACATGAAGCTGGATCAGGAGCAGGTGGACAAAATTGTTCACGCAATGACCCTTGCCGGTCTGGACAAGCACATGTATCTGGCACATGCCGCAGCAGATGAGACAAAAAGAGGATTGTTTGAAGACAAGGTCATTAAGAACATGTTTGCCACCGAATACATTTATCACAGCATTGCCCATCAGAAAACAGTAGGTGTCATCGAGGAAAACGATCTGGAAGGATATGTCGAGGTCGCTGAGCCCGTTGGTGTGGTAGCAGGGGTTACTCCGGTAACCAATCCCACCTCTACAACCATGTTCAAGTCACTCATCTGTGCAAAAACCAGAAACCCGATCATCTTTGCCTTCCATCCTTCTGCTCAGAAATCCTCCGCTGAAGCAGCAAGAATTCTCAAGGAAGCCGCTGTGAAAAACGGTGCACCAAAGCATTGCATTCAGTGGATAGAGGTTCCTTCCATGGAAGCCACGACCGGCTTGATGAAGCATGAAGGTGTATCCCTTATACTTGCTACCGGCGGTGCCGGAATGGTCAAGTCCGCCTATAGCTGCGGCAAGCCTGCTCTCGGCGTGGGACCCGGCAATGTGCCCTGCTATATCAACAAAAACGTAAACGTTGGCCGGGCATGCACCGACCTGATGATTTCAAAAACCTTTGACAACGGCATGATATGCGCCTCCGAGCAGGCCGTAATCGTTGATGAGGCAATCAAGGATGAGTTTGAAGCCTATATGAAGGAGCATAACTGCTACTTCGCCAATGAAGAGGAAACAGCTCTGCTCACCAAATATGTTATGAATACGGAAAAAATGGCGGTGAACCCTGCAGTGGTTGGTCAGTCTGCAGAAACCATCGCTAAGAATGCAGGCCTCAAGGTACCTGCCGGAACCAAAATCCTGCTGGCAAGGCTTCCCGAACCATCCATCAAATATCCTCTCTCACTGGAAAAGCTGTCCCCGGTTCTTGCCTACTTTGTTTGCAAGGATGAGAAACAGGGCTTTGAATATGCCCAGGCTATGCTGGAACTCGGCGGTTTAGGCCACTCAGCGGTGATCCATTCCGACGATGAGGAATTATGCGTACGCTTCGGTGAAGATATGAAGGTAGGCCGGGTTATTGTCAATGCACCTTCTTCCCAGGGCGCCATCGGTGATATTTATAATGCCTATACTCCCTCTCTTACCCTGGGCTGCGGTTCCTTCGGAAGAAACTCCACGACTTCCAATGTGTCCACCGTCAACCTGCTTAACAAAAAACGCATCGCCAAGAGGAGAGTTAATATGCAATGGTTCAAGATCCCGCCGAAAATCTACTTTGAAAAGGGTTCTATCCAATACCTGGAGGTCATGCCCAATATAACACGTGCATTCATCGTTACCGATCCTACCATGATGGAGCTGGGTTATGTTGACAAGGCTTTATATTACCTGAGAAAGCGTGAAATATACTGCCACAGTGAAATTTTCTATGAAGTGGAGCCGGATCCGTCCATTGAAACCATTGAACGAGGCGTAGCTGCCATGAAAGCCTTCGCACCGGACGTAATTATCGCACTGGGCGGCGGTTCAGCCATCGATGCTGCAAAGGGAATGTGGCTCTTCTATGAGCACCCGGATACCAGCTTTGACGGACTTCGCCTGAAATTCATGGATATCAGAAAGCGTGCCTTCCACTTCCCCAATCTTGGAAAGAAAGCGCAGATGGTTGCGATCCCCACTACTTCCGGTACCGGTTCGGAGGTAACCTCCTTCTCGGTTATAACCGACAAGAAGAATGGCAACATAAAATATCCTCTGGCTGACTATGAATTGACCCCGGATGTGGCCATCATCGATCCCCAATTTGTTACCACCTTGCCCAAATCCATCGTGGCAGATACCGGATTGGACGTACTGACCCATGCAATTGAAGCCTATGTTTCGGTACTCGCTTCCGACTATACCAATGGTTTGGCTATCAAGGCAATTGAGCTGATATTCAAGTACCTGCCCAGAAGCTATGAGAATGCCAATGATACGGTGGCCCGGGAAAAAGTACACAATGCATCCTGCATAGCTGGTATGGCTTTCTCCAACTCATTCCTTGGTATCAATCACTCGATGGCACATAAGCTGGGGGGCGAATTCCATATAACCCATGGTCGTGCAAATGCGGTCCTCCTGCCCTATGTAATTGAATACAACGCACAAAAACCCACTAAGTTCACCATATTCCCCAAATATGGCGAGTTCGTTGCAGACTACCGGTATTCGCAAATTTCCCGTCAATTGGGATTTGGCGGCGACACCCAGGAAGAGCAGATAGCCAACCTGATAAAGGCAGTCCGGGATTTGATGAAACGGCTCAACATGCCTATGAGCATTAAAGAATGCGGGGTGGATGAAGCAGCCTTTATGGCAGCTGTACCCGGACTGGCAGAACGGGCCTTTGAAGACCAGTGCACCACTGCCAACCCCCGCTATCCTCTGGTAAGCGAGCTGGAAGAAATCTACAGGAAAGCCTATTATGGAAAATAAATGGTATGGACGACGAGCGTGATTAAAACGCACATCAAAGCGCAGGCCTAATTGGCCTGCGCTTTCTGTTTTTTTCATAACTTTGAACATCATTTATGGATGTCGAATCAATCTCTTTTCTTAATCAGGGAGTTCAATGAGCGCTTTCCAACACAATGGCAGCCTGTTCTGCTCCCCGTTTCAGAGCTTCTTCGTTCAAGGGGATTAAATCCTGTTTTCCGGGACCCAAAACCTTTTTAAGTGCTTCAATGACAGAGCTTGGTGAAATACTGCCCTCTGCCTTTGCAAGATAGGCACCCAGCACAACCGTATTGGCGATTCTGGGATTACCCAGCTGGTCTGCAATTTCATTGGCGGGAATGTAAAATACATCAATGTCCTCCCGCACCGATTTTCTATCAATCAGGGAACTGTTGACAAACAACATCCCTCCTGGCACAACAGCACTTTCAAACTTATCCAGAGAAGGCTTATTTAAGGCAATCACTACGGAAGCCTGAGTGACGATGGGTGAAGCTACCATATCATCCGTAATAATTACATTGCAGTTGGCGGTGCCGCCTCTCATTTCCGGTCCATACGAGGGCAGCCAGGAAACATTTTTGCCTTCCAGCATACCCGCATAGGCAAGAAGCTGACCCATGGACATGACGCCCTGTCCTCCAAAACCAGCAATAATGATTTGTTCCGTCATGTCACTTTGCCTCCTTTTTTACACCGAGAGGATAATAGGGAATCATGTTATCCTGCAGCCATTTCAGGCTTTCTGCAGGAGTCATTCCCCAATTGGTCGGGCATGTAGACAAAACTTCTACCAGAGTGAAGCCCCTGCCTTCAAGCTGATACTCGAAAGCCTTCCTAATGGCCTTCTTTGCTCTGACGATATGTTTGATATCATGAACGGACACCCGCTCAATGTAGGCAGCACCCTCCAGGGTAGCCAGCATTTCACTAACCCGGATGGGATACCCCTCGGTTTCTGGCTTTCTGCCATAAGGAGAGGTTGCCGTAACCTGATCCAGCAAGGTTGTTGGAGCCATTTGCCCCCCCGTCATACCGTATATGGCATTATTGATAAATACCGTTGTGATCTTTTCACCGCGGTTGGCTGCATGAACGATCTCAGCTGCACCGATGGAAGCCAGATCACCATCTCCCTGATAGGTGAATACCACATTATCAGGGTGAACACGCTTAATTCCAGCAGCTACAGCCGGAGCCCGGCCATGGGCAGCCTCCTGCATATCGCAGTTAAAATAATCATATGCAAACACAGCACAGCCTACTGGGGCTACACCTATGGTTTTCTCCCTTATGTTCAGCTCATCCATTGCTTCCGCAACCAGACGATGAACAATTCCATGTGTGCACCCGGGGCAGTAATGCATGGGTATATCAATTAAAGACTTGGGTCTTTCAAATACTTTGGCCATTATGCATTCCCCCCTCTGACTTTTTCGATTTCCGCAAGAATATCAGCCGGGTTGGGAACCATTCCGCCTGTTCTGCCATAAAAATGAGAGGGCTTTTTCCCGCCAATGGACAGAGTAACATCCTCTACCATTTGGCCCATGCTCATTTCCACTGTCAAGAATGCCTTAACATGATCTCTTTGAGCCCATTCCTGGAAGGTTTCAGTTGGAAACGGCCACAAGGTAATGGGGCGGATCAAACCAACCTTTATGCCCTTACGAGCAGCCATCTCCATTGCGCTTTTAACAATACGGGCAGTCGTACCATATGCGGACACAATAATCTCTGCATCTTCACAATTACAGCACTCTGCCATGGTTTCATTGGCCTTAATCTCTTGGTATTTTCTGTAAATCTTGTTCACGTGATTCTCCAGCACCTGGGGATTAATAAACAATGAATTGATAACGGCACGAGGTCTGTCTCCTTTCCAGCCGGTAGTTGCCCAATCTTTAGGAGGCAGCCTTCTGGACTTTCTCTCCTCGAACTCCACCGGCTCCATCATCTGACCCAGCATCCCGTCACCAAGAATCATAACCGGGTTGCGATACTGGTCAGCGATGTCAAAACCCTCCTGTACCAGATCCACCATTTCCTGAATGGTGGAAGGAGCCAAAACAACCAGGTGATAGTCACCATGACCGCCGCCCTTTACTGACTGAAAATAATCGGATTGGGCCGGCTGAATGCCGCCCAGGCCGGGGCCTCCTCTTACAATGTTAACAATCAGACAGGGCAGCTCCGCTCCCGCGATATAGGAGATCCCCTCCTGCTTCAGGCTGATGCCCGGGCTGGAGGACGATGTCATCACGCGGGCTCCTGCTCCTGCTGCTCCGTATACCATATTTATGGCAGCCACTTCACTTTCTGCCTGTAAAAAAGTTCCGCCTGCCTGGGGCAGTCTTTTTGCCATGTAGGCCGGAATTTCATTCTGCGGTGTAATGGGGTATCCGAAGAAGTACCGGCAGCCTGCCTGGATGGCGGCTTCTGCGATGGCTTCGTTCCCCTTCATCAATACCTTGGACATAGTCGATTCCCTCTCTCCCTTACTTTTCCACTTCTATAACCACATCGGGGCACATCATAGCACAAAACGCGCAGCCGATACATTTATCCATATCCTCAACCGTTGCGGGATGATATCCCTTTTCATTTATTCGATCTTCAGCCATCACCACAATTTTTTTCGGACATACCGAAACACACAGTTCACAGCCCTTGCAGCGGTTTTCATCGAATGTTGCCTTTGCCATTGCCCAACCCCCCTTTGAAAATAAAAATATAGTACATCCATTGCTGTAGTATCTTCATCGCCAGGGAGGTTTCATAAACAGCTTTATGGGAAACACGCTGCTCTTTAAATCATCTGGCAGTTGATCCAGTAAATCTCGAACTCCGGCTGTATACGCAATGGGTTTGTTTACAGATTTTGAAACCTGAGAAATCAAAGCATGTCCCTCAATTATATCACAAATATCTGTTTCATAGGATAGATTCGTGTTGTTAACCAAATGGCTGATCTCAAGCCTGGACATTCTCTGCACTTCCCGCATCATAGACAGAATGTCCTCTTTGGTTGAGGACAGGGGTCGTTTCGTGTTGATGACATAATACATGCGGTATGCTTCCTTTTGAAAGTATGGGAAGTATTGACCCAATGCCCTGGCCCCGGTTTCATCTCCGCCCACATCGATGATGACTTTTGCAGCTTGATCGGTAAAAACGGAATAGATTTCTGCAGGTAAGGAGGGGACATCCACCCCGGTGGATACAAAATTGGGAGAGATCACCTTTACTCCCTGTGCCTCCAGCTGCTCC
Organism: Clostridiales bacterium; assembly: GCA_012837325.1. GTDB lineage: Bacteria > Bacillota > Clostridia > Caldicoprobacterales > DTU083 > DURK01. Next base: position 10,959 of record DURK01000114.1, read on the forward strand.
TTCACCTCGGTGGAGCGGAAGAAGGGATTGACAATATCCAAATCCACCAATATGGTCTTTTGTCCGGAATCTGCACTGTGCATGGCATAGTTGACAGCGATTTCTGTTTTGCCGCTGCCAAAATGACCGGTAAACAGGATGAATCTTTCCGGATCCATGGCTCTCGTTCCTTTCCTGGCATATCTACCCTTTCATACGCTGTATAGAAAAGTAAATTGCACTATCTATTTTGATGCATCCAAAATCAATTAAGCCCAATGGGTGTATATGCTTTCCAATTTCTCAATTTCCACATTGCCGCTGCAAAGATCAATCAGTCTGCCTACCAGCTCATCCCAGTCCAAATTGGTCAGCAGGCGGATTGTTACCTTTTCGCCATAGGTCATCTCCTGTATTTTGACTCCAGGCTGATGAAGAAAATGCTCCACGCTGCCCAGCAGATGATAGTGAATGGATACAGCGGCGCGGCTGCTTAACTCCATCCTGATGATTCCGGCCTCATTCACCGCTTCAGCGGTGGTTCTGCTGTAAGCACGGACCAAACCGCCTGCTCCCAGCTTGATGCCTCCGAAATACCGCACAACAATCACCAATATGTTTTTCAGGTTTCTTTGCAGCAGTACCTGCAGGATGGGCATGCCAGCGGTGCCGCCCGGCTCTCCATCATCGGAAAAGCGCTGCAGCATGCCATCCAAGCCGATCACTGCACCATAACAATAATGGGAGGCATTCGGATACCTTTCTCTTGCATCCTCCAGATACAGGGAGATTTCCCCTTCGGAGACAAGGGGGTACGTTAATCCAATAAATCTGGATTTTTGGATGACCACTTCATGCTCAATGGATTTTGCCAGGGTCAGATATTCCATCTGCAGGCCTCCTTCCCATTATCATTTCATGTCTTTCAGAACCTTTGCTTACTCACTTATTCCTGCCCTTCAGACCATACCATGACATCATCCTCGGAAACCGAATCCTTGAACTGAGCCTGATACAGGTCAAAATAAAGACCGCCCTTTTCCATCAGCTCCTCATGGGTTCCCTGCTCCACAACGCCTTCTTCGGTGAGCACAAGGATTGCATCTGCATTTTTGATGGTAGACAGGCGATGGGCAATAATCAGGGAGGTTCTGCCATGGGACAGCTGCTCCAGTGCACGCTGAATCCGAATTTCGGTTTCATTGTCCAGAGCGGAGGTGGCTTCATCCAGCAGCAGAACAGGCGGATTTTTCAGGAACACCCGGGCAATGGAAATGCGCTGCTTCTGGCCGCCGGAAAGGCGAAGGCCTCTCTCCCCTACCTGGGTGTCATACCCATCAGGAAGGCTCATGATAAAGTCATGTATATCGGCATTTTTCGCGGCTTCTTCGACCTCCTGATCGCTTGCGCCCACTCTGCCGTATTGAATGTTGTCACGAATGGTACCGGCGAACAGAAAAATGTCCTGCTGGACCAGACCGATATTCTGTCTGAGGGATTTGAGCGTGTAATCACGAATGTCCCGGCCGTCAATCGTGATTCTCCCCTCCATGACCTCGTAAAACCTTGGGATCAGATGACACATGGTGGTCTTCCCGCCCCCGGAAGGCCCTACCAGGGCGATGGTTTGTCCGGCTGGAATGGATAGGTTGATGTTTTGCAAAACCTTTTCGTTGCCGTCATAGGAAAAACCTACGTTTTCAAAAGCAATGTCACCGCGAACATCCTTCAGTTCCCTTGCATCCGGTGCATCTACAATGTCCGGCTGCACCTCCATGATTTCTACAAATCGTTCCACTCCGGTTATACCCGATTCAAATTGCTGCATGAAGTTGGTTAATCGACGGACAGGCTGCAGAAAAACCCCTACATACATGATAAAGGCCAGTAGATCTGCAACCTCCATCCATTTCCTGTAGATAAAGTAGCCGCCGACCGCTACCACGATGACAGAGAGCATGTTGGAGAAATACTCGATACCCGTATGGAAAACGGCCATGCTTTTGTAGGCAGTGTATTTGGAACTGCGAAAACGCCTGTTTCCTGCTCCAAATTTCTCCTTCTCATACTCCTCATTGGTAAAGGATTTGGAAACCCGGACACCGGAAATGCTGCTTTCCAGCTGTGCGTTGACATCCGCCAGCTTCACCCGCATTTCACGAAAGGCCTGGTTCATGTTTTTGCGATATTTCAAAGCAAACCAGATCATCACAGGGATCAACAGGTATACGATCAATGCAAGACGCCATTCGACGGACATCAGCATGAAAAAGGAACCGACCAGCATGATGGCGGAGAGGAACAAATCTTCCGGTCCATGATGGGAAAGCTCGGCAATTTCAAAGAGATCGTTCACTATGCGCGACATCAGGTGGCCTGTCCGGTTTTGGTCGTAGAAGCGGAAGGGGAGGGTCTGCAGATGAGAGAACAAGTCCCTGCGCATATCATGTTCGATGCGGACACCCAATACATGACCCCAGTATTGCACAATATATTGCAGAACCGTACGAATCAGATACAGAATCAACATGACGGCCACAAAGAGCCAAAAGGTGTTCATCCGGCCGGAAGGGAGAACCGTCCCCACGACCTCCCTTGTCATCATGGGGAAAAACAGATCAATGAGTGCCACGATCAAAGCACAGGAAATGTCCAAAAAAAAGAGCTTGTAATGGGGTTTATAATAAGATGCGAATACACGAAATAATTTCTTTTTGTCCAAAATGCTTCCTCCAAATTCTTTTCACCAGTTCATCACCAATATGTCTATTATAAGTCAATATACCCTTTGAAATCAAGGTCAGGGGGGCGGCAGTCGTCCGGAAGCGCAACCTGCCCTGGTGTTATTTGTCTTTGTCAACTGAGCGGCCCTATGCTAAAATGAAAAATAAAACATGGCATTGCCTTGGAAGGAGGGGCTTTCACTGAGACGACTCTGGCGGTTCATAGGGATGGCTGCAGCGGTTCTTTTTCTGTCGGGCTGTGCCAGACTGGAATTAAGCTTTGTGATAGAAGAGGATGGCAGGGTGGAGACCTCCTATGTCCTTGCAGTAAAAGAGCAGCCTGAAATGCCTGCCGATATCCTTCACCTGATGGATGCAGCCTCACAGGAGGCTGAAAGAAACGGCTTCTCCATTTCCTCCTATGACGAGAACGGATATGCCGGCTTCCGGGCAGATAAAGTCACGAATGGTACCGACCTTCAACATGCGGACAGCGGCATGCTGGGGTTTTCTACCCTTCCTTCTATCATAACGGATTACTCATGGCATTATGAACCCAGCGTTTTTCTGAATGTGTATCAAATCAGGATGGAAGCAGATCTTCGAAACATACCGGACGAAACGGCAGTGAATCAATTGCCTTCGGATTTAAAGGCGTCGGCCCGGGAAGCCATGGAAAACAGCGAAGCAGTCATCCATATTACCTTACCGGGGGAGCCTGTGCGAACCAATGCAGATCAAACCAAACCAATCAGCGGAAAGAATGCCGTCCAATATTCCTGGACCCTGCGTCCCGGTGAACACAAGGCTCTCATAATTGATTCCTCCCTGGAGAAGAACAGCACCAGGAACTACCTCATATGGAGCGCTGGAGCAGCAGCTGTCCTCTTGATTCTGTCAGCCTGCTCTCTTATCATTTGGAAGGTCAGGAAGAAAGCCGGGAAGAATTGAGCATACCCATGCAGTGATCAATCATCCGTATCGAAGTCCACGGTCAAGTCTTCAGAGGCCAGCACCCGGCCGTCCGGATATTGCAGATAAAGCCGGAAATCCAAGCTGCCCTGATCCAGGCCGTCCTGATAATAATAGATATAGGAATCCATTGCCTGGGTTACCGTTCCAACTACTGCAGCCGTTTTTTCTCCGGGGTACACAGTCTTAATCGGAATCACCCGGTTTTCCCTGTTAATTGCTACCAGGGTGTAAACAGGCTGCTCCGCATACCCTTCTTCAATTGGATCCCATTCCACTATGTGCTTCTTAAAAGTAAAATGCTCCTCTACACGATGGGATAATATGGGGAGACGGGCCGTCAGCTCTGCTGTTTTTTGCCGTGGAAACGGTGCAAGGGCAGCAACCCCGATCGGTTCTTCCAGAAAAGAAAGAAAATACGGATGCAGCCCTTCTACCTGAAAGGCCAGCGGAATATCCCAATTTTCCTGGGGAATGGCATTGAAGTCATACCTGCTGGCTGTATTGACAGGCTGGTAGGTTGTGCTGCCCATTTTCTCAGATATGTCAAAATAATGGGTAATGCGCTTACTGGCAGGTGAGCCAAGAAGCTGGTGATAATCCTCTGCAGCGATCTCAAAGATACTCCAGCGATGAATTTCCTCTTCATAGTCGGATCTTCCATTCACCTTCGGATACTGCTGCAGCCGGCGCACCTGATAATAGGTGCTTTCCTTGAATTCCTTGGGGGAAAAGGCATCATCAAAATGGAAAAATGTAAAGTGATGACCGTATTCATGTGCCAGGTCCGTGGCAATATCCTCTGCTGCCTGCTTCTCCTCCCCTTTGTAAATGCGGATAACACCCTTTTCCAGGTTTACCTTCAGCTGATAATCCTCAGGCAGAAACCCGGAAAGGTGGATGGGAATGCCCACCTGCTGAAGCTCCCTTTCATAGCTTGCCGATACCTGCTGGTTGCCATTGGGTTCCGACCCCGGGTGAATCTCCACCCGATCCAGGTATTCCATTTCCAGTCCATGCTTGTTTCGTTTTAATTCCTCCGCAGCTTCCGCCAGCTTGTCCCCCTGCCAGGCATCAACGTAGCTGACAATCATCAGGCCTTCCCTGGTGCGATACCGATATTCCCCGTCCGGGCTGTCCGCCTCCGGTAAGCTGGGTGGGCTCTCTGAAGAGGCCGGTGGCAAAGAATCGCTCCCGGCAGAAGCTCCGGCCATACTGAGGGGCTGGAAAAGGCACAGGCTCAACAGAAGGATGAATAGGCTTGCTTTTTTCAACGGACACCACCCATACTACAAAATCTACTACCCTTGTATTGTATCACATCAGCCTTCCATGTGAAAGTCTGCGAGAATGTGCGTATGGGATTCACGTTTTCTCTGCAATCATGACCTGGCCGCATACTTTTTTTAGTTTCCGGATGTATTTTTCATCTGCCTGATCATCCGTAATAATGACATCAAAATCATGGGGTTCGGCATGCTTAGCCAAAAAAACCTTTCCAAGCTTTGTATGATCCGCAACAAGAACCTTCCTTTTACCGCTGTTTAAAATGGAGCGTTTTACATCAGCATCTGCCGGATCAGGCACCGTCCCGCCCTGCTCCGCACTAAACCCCTGTGTACTGATAAATACAATATCCGCATGAAAGTTTCTGTAAAACTCCATCGTCATGCTGCTGATCACCCCTGCGGAAACTTCATTATATTCACCGGGAGCCAGAATCAGCTTTGCTTTACTGCTGCCATGTATATGATTCACAACGGGCCAGGAATTTGTGATAATCGTAATGCGTTTCTGTAAGATGTAATTTACGATCTGCAGGGGGGTTGTTCCACAATCCAGTACAATGGAATCACCATCCTTCACCAACTCGGCTGCCTTTCTCGCAATAGACTGCTTTGCCTGCTTCATTTGACCTTGCTTTACAGCAAAGGCCGGCTCGATGCCCGCTCCCTTGTTCAGGTAGGCACCGCCGTAGTTGGTTACAACCAGGCCTTGTTTCTCAAAGAGGGCCAGATCCCTTCTAATTGTCATGGTTGATACCCCAAACCGTTCAGCCAGGTCGTTTACTTCAGCAGTGGTTTGTTTTTGTAAAAGCGCGTAGATTTCCATTCTTCTTTGGGTTGCATTCATTTTGGGTTCAACCTCCAATTGTGGGCTCAAAGCCCATCTCCCTTGCCATCTGAACATATTCGCTTATATATTCATTGGAAGGTTCTTCAATGCTGACTCGGTTCTCCAAACCCAGCCGCAGGTATTTGCCCTCCCCGAGACGATGGTATTTCAAAATATCTATTTGCTTTACAGCTTTCCCCATTCTCTTGATGAACTGTAAGCGGTTGTAAAAATCATTCTTATCGTCATTATAGCCGGGTACAACAATCAATCGGATGATCATGGGTATATTCATCTCAGCCGTCATCATCGCATTGTCCAGAATAACGCGATTATCAACGCCTGTGCAAGCCAGATGCATTTTGGAATCCATTGCTTTGATGTCATACAGGACAAGATCGATTTGTTGAATCAATTCCCTCATTCGATCCTTTTTGATCAGACCTGCTGTTTCAAGTGCTGTATGAATGCCTTCCCGACGCAGTAATTTGGCGGTTTCCATCACAAATTCCGGCTGCAGAGCCGGTTCCCCGCCGGAAAACGTAACGCCGCCTCCGGATTGGTCATAGAAGTCCTTGTCGCGTTTCAGCTTTTCGCATAAATCCGATGCTGTCATCGCATACCCGACTTTTTCATAGGCATCATAATAACAGGAGGATGCACACTCTTTCAGGTTGCTGCACCTGCTGCGGTCAATCACGCACCCCTTTTCCGTTAAGGTGATGGAATTGTCTGCGGCCACGCTCACGCATTTTCCGCAGCCCACGCAGCGCTCCCGGTAATACAGGTACTTTTCACCAGGGGCGATCAGTTCCGGGTTTGCACACCACAGGCAGCTTAAGTTACAACCAATCAAAAATACCGTTGTGCGCAGACCCGGTCCATCCTTTGTGGAATATCTCTGAATTTTCGATATCAACCCTTCCATTTCTACCAGCTGTGCTCCGTTCTTTCAATAATCGCATCCTGGGCTTCCGGCATCAGTGTGTTGAAGAGGGCACAGTAGCCGGCAACCCGAACCATTAAATCCGGGTATTCTTCCGGATTCTCCTTTGCGGCTTTCAATACCTTCGAATCCACGATATTAAACTGATTGTGAAAGATTTTCTTAAGCCTTCCGGTCTTGATAAAGCTTGTAAATTTCTCAAGATTGTCGTCACCTTCCAAAGCCCCCGGATAAAACCGCATGTTTAACAGCTGCCCGCCCGCGATTTTATCATTGGGAAGCTTTGACATCGAATTCATCACTGCAGTCGGACCCTCCCGGTCTGCACCCAGACAGGGTGATGCCCCTTCATTCAGGGGCTTGCCTGCCAGTCTTCCATCCGGTGTTGCTCCAACATCAAAGCCGTTAGGTACATAGGAGGTAATGTTGGAGGTAGACATGGTATAACCGCAGCCAATCGGTCCGCGCCCCGCACGATCTGTTCGATAACCCGGCAGCAGCTCCAGGTAGGATTCATAGACATCGGCTACAATGTGATCTACATAATCATCATCATTCCCGAACTTGGGAGCCTTTCTGCACAGTTGTCTGATGCGGGCCCCTTCTTCTCCTTCAAAGTTGCTGTCAAGGGCCTTTTTCAGCTCGTCCATGGTCAGCACCTTCTCATCAAAGACCAGCTTCTTCACCGCTGCCAGGGAATCGCCCACGGTAGAGGGGCCGATATTGGACTGACTCACATAATCGTATTTTGCCCCGCCGTTTTTCAGGGTTTTGCCTCTTTCCAAAGAGCAATCGATCAGTGAGGATGCAAAGGGGTCCGCGTCATGGAACTTCAACGATCTGTCACATACCAGGTCACATTGCACTGCAAGGTCAAAGTAATATTTCAAAGCCCGTTTCCAGGCACTCCAAAGCTCCTCATAGGTATGATAGGAGACTTCTCTGCCTTCCTTTCCATTCAGCCGGATTAGCTGTATGCCCGATGCCGGATCAACCCCGTTGTTCAAAACCAGCTCGAATACCTTTCCAAAGTTGATATAGGTCATCCCTGTAGCACGATGCCCCCATTTCCCGGGTATGGCTGTTTCCACACATCCCATGGATGCATAATCGCGAGCGGTTTCCAGATCCAGGTCAAGGGTCATCATAGCGGGAATAACCACTTCATCACAGAACACCGAAGGCATGCCAAACCCTTTTCGTATCAGCCTGGCTGAATCCAGAAGAAGGCTGTGAGGTGTTTGTTCCCAAAACCGCACACTGAGGTTGGGCTCCGGCAGCCGGCTTAAATTCATCGCCTCCAGACAGAGATATGAGATGTCATTGGTACCATCCGTACCATCTGATTTCATACCCCCCACCATCAAATTAGAGTAAAGGGGATACCCGCAGCTGTATTGGGTGTGATCCCAGGGCCTGACTTTATTGATCGAATTCGTCATGATGAAAAAGTGGGTTATGATTTCCAGCGCCTTTTCCTTTGTCAATCTTCCCTCTTCCAGGTCCCTCCTGTAATAAGGGTAGATATACTGATCAAAACGCCCAAAGGAAAAAGAATGCCCGTTGCTCTCGATCATCATCAGCAAATGTGTTAAATATACGGTCTCAACCGCTTCATAAAAATTACGAGCGCCGCCCTCCATATAATCCCTGCACATTTCGCTGATTTGTTCCAGCTCTTTCCTGCGCTTGTCATCCCTTTCCTCATTAGCCAGCTTTGCTGCCAGACTGCTGAAGCGCTTAATGTAGGTCAACGCTCCGTCCATTGCTATGACAACTGCCTGATAAAAGCTTCTTTGCTCCTCATCCAGTTCATTGCTCTTAAGCTTCTCCAGGGCAATTTTTTTCACCCCGCCATACCCGACTTCCAGAACAAACTCGTGGTTTGGAATGATATGTCCATCACCTGACATACTGATTCCGCCTTTGTGAAGGACGCCCTGCTTTTCTGCCAGAAGATTCACCTTAGGCAGGTTCCTGTTCACTTCATCCTTGTGTGTTTTCCCGATCCAATACTTCTCCAGCTTTCTCAGCCTTGCTTTGGTGTCCTCGGAAATATCAAAGGAATCCCCGGTGCGGGATGCGAACGCATCCAGCTCTTCAATCACCCAGTCAAAGGAATACTCCGGAAACACAGGAGCAGCAAAATTAGCACTGGCCTGATTTCCAAAAATCAGCATGTCATCCTCCAGGTAAATGGTCATCCGCTCCAAAATCTCAGCAAAGGCTTTGGCCTTTCGAATAATCTGAGGTTCCCCTTCTGTCCTCTTGTATACCTCCGTGATGATTTCTGCGCGTTCCGGACAGATTGTTGCTCTTCGATTTGCCATCGATTCTTGTGCGCGTTTGATTCGATCAAAATCACAGTCCTTTGTTTTTGGAATGAAGCTTAAAAAATCCATATGCGGCCCCCTCTTTCAATGTCTTTCCTTCCATTGCCAGGATTCAATCTGGCTGCTGATGCGGTTTCGGTCAAATTTCCTCTTGTCATTTTCCATTGCCCAGCACACAGCCCCGATAACCGGATCAATGGAAAGTTGAATCAATCTGAACTCCTTGCCCATTTCATTCTGCTTCAGGGCTTTTTCCAGAGAATCAACGATTTGATTGTGCTTTGCCCTTGTATACAGGGATCCCAGCAGAACAACCGAAACCGCCTCTCCATTCGGAAAATCCAGTTGCTTTGCAACAGCAATAATATCCCTTGCATTTTGCTCCCCGCATTTCGATAAGATGGACAAGGCGGTCTCATCCTTGGCACATGCTGCTTCCAGAAGCAGAGGAGCAAACTCCTTTGGTTCCAGGGTACGCTCTGCCATCCGGCAGATGATCTCCTCCATCAGGTCCTCCCGGTTGTCTGCATGAAACTTTTCGAACAGCAGCCGGCTCAACTCAGTTTTTCTGCCGCCCCGGAACAAATGATCATAGACATGGCTGACAACCTCTGAACCAAGAATTTTTCCTCCCGCGTAATCACCTGAGAACTCAAAGAGTCCTCCCACCCTGCAGGTTTTTCCATTCCTGTCGATTCCCTGCGCACCTGTACCCGAACCGTTGATGGAGCAGATTCCCCAGCCTTGATCTGTCCCCGCCTTGATCCCTAGAAAAGCGTCGTTGCACAGCAGGCAGTTACGAACTCCGCAATCGTAAATGAGCTGGCTGATCAACTTTTGCTGCCTGGCACAGTCGACACCAGCCATGCCATAAACAACACTTACATCCTCCCAGGACAGCTTGTTTCGTTGTTGAATGGTATCGAACATACGCTGCAATTCACCTTTTAATTCCTGGTATCCTCCCGGCAGGAATTCATGACTGGTTGTTCCCCATTTCACAAAATCAACCAGCGTTCCCGTCCTGTCAAACAGAGCACAATGTGTTTTTGTGCCTCCGCCATCAATTCCCAGATAAAACTGATACATCGTACTCTCCTTCATCGTGGGGAGATTCCCCCATCCTGTTTTTCTGCACTTCTCATTATATCTTATTAAATAACATAAGTAAACACCAACAAACGTTTGATTGTGTTAATTCAGCATCCTGTCATCCCGTGAACGCCAAAGCAGAATTGCTGATTCTACCCCAGGAATCAGGAAAGCCGGCTGCTTGGCCGGCTGCTTTCTGAATATGGAGCTGTTACAATCCTTCCTGTCTCCCGGTTCAATGCGATGGGCTAAAGAAGCTTTTCAACCTCAGCCTTCAGGTGCTGATTTTTTGCTTCTGCCTCCTGAATGCTGTCCCCCGCTGTGGAGAAATAAATCTTAACCTTGGGTTCCGTACCGGAAGGCCGCACACAAAACCAGGAATGGTCTTTCAATATATACTTGAGCACATTGGATACCGGAAGATCGATGCTGCCGGTTGTCCCTTCCTGAATATGATATGCCTTGCTTTTCGCATAATCCTCTATTCGGACAACCGGAATTCCTCCGACTTGGAAAGGCAGATCGGCTCTCAGGTTTTCCATCAATTCACGGATTCTTTCCATGCCTTCCTTTCCTTCGGCCTGAATGGACATCTGAGAGTCTGCATAATATCCATACTCTTCCCATAAAGCAAGCAGCCCTTCATAAAGGGTCATGCCCTTGGATCGATACCAGGCAGCCATCTCACAAATCAGCATGGAGGCGATGACGGCATCCTTATCCCGAACGAAGCTGCCTGCCAGATATCCATAACTCTCCTCGTATCCAAATAGAAAGGTATGAGACCCGGTCTCTTCAAACCCTTTGATTTTTTCACTGATGTATTTAAAACCGGTCAGGGTATTCGTGGCAGCAATGCCGAAGGAATCCGCGATGACCCGTCCGATTTCACTGGTAACAATGGTTTTGATAATGCAGCCGTTATCCGGCAGCCTGTCCATCGATTTTAATGAATGCAGCCGGTAATGAACCAGCAATGCCCCAATTTGGTTTCCGGACAGGGTTATGTATTCTCCTTTGCTGTTTTTAACAACCACCCCTACCCGATCGCAGTCCGGGTCGGTCCCGATTATCAGGTCCGCTCCTTTCTCCTCAGCCAGCTCAATGGCCAGGGTAAACACCTTTTTATCCTCCGGATTGGGATAGCCCACTGTGGAAAAATCCGGGTCCGGCATTTCCTGCTCGGATACGACGCTGACCTGACTGAAGCCTAACTCCTTCAGTACCCTTCGTACCGGTTTATTGCCTGACCCGTGAATGGGGGTGTAGACGATCTTGAAATCTCTTCCTTCCCTTTCTACCAGTTCCTTGTTGATACAAAGCTCCTTGACCCGTTCAATATATTTGGACACCACTTCATCGCCGATATAGCGAAGCAGACCCTTCTCCAAGGCATCCTTTTCATCCATGGTGCGGATGGCCTCAAAGCCCTCCACCTGATTTACCTCCCGGATAATTTCGCCGTCCATGGGAGGCGGAACCTGACCGCCGTCACCCCAGTAAACCTTGTAGCCGTTGTATTCCGGCGGGTTGTGGCTTGCAGTCACCACGATGCCGGCTGTCGTTCCCAGCTCCCGGACGGTAAAGGATAGAATGGGTGTAGGCTGCAGTTCCTTGTACAGGTAGGTTTTGATTCCATTGGCACAGAGTACCAGTGCAGCATGCAGGGCAAAGTCCGGCGACTTCCTGCGGGAATCATAGGCTATGGCAACGCCTTTTGCCCTAGCCTCTTCCCCTGCCTGACAGATATAGTTTGCCAGGCCCTGGGTCGCCATACCTACCGTATACTGATTCATCCGATTGGAACCGGCACCGATTACGCCTCGCAGACCGGCTGTACCGAACTCCAGATCCTTGTAGAATCGATCCTCTATTTCCGGTTCATTTCCCTTCAAGGCCAGAAGCTCCTGCTTGGCTGCTGGATCGATCAGCGGACTGTTGAGCCAAAGATGATACTTCTCTTTATAGTGCATCCATGCGCCCTCCCTCGCTTTATTCTTTATCCCTGTTAAAGTAGAAAGGTTTACCGGATTTTGAGGATTCGTATATTCCTTCCAGAATTTCGGTAACGACCAGAGCCTGTTCCGGCTTCACAACCAGTTCCCTGTCGTACAGGATGCTTTCAATCCACAGTCTGGCTTCCCGATCCGATTCGCTTTCATCATAACCATCGTAGAAGGCTACCCCGCCTGCACCCAGCTCAGGCTTGGTGGTATACAGCTTCCCATATTTCTCTCCATTGATACGCAGTCCATCCTGCATGTCGGCACCGCCTTCTGTTCCGCAAAGAGTGGTGCGTGCTTCCCCTTCCTGCAGCGTGTTCAAGGCCCAGCTGGACTCCAGAAAAATCGTTGCACCGTTTTCCATCACGATAAAGCCGAAGGCAGAGTCTTCAACGGTAAAATCCTCTGCTTTCCAAGGTCCGAAGGCATTGGCTGCGCTTTCCTTTTCGGACAGCTTGTGATAGGTGGTGCCCACAACATATTTGGGCTTATAGTTATTCATCATCCAAAGGGTCAGATCCAGTGCGTGGGTGCCAATATCAATGAGAGGACCGCCGCCCTGCTCCTGTTCATTGAGAAATACACCCCAGGTGGGAACGGCACGTCTGCGGATGGCATGAGCCTTTGCAAAATAAATCCTCGCCCAGCTCACCGTTCTCAACGGCCTGCTTCAAATACCGGGAATCTGCTCTGTATCTGCTCTGATAGGAAACGGACAGCTTCTTTCCGGTTTTCCCAGCCGTCTCTACCATCTTCCCGGCCTCTTCTGCGGTCATTGCCATGGGCTTTTCACACATGACATGTTTACCGGATTCCAATGCTGCAATGGTGATTTCCGCATGGGTCCGATTCGGAGTACAAACATGCACAACATCGATGGAATCGTCCTTGAGAAGCTCCCTGTAGTCTGTGTAGACTTTTGCACCCTCAGTACCGAACTTTTCCGCTGCCTTGACAGCCTTTTCCCTGGTGGGATTCGAAAAAGCTGTCATTTTAACGTGATCCAGCTTTGCCAGGCTGGGCATATGCTTTCCAAAAGCGATGCCGCCGCATCCAATGATTCCGACCCGAACTTCCTTTTGTTTCATCATGTAAGACCCTCCCTTTCATAATCAGAATAATGATCATTTCCAATTCAGCAGTGAATGTTTTATTTTTTGTTTCCGAAAATTTGGGCAAGCATCCGATCCATCAGCCTGGAAGAATCCTTTCCTGTTCTTCGGAAGCACAAGCTGCAGTTGCCGCATGACTCTGCAGCCGGTTCTTCATTGAAGTATCGGAGAATATAGGCTCGCAGGCAGGTTTTTTCGTCCAAATACCTCTGCATGGCATCCAGCTTTTCCAGCTCAATCTGCTTGTGCTGATCGATTTCCTTTTGCGTCAGGGTAAATGGATCCTTATCCGTCGGGTATACCACACCATTTCGAATTTCAGCATAGCCGTATTCAATAATCTTACGCAGGGCACTTTCCCGCATGGAAGATCCGGAGGAGCGTTTGCCTAGCAGGAGCTCCGCCGGAATTCCCGAGGTCTTCCGTTTTCTAATCCTGCGAAACAGGCCTTCTGCCGCCTGAACCGGCGGGTAATTGCCGCTGATGAGAAATCGGTTGAGGCGGTAATCCTCCGGATTCTTCAATAATATGCAGACAGCTCTTTGCCCGTCCCTTCCTGCACGTCCGGCCTCCTGGTAATAGCTTTCCATGGAAATCGGCATATTATAATGGATAATAAAGCGGACATCGCTCTTATCGATTCCCATTCCAAATGCATTGGTCGCTGCAATCACCCGGGCTTCCCCGTTAAGAAAGCTGTCCTGATGCCGGTTGCGCTGCTCAGCAGTCAGCCCGGCATGGTACATGGCAGCAGGAACCCCCTTGTTTCTCAGGAAATAATACAGGTTTTCCACCTTTTTTCGGGTAGAGGCATAGATAATCCCGGATTTGCCCCCATGGCTTTTGGTATAATCCAGTACAAATTGGTTGAGGTCGGCGGGTTCTTCAATGCGAAACTCCAGATTGGGACGGTCAAAGCTGGCAATGAACAGCCTGCATTGGGACAGGCCCAGCAGGGTAATCATGTCCTTTTGCACCTTTTCATTGGCGGTTGCAGTAAAGGCTGCAACCACAGGATTGCCGGCAGTCCGGATCAGTTCCCGGATTTTCAGGTAAGACGGCCGAAAATGATGACCCCATTGAGAAATGCAGTGGGCTTCGTCCACGGCAATAAAAGGAATATGCACATTTTTCAAAGCAGCAACAAAGGCTTCGGACTGAAATCGTTCCGGTGCGATATATACGATTTTATACCGTCCTTCCTTCATTCGACGAACCCGCCGCTCCGCCTCATAGTCGGACAGGGAGCTGCTGATAAAGGAGGCTGCGATGCCCTTTTCCACCAGGCTGTCCACCTGATCCTTCATCAGGGAAATCAAAGGAGAAATCACAATGGTGGTACCTGGCAGCAGTAAGGCAGGCAGTTGAAAGCACAAGGATTTCCCGCCGCCTGTGGGAAAAACCGCAATGGCATTCCGTCTCTGGAGGATGCTGTCCACAACCTCCCACTGGCCTTTACGGAATCCATTGTAGCCGAATTGCTGCCTCAGCAGCCTTTCCGCCTCTTCCCTTTTATCCTTTGTCACATTCGTCTGCATTCATTCCCGTCCATTTCACCTATTATAGATAACCTGCAATTCCCCGGACAGACACATCACCGGATAATACTGTCCGCCTTGTGCCATCGGCCAGCTCCAAAATCAGTTCACAATCGTCGGTTAAATCAATAGCCGTTCCTTCCCATTCACC
>DURK01000115.1 GCA_012837325.1 Clostridiales bacterium
CCCATGTCGGCAACAACACTCTTAATATGAATATCCCTTCCATGGATTTTCCCCTCAAGCCGTTTTAAATAGAGGGCACAGGAAAGCGGGTGACAGCCATTCCTGATAAAGCTGCCTCCTCCGTTGTATTTCCACCAGGCTGCATGATGGGCATGAGATCCGCTGTGACTGGCCTCTCCTTTTATGAGCAGAATGGTGCCTGATCTTTTTCTCAGTATCTCAGCAGCCTTCATAACGGAAGGAAAGTACACCCAGTTTTCAGCATACATAAAAAGCTTTCCGGAGGCTTCAACAACCTGTTTCAGCTCATCCATTTCAGCGCAGACCGTCTCATACATATGCCGCTTGCTCACATAGTTCCCGATGTCATCCCTTTCCCCCTCCACATGAAAATAGCCTGTAAGGGGTTTTTCGCAAATGACATGTTTTCCAGCATTCAAAGCATCTCTGATCATGGATGAATGCAGTGAAGGAGGGGTGCAAATATCCACTACATCGATTTCAGGGTCATGTAGAATATCCCAATAATTCTTTGTCGTATTTTCAATACGATGTCTAGCGGCAAAAGCATCAAGCGTATTGCCCCGGCCGGCAACAGACTTGATGTATACTCCCAGGCCGTATACTCTTTTGAGAGCATGTACATGATAATCGGCAATGAAGCCGCTTCCAATGAGACCAACTGTAATTTTCCGCATTTAAAAACTCCTCCGGTATAATATCGGGCATCGTCCTACGGTAACGGTACTTTGAAAGCCACTTGGAACAAAAGGATAATTCCCGCAACACTCAGCACTGAAATAATCAAAATTTTAATTGGCGTTGTGGCATTGGTCAAGATATAACAAACGCAAATCAAAATAAAGGATGCCAGCCAGAAGGGAAATACTTTGAGTAAAACAAAAATGTATATCCCGAAAATGACCAGCCCTGCCAGGGAGTTGACAAACTTCTTACTCTTAAATACTGCCGGAATGGCTGCAATGACCTGCTTTCCCCGTTCTTTTACCGAGCTGCCTTTGATAGAACCGAGGAAAAGGCTGATGCAGCAGATTAAAATTCCTGAAGCAATTACGATCGGCATGAACCCCGGCGATTCATAAAATTTGTTTCCTGATTCCTTATAATAGCCATAGCTCACTATGATGGCAATGATTGATATGACAGCCACAATAATTGAAGTGGCAAAATCCTGTTGTTCCTTTCCGCTCTGCTGGATGGTTATGCCTTCTCCTGCCAGCATTTGTTTTTCTTTTGCCTGTTCTTGCATAAAAAGGAATCTCCCTTCCTAACTAGAAAATGGATAGGGCATTTGTTTTACAGGGTTCCTGAAACAAATGCCCTACTATTAGATTGTTACTGCTGATTACGGCTTGGGAATGCCAATGTCTGCAGGCGAGTTCGGTGCTACACCGGCCTCATACAGGGTCCAGCCTGTTACAGACGCTGTTCTGTCCCTTAGTGCATTGGATTCTTCAAGATTCAAGGCTTCCAGAATAACACCCTTTTCCGTTGCAAAGGCTTTTGCAGCATCACTTTCACAGGCCTTCAGATATGCTTCCTCAAGCTTGTCTTTTGCATCCTGAGGTATGTCTGAAGGGAACATAAGGCCGAAAGCATCTCCGCAGGGAAGTAAGTCAGCGGTTTCGGGAATGAAATTCTTAATGGATGGAATGGTGTAATCAACACCGTCAATTGTCAAGTCTTCAGGTGTCAAAGCGGCTAATGCAATGAGATCGCCAGATCTTAACAGATCAATCATTTCATTGGATAACTGAGGCGTAAAGACAACCTCACCTGACAATGTGGCGGTGACGGCTGCAGCGCCTCCGGTATAAGCGATATGCTTGTAGTTGCCCAATTCAGGTGCTACGGATTTGAGGATCTCCATGTTGGTGAATCCACTGGAGCCAACACCTGCTGTTCCACCGGTTATGGTATCCGGATTTGCCTTAATGGCTTCAAAAAGCTCGGGGAAGGTTTTATAAGGCTGGTCTTTGTTGACAGCAATGATGCCGGGACAATAGTAAGCCGCAAAATAATCCCAGTCAGAAGGCTTCCAATCGGCCAGATCCATAATATAATGACTGTAGGGCGTAGCATTGGCAATAAGAGTATAGCCGTCGTGGGGGGCAGAGAAAGCATCATTCATGCCGACTGTTCCTGTGGCACCAGGTGTATTCACGACTGTAACCGTGACGCCCAGTGTTTTTTCCATCTCGGCAACCAAAAGCCGGCCGATCAAGTCAGATGATCCACCTGCGTTCCAGGGTACAATCAGGGTTATATCTCTGGACGGGAAAGCAGATTCCTTTTCTGCACTGATGTATGGCCATGCAATTGCCAGAGCAATAACCAAAACAACAATGACAATCAGGGTAATAGTAATATTCTTTTTGCTCATTAGACAGTCCTCCTATTAATTTTATATTAGCACATGAACCTGTGCATAATATCAAACGGAAAGACAATAACAATGAAATAGAACTTGGATTTGCTTAATAACTTTGATGCTCTAAGGCTTTTATACTCTAAGCCGGTCTGTTATGATTTCCTCTTTTCAGTCTGTTCCCTGAATGGTTGACCTTATGGAGATCTGGATAAGGTTTTCAGGGCTGCAGATCCGCTTACAGGCTTTTGAATCGCTTTATTAAATTATATTATAGAGGCCTGAGATTATTAAGACAAAAGGCCGTTCATCTTATCAAGTAAATTTTGTATTGCTATTACAATTGAAATAC
>DURK01000116.1 GCA_012837325.1 Clostridiales bacterium
CCTGTTACCGCCGTGAAAGGGCGGTGTCTTAACCGCTTGACCAAGGGGCCTGATTGGTGACCCATCGGCGATTCGAACGCCGGACACCTTGATTAAAAGTCAAGTGCTCTACCGACTGAGCTAATGGGTCAAGAGCGAACAAATAATATGATACAACAGGTGGCCGGCGATGTCAACTAGAAATTAATAGCGACTTTTCCACAGGATGTCGAAATTCGCCGCACCGCCTCCTGTAAGGACTAACAACCTTCATAATAGCAGAAAATAAAAGGAGAATCAACTGTTTGTCCACAGACTTATCCACAATTTCGGCAGTATATCCACAGAAAAGCCGCAAAACTGTGTAAAAGTGAGGGTAAAGCAAAAGCTCTCCCAACAAAAAGGAAGAGCCCTTCACATCCTATTTAGCAGTATTATTTGCTGCCGAGGTAGTCGTTCAAAGCTTTAATCAGTGCATCCGCATCAATGCCGTGTACAGCGGCTGCATCCTCAATGCTCTCGCCGGTTGCCGACGGGCATCCCAGGCAATGCATACCAAACTGCATAAATATAGGAGCTGTGCCTCGATCTACGCGCAAGGCTTCAGCAATCGTCATCTCTTTTGTGATAGCTGCCATATGCAAAACCTCCTTCTCTTTCTCTTCCTTATCATACACTTACTATTGTCTTTTATCAAGTGTTTCATACCAATTTATTTTGTCCAAAACCGGTAAAACCAGCATATACTGCATTGTCTTCGAAAAAAGTATCTATTGAATTTATCCCCTGATATGATAAGATTATTAATACAAATGGAATGATACCTTAGCAGCTGCAGGAATAAATCCGGTATATTCTGCACTGAGATGGTTACATACAAAAGGAATGATGTTGCGTGTCGCTGTGCAGGTTTTCTGAGAGCTTTCAAATATTCGATATAACTCCTATAGAAAATCTTTTTATACAAGAATTCATGCTAAAAGCCCCGAGTGACTTTGTCAAGGTGTATCTATACGGCCTGATGCAGTGTTACCATCCCAACAGTACAGAAAACTCCCTGAAGGCTTTTTCCCATGCCCTGGAAATGGACGTCCATACCATAGAAAATGCCTTTCACTATTGGGAACGACAGGGGATTTTATACTTCCACAAGGATGCAGATAAAGTCAATATTGAGTACTTCAACATAAAGGATGTTTTATACAACAAAGGGCTGGATAACGAGAAGACCATGTACAAATACAAGGACTTCAACCAAAACCTGCAGCGGATTTTTGATACCCACCTGCTCAGCCCTCAGGAATATCTTCGTATCTATGATTGGGTCGAGGTGCTGAACCTTCCCATGGAAGTGGTTCTGATGATGGTACAATTTTACGTATCCAGAATGGGCAAGAAGGCCCGGATCAATTACCTGGACAAGGTGGCAGCCAGCTGGGCACGGGAAGGTATCAACACGCTTCAGAAGGCTGAGGAGTATATCAAGTCGAATGATTCCTGCTTCAAGGATACCATATCGGTACTGAAGTATCTGGGAATACACCGCTCTCCCTCTCAGGCAGAGTTGGATCTATATAAAAAATGGCAGAGCTGGGGCTTCGATCTGGACTCCATTCTCTTAGCCTGCAGGGAAACCACCAAGGTGCAGTCGCCTACCTTCGCCTATCTGGATAAGATCCTGGCCAACATGCAGAGCAAAAATGTTACTTCACAGCAGGAAGTCAGGCAGCATCTAGACATGCAGGATGACAGCTATACACGGATTAAAGAGGTATACTATCACCTTGGGTATAAAGACAATACACCTGCACCTGCCCATTTAAGCATGTACCGGGATTGGATCGAGCAATATGGTCTTCAGCACGATTTGATTCTTCTGGGCTGTAAACAATGTGTCAGAAAAAAGAAAACCACCTTTGAGGATCTGGATGACCTGTTGAAGCAATGGGCTTCCCAGGGCTTCAGCAATGTTACCGAGGTTAAGGATTATCTTTCGAAGAAAAAGGCAATGGACAACGAAATCAAAGCGGTACTGGAACGGGCAGGCGATTCCCGATCCATCACAATAGGTGATCGGAGGCTCTACCGCAAGTGGACGGAAACCTGGAATCTGTCCTTTGAGGTGATTCTGCAGGCGGCGGAATATTCCGTCATGGCCAAGGAGAAGGCTCCTTTTATCAACAAGATTTTAAGCAACTGGTATGATAAAGGCATCAATACCGTAAAGGCGGCAAAAGAAGATCATGAACGCCATTTGAAGGCCCTGGAGCTGATGAACGTCAGCGGAGACTCGGATAAGGGCTTGAAAAAGCAGCTGGACTTTAACAAGTTTCCCCAGCATACCTACACCGATGAAGACCTGGAGAACCTGTTTGAAAATATTGAAGAACAATGAGCACGGGTGCGTAAATGAAGGATAAGCTTTTAAATGAGGTATTAAGAGAATATGATGCATACCGTCTGCAGCAGCAGGAGGCATTGAAGCAACGGGAAGCGGAGGTTTTGTCTGCCCTGCCGGAGCTGGCCTCTCTGCGCAATTCTCTGGTGACCTCCCTTGCCCAAAAAGCCCGTGCCCTGATTCTCAATCCCGGCCATAGCCCAGCCTTTGAGCAGGAGGAACAGCTGGCAGCCCAAATGAAAAAGAAGGAGGCAGCCCTCCTTCGGGAAAACGGTTATCCGGAAGATTTTCTTACCCTTCACCATCGCTGTCCTGTCTGCCGGGATACCGGTTATGTGGGAAGTCTGGTGAAGGAAAAATGCAGCTGTCTGATACAGCAGCTGCTGGATAGAACCTATCGTTTTTCTGAATTGTCAAACCTGGACAAGGAAAACTTTGATTCCTTTGATGAAGATGTCTTCCCTGATTTCCCCCTGCCCGATACCAACATGACACAAAAACAATACATGAAGCAGTTGAAAACGGTTTTATGGGACTATCAGGAGGCCTATCCCAACAATCCAAGAAAAAACCTCCTGTTTACCGGAAAAACCGGTCTGGGCAAAACATTCCTGCTCAACTGCCTGGCCAAAGCCATCCTGGATAAAGGGGATACGGTGTTGAAGGTTACATCCTACAACCTGTTTGAACACCTGTTTCGAAGCTCCTTCGGCAGCATCAAGGAAGATTCCTTTGCCCTGAAGGACAGAATATTCGATGTGGATACCCTGATCATCGATGACCTGGGAACCGAAACCCGCCGCAATAATTTTACTGCCGAGGAGCTGTTTAATATATTAAATGAACGGTATCTTAACCAGAAGCATACCTTTCTCTCCACCAACCTGACGCTGGCTGATTTAAGGGAGTGCTATTCAGACCGGGTGACCTCTCGGCTGTTTGATACCCAAAACACCATGATTCTCCGTTTTCAGGGACAGGATATCCGGCTGCGGAAGCAGCGGAGCTAATAGATCTCCCGATTTCTTTCCAGACTGGCAAACTTGGTAAACTGACCCAGCCATACCAGCTCCACCGTACCGGTGGGGCCGTTTCTTTGTTTGGCAATGATGGCTTCGGCAATGTTTTTCTTTTCCGAATCCGGATTATAGTATTCATCCCGGTATAGAAATACCACCACATCCGCATCCTGCTCGATGGCTCCGGATTCCCTCAGGTCGCTGAGCATGGGACGGTGGTCTTGTCGTGATTCCGGGCCGCGGCTGAGCTGTGACAGGGCCACAACGGGTACCTGCAGCTCTCTTGCCAGGGCTTTCAGGGAGCGGGAGATCTCGGATACCTCCTGCTGTCTGGACTCCGCCTTGCCCCGGCCTGACATGAGCTGTAGATAGTCGATGACGATCAAGCCCAGGTTATGCTCCAGCTTCAGCCTTCTGGCCTTGGAGCGAATCTCCATGGCGGTTACAGCGGGGGTATCATCAATGAAAATGGGAGCCTGAGACAAAGGCGTCGCTGCATGGACCAGCTTGATCCAGTCCTGCTCACTTAAGTCACCGGTACGAATCTTTTGGAGTTCAATATTGGATTCACTGCTCAGCATACGCTGTGCCAGCTGATCCTTGGCCATCTCCAGGCTGAATATGGCTACCGGAATTTGATGCCGTACAGCGGCATTTTGTGCGATATTGATGGCAAAGCTGGTTTTTCCCATGGAAGGCCGGGCTGCGATTAGAATCAGATCCGACTTGTTCAAGCCCGAGGTACGCAGATCGAAGTCATGAAACCCCGTGGGTACTCCGACAATTTTACCTTTGTTCTTTGTAAGCTCCTCAATCTTGGCATAGGTATCCAGCAGTATGGTTTTAATGGACTCAAAGGATCGGCTGTTTTTCTTTTGGGCGATTTCAAAGATCTTTTTCTCCGCATGATCAATGATGATGTCCAGGTCTTCTGCCGCTTCGTAGCTTTCCTTGATAATGTCATTGGATGCAGTAATCAGCCTGCGGAGAATGGACTTTTCCTCTACAATACGAATATAGTAACGAACATTGGCTGTACTGGGTACGGCCATGGATAAATCGGATATATAGGTTCCTCCGCCTACCGCTTCCAGCGAACCCCTCTGCCGCAGTGCTTCTGCCAGGGTTACCAGATCCACCGGTGTGCCATGGTCATAGATATCCAAAATCGCTTCATATATTTCCTTATGTGCATCCGAATAAAAGTCTTCTCCGCTCAAAACCTCGGAAGCAGCCGCTACCGCTTCCTTGTCCAGCAGCATGGAGCCCAGCACCGACTGCTCGGCATCCAGACTGTAAGGCGGAATACGCTGTATCTGTGCTGCGGAATCCATTCCCAAGCCCCCTCATGGTTCTTTATTTTAATCCCGGCGTAAGCGGCGTGACAAAGATATGCTCCATCGCCTCTTCTATGGTCTCAACCGGTATCACTTCAATTCCGTTTAAATAGGGCGGAACATCCTCCAGGTTTTCCTTTGGGATGAGCACCTTGCTCATCCCCGCCTGCTTTGCTCCGTTTATCTTTTCAAAGACACCGCCTACCGGCTTGATTGTACCCTGCAGAGAGATTTCCCCCGTAACGGCTGTGTCCTGCCAGATAGGAA
>DURK01000012.1 GCA_012837325.1 Clostridiales bacterium
GCCTCAATATATATCGTAGGCCACTCCCTTAATATACTCTCGTTTTCTTCATTTATCTTCATTTTTCACAGTATTTCATTTCGATTTGCACAAGCTTTTCCTCTAGATATTGCATAAATCTGGTAGTCTAATGTTTTCGGGCAGAGAAAATAAAACCGCATGTGTTTTTTATCTCGGCCATCGGGATCCACATAACTCCAGGCAGCAAACCTCCCATGTCTTCCGGCATCAATGTGCCTAATTCCTTCGTCCTACTTGCCCTAGAGGTGAACGTCAATCATGCTCCCACGCTGGGTCTATGCCCTAAAGGTAAAATTCAACTTGACTGCCCCGGCTCTACATTTCAAGGTTCAAATACTGTTAAAAATTCTTCCATGCTTCATGAAGCCTTCTCTGCTGCGGTCTTCAGAGTCCCCTACAATCAGCTTAATTGCCAATCTCCAGCTATTATGCAGCCTTCATCGATCTGGTCATGTCATCTATCATTTTGTTTGCATCATAGTCATTACCCTTTGTCAGTATTGCAAAAATAACTCGAATAAGCTTGCCACATAAGGCGATGATGGACTCCATTTTGCTAAGAGGGTTCTTTTCTCTGTTTAAGTTCTTTTGGTGCAGCATCCGGAACTCTTGATTCGTTGCCAGCATCGTTATGATAGCCTTGAAAAGTCCTTCTCTTAAGCGTTTTCGTCCTCGTTTGCTTATCGTTGTTTTGCCTTTATGCTTGCCTGAACTATTCTCCCGCAAGCTTAGTCCAGCCATTTTCTGTATCTGCCTGGGATCTTTAAACCGGCTTATATCTCCGATCTCGCTGACAATGACCGCCGCTGTCACCATTCCAATCCCTTTTATGTCCACAAGTTTTGATGCGTTTGGCACCTTTAAAAGCAGCTCCTGCATCAGTTTCTCTATTTCCTGTATTTGTTGCATTACCATTTCATACTGCATTAATAAATTCTGTAAAGCTGCTTCTGCTGCTTCACTTCCGGCTGTTCTGCCTATTGATTCCGAAGCCAATTTGAAAAGCTTTTCTGCCTTTTTATGACTCGGTTTCTTCATTTCCTTTCCCCATACATTGACTATTCCTGAAGCGCCTGTTTTAACTACCTTTGCAGGTGTAGGAAAGTTTTTGAGCGTCAGTATCGCTGCCATGCCACTCCACTTCTTGAACACTTCGTTAAATTCCGGAAACCTTATGTCAAGCCAACGTATCACTTGGTTACTCAAGCTTATCATCTGCTCAACAAGTCGTTCCCTTTCGCTCACTGCTTCACGAAGTTCCTGATAAACATCTTCAGGTATGTAAACCTCTCTGAATCTGCCGTCTTTGACCAGCATTGCTATTGTTTTGGGGTCTTTCCGGTCATTCTTCGTCTGGCTATTATCATCAAGTTCTCTTGTACACTTGACATGGAACGGGTTTACAATTCCCAAGTGATATCCTTTTCTTTGCAGGTAGTCACCCAGTGTGAACCAGTAGTGCCCTGTGGGCTCAAAACCCACTGTTGCATCGGTCTTTCCTTTCTCCTTCATTATTCCTTGCATCCAGTTCTCAAGGGTTTCATAGCCTTGATTTGTGTTGCTGAATCGAAGAAGCTTTGACAACTCGATGCCCCTGTAATCAAAGGCTCTTGCGTAATGCATTTCCTTTCCGATGTCGATTCCTACCACTAAAGTTTCATTTTTGATTTGCAAAATCTTTTCATTTTGTGTACGCTTCATATATGATGCCTCCTGTGTTGTTTGATTTGTGGTTACTTTGCGGGCAACTCACATTTCAAATTTTACAGCCTGGCATCTATTTTTTCAAAGTTCATTTATTTTCTTTACAGGAATGCTCCCAGATAACCCACCCATGTTGAATAGAGCCTCCCTGTTTTTGAACCCTTAAATTCACATTTTCAAAGCACTCATGAGGTATAGCGTTTTTATCCGGTTTCACTTCTATGTAAAAGGGCTTATAC
>DURK01000117.1 GCA_012837325.1 Clostridiales bacterium
AGGCAGATTGTTCTGGACAAAGGCGATTTGGCCAACTACCTGAAAAACCTTCAGCATGTGCTTGTCCTGGCCGAGGGCGCTGAAAAGCCCGTCGAGCAGGAGCCGGTCGGCCATCACGGAACGGTAAATGAGCGCTTCAATCTGCTGACGGAAAATGGAGAACTGAACCCGGATGCTACGCTGTACAACAAAAAGGACCGGACAGAAACCCCGATCTTTGAAAAGGGAAAGACCTACGAAATCACGGTGGTATCGTATGGCTATCCCGATCTCAAGGTAACGTACACGGCGGAATAAGCGCTTAAACAAAAAGACAAAAAGGTTGTCCCTTTTTTGCGGGACAACTTTTTTGCTTCTTTTTATCCTACCGGCTGAAAATATGAATGAGCTGATAAGCAATTAAGCTGGACACCATGGGAAAACACCATAGGTAGTAAAGCCCTTGACAACCTACGGACAGTAAGAATAAACTAACTTCGACAAGTTAGAGTTACCTAACTTGTTTTCTGCATTCGTACGTTGCAAAAAAACTGTTTTGCTTGACGCAGAAGGACGAAAATCAATTGCTTCAAAAACGGTTTTCTCAACAAGAAAGGGATCAAATGAAGCCAAATCATAAAAACTGGATACCAAAAAACATGCTGTATCTGCTGGGGTTCTTTGCTGTTCTTTGTTATGTGGCAGCAACGATTCTTCAATGGGCGCTGCATGATGGGATAACGAAAATTATATGGAGTTCCGTTTTGCTGGTTACAGCCGTTTTGTTGACCGTTGTTTTCCTTTGGATGACAAGAATGCACTGCGCTTTTTCATATGAAGGCAAACGAAAACTATCTAAAGGCATTATCGAAGGGCTTGCCGGCTATGTTGAGGTGCCGGAGAAGGGATTGGTGTTGGATGTGGGCTGCGGAAGCGGAGCGCTGACCATTGCTGTGGCCAAAAGGAACCCATCGGCTATGGTCATCGGTGTTGATCGTTGGGGCAAAGAATATGCTTCCTATAACAAGAGCCTTTGTGAGAAAAATGCGAAAGCGGAAGGTGTTAATCGTGTTGAATTCAGAGAAGGAGATGCTGTTCAACTTGACTTTCCGGATGAAAGCTTTGATGCTGTGGTAAGTAACTACGTTTACCACAATATTACTGGAGTAGATAGGCAGCAAGTTCTGTTGGAAACGCTTCGGATGCTTAAAAAAGGCGGGAGCTTTGCTCTTCATGATATTTTTTCGAAAGGAAAATACGGCGATATGCCATCTTTTATCAAAAAATTAAAAGGCATGGGATATGAAAAGGTTCAGATGATTGATACGACAGACGGGAAGTTTATGACAAAAAAAGAAGCTGCCATGTACAGCTTACGTCACTCGGCAATCCTTTATGGAAGAAAGTGATGCCGCCCATGAAACTTAGCAACAGAATGATTATGGGAGCCTTGCGGATGGCTCGCTATTTGTATCCGCTGCCAGAGAAAGCGAATGAGATCCAGGCCCATGCCCGAAAGCATAATGAGCGCCAAGTATTTAAGTTGCCAAAAAACAGGAGGGGCATCGTCTATAAAGACCTGAAAATCGATACGAAGATCGGGTCATACCATTGCTTGCGGATGAAAAAGAAGGGACAACTTCCCAAAAGAGCGATTCTTTACATTGGCGGTGGAGGAGGGGTCTATAATTATTACCAGTCCCAGCTTATTCTTGCCAGGAAACTCTTAAAGCGGATAGACGCTGAGATTTATTATCCATTCTATCCCCCTACCACCCAACATCCCGTCAATGAAACATTCCGCATGATCTTTGAAACCTATCGCGCCATGCTGCATGATTACGGACGTGAAAAAGTGGCCGTGATAGGCTTATCTTTCGGAGGCACGGCTGCCATGACCATGATTTCCTGGAACAATTATTATAAAGAAAAACTTCCTATGCCGGCCCTGACCATCGGGCTCTCTCCCGGCCATGTGCCGATAAACAAGGCCGAAAAGGAAAGCCTTGAAGCCTATCGGGGGATAGACCCTTATATTCCTGTAGACCTGATAGAAGCCTATGGGCAAATCAACCGAGGCGGGCAAGACTTGGAGGACTGGCTTATTCATACTGCCCATGGAGATTTTCGAAACGCCGGAAAGATTATCCTGTATTTTGGAGAAAAGGAAAGTCTGGTTTATGCAGCCCCCATCTATCAGCAATTTCTGGAAAAAGCAGAGGCGGATTACAAAATTCATATAGAGCCAGGCATGCCCCATTGTTACGGGATTGGCAGGATTAACAAAGTCTCTAAAAACACCTATGACGAATATGTAAGGCTCATCAACAACCTTTAAAGAAATGAGGATAGCATGAAAGAGAAAATTGGATGCAAAGAAGACATCAACTGGGACAGAGTAAGTTTCTTCCTAAAGATAGGCATTATAGGAGCTTTTATGAACCTTGCAGGCGATCTGTTTGCAGGCTGGGGTGTTCGTGATACAAGCCTGACTGGGATAGAGGGGATGGTTTCTCCGTACCTTACAATGCCTGACAGCAGGATATTCTGGTCGGCCATGTTGGGATTGGTTGGCGCACCCGTTTCTGTTATTGGCCATCTGGGCATCTACAAACTGATCAGGCCTTATTCCCGGCGGTATTCTAAGCTGTTTGGCGTGGGTCTGCTGGGTCTTTTGGTTTTGGGCGGCCCCGGTGTTCACATGTCTTCCTTGGCTTCCGCCTTTTTTTATAAGTATATGACAGCGGCCAATCCCGAAACTGCCCTGGCTGCTTCCATTAAATTTGTGTGTTATTTTTCTGTGCCCCTTTATATCGCTTTTTTTGTATTCTGGCTGATACAGACGTATGCGCATATAAGGGCAATCGCCGGAGCTTTCAGCCCTTATCCACGTTGGTGCTGGGTGTTTTCCATACCGGTGGGGGGATTGCTTTTCAGCCTTGTTAGCGTTTTTGGCAACCACGCAATGGTCAATGCCATCATGGTCGGCGCCTTAACCTTGGGGAATATTTGGACATTAGGAGGATCTTTATTGATGTTGGGTAGAGCCAAAGAGAATTGGGGAAAATCTCTATGTGGCTGACGAAGCTAAATATTTAAAAAATACAAAGAAGGTGCGTATGGATATGAAAAAGGTTAAAATCGAA
>DURK01000118.1 GCA_012837325.1 Clostridiales bacterium
GTGGAACGGCTCATTCATCATCTTAATGAGCAGGCTCAGGCCATTCCCATAGAGGATATCAGGATCCCTCAATCGATTAGGGAAAATCAAACCATCATACTTGCATATCCTGTTCAATTTTCCAATGTGCCGTTGATGATACGGGATTTCATCAAAAATCATGCCGACTGTGTTGGCTGCAGTGAGTGTTCAAGGTTGTGTCCGATGAAAAATATCACCATGCATGACGGAAAGCCTGTTCCAGGCAACCGATTCACCATGTGCTATCGCTGCATCTCCAAATGCCCGAAAAAAGCAATTACACTGATTGGCAAGCAGGTGCATGAACAGTGTAGGATAGAAAGGTATGTATAGAATTATGATACTTTCAATATTGCTCTTGCTTTTAGAAGTGGTACTGGCAGTTTACCGTATTAAAACACATTCTATGCAGCAGAGACTGATCGCTGTATTGCGCACAGCATCTCTTCTCATTTTGATCACACTCTGCGCTCTATCGGTTTTAACATGGGGTTTTCGCTATTATGCCCTTTCTACTGTGCTGGTGATATCAGCGGTGGTGAACGCTGCACGATTCCTGAACAAAAGGGTAACCGCGACAAAGCTTCAGCCTGTCCGCATCATTTGGAAAGCGGCGGGAATGTCGGCTTTGCTTTTCATCGCATTACTACCGGCGATTACCTTCCCGGAATATCGACTACTGCCAACAACAGGCGAATACCAAGTCGTAACGGCGATCAAGCACTTTAGCGATGAGAGCCGGATCGAAGTGTACACCAAGCACAGTGGCGCAAGAACGCTGACAGCGGAGTTCTGGTATCCGAGCGATACAAAGGGCAATTTTCCTCTGGTCGTTTTTTCACACGGTTCATTTGGAACACGTACCAGCAACGAAACGCTTTACCGCGAATTGGCGAGCCACGGCTATGCGGTCTGCTCCATTGATCATACCTATCAATGTTTTTACACCACTGATAAATCCGGAAATGTTCTGTTGATGAGTAGTGAATTTATGGGTGAAATCCGTAGTGAGAATGCAAAAAAAGATAAGCAGAAGAGTCTTGAACTCTATAGAAAATGGATGGATGTCCGTGTGGGAGACATCAATTTTGTAATCGACACCATTAAAACAGATTCTGATGTCATGTACGGGCTTATTAACACCGAAAAAATTGGCATGATAGGACATTCGCTGGGCGGGTCAGCAGCACTCGGAATCGGACGCATGAGAAGTGACATCGGGGCTGTTGTTGCATTGGAAGCACCTTTCATGTGTGATATCCTTGATATAGAAAACGATGAGTTTGTGTTTGAAAGCACTGCATATCCTGCTCCTGTTCTAAATGTGTACTCAGACAGTTCATGGACTCACCTTACGAAGTGGCCGCAGTACGAAAAAAACGTGCATCTGCTCTCCGGTTCAGACAAGGACGCTTACAGCCTGCATATCGCAGGAGTCGGGCATCTTTCGCTAACCGATCTATCCCTTGCTTCCCCTATTCTTACGCGCATTTTGAACGGGCACGCTACATCTGTCAGTGCAGAGGACTGCCTGCGCCTAATCAACAAAGAGTGTCTGGCATTTTTCGATTGCTATTTAAAAGGGATAGGGGCGTTTTCATTAAATTGAATCCGATGACAACCTTGATACCGTGACAGTCAACGGCGCTGAGGTGACACTGACCGGAAATCAGCTGATATTGCTGCCCACGGAAGAGCCGCAGACCATAGCTGCCACTGACAAGGCCGGCAACAGTTCAACTGTGACTATAACTGTGTATGACGGCCACGATTGGGATGAGGGCATCATTACCACCGCTCCAACCGCAGCGATCGAAGGGGTCAGAACCCATATCTGTAATCACTGCGGTGATACCAGGACAGAAGCGGTTGCCAAGCAATCCAGTGACAAATACCCGGCGACCGGCGACACCGGCAGCACACTCCCATGGTTTGCTCTGCTGCTTGTTATTTTGGTGAAAATTGCGATTTTTCTGCCATAAGATGAAACTATGCGTTTACAGAGCTGCATGTTCTGTAGTAAAATAATGAACGTAATTTTTGATCAGGGAAGTACACGAAATATCATATCTACAGAATGATTGGAGTGTCTTATATATGAACTCAAAATGGGATAAGAAAGTGGTACTGTTCTTAACCACTCAAATTATATCGCTGTTTGGATCTGCGCTGGTCCAGTATGCCATCATGTGGCATATAACCCTGGAAACCAAGTCTGGTATCATGATGACTGTTTCCATTCTGTGTGGTTTCCTGCCCAATTTCTTTTTATCCCCCTTTGCCGGGGTGTGGGCCGATCGTTATAACCGGAAATTGCTGATTATCCTTTCGGATTCCTTTATCGCCGTGACGACTCTAATCACGGCAGTTGTTTTCCTATCGGGGTATGAAGCCTTCTGGATGTTCTTTGCTGTTATGGTGGTTCGGGCAATCGGGTCTGCCGCCCAATCACCTGCCATAGGGGCAATTCTCCCCCAAATAGTGCCGGAGGACCAGCTGACCAAGGTAAATGCAGTCAATGGAAGCTTACAATCCTTTGTAAATTTAATTTCTCCTATGGTGAGCGGCGCACTCCTAACCGTAGCAGAGATTGAAGTAATATTCTTTATCGATGTGATTACAGCAGCCATTGCCGTTTTTATCCTGATGTTTTTCCTGGACATCCCTGTCCATGCAAAGGCCTCTGTCAAGCAGACCGTCAGCTATTTCAGTGATATGAAAGCAGGGTATCATTACGTAAAAAGCCATGATTATATAAAGCGGTTTTTCTTCTATTCTGCATTTTTCTTGATCTTTGCCGCTCCGGCTGCATTTCTGACACCGCTTCAGGTAACAAGGACTTTCGGAGAGGATGTTTGGAGGTTGACAGCCATCGAGATTGTCTTTTCCGTGGGCATGATGCTGGGTGGATTGTTAATGGCTTCCTGGACCGGCTTCAAAAACAAATTCCACACTATGGTACTGGCCAATGTAATCTTCGGTGCCGGCACCTTTGCCCTGGGAATCATGCCAAACTTCTGGGTATATCTGTTTTTCATGGCTGTAATCGGTGTGGCAATGCCGATGTTCAATACACCATCTATGGTTATCTTACAACAAAAGGTGGAAGGGGATTACCTGGGCAGGGTGTTTGGCGTAATGAGCATGCTTGCCAGTGTAATGATGCCCTTGGGTATGCTGGTTTTCGGTCCGTTGGCAGATTTTATGCCCATTGAATACCTGTTGTTCGGGACCGGAATCCTGATCATTCTGTTAAGCTTTTTCATGTGGAGTGACAAAATTCTGCTGGAAGCCGGAAAACCCGTGCATACAGAAAGCTGAAGAATCCGAATATCTTCAATTTTCTAACAGACTTCGGCAAAAAATGTGTTATACTATTTAATAAATGGTATATATTAACGGGAAAATTTTAATAAAATGTTGAAAGATGTAAGGGCATAAGATAGTCTGCAAGCCTAATCATCTCTATTGCCGACTTTATAGATTGTGATTCATTGTCCTATTATATTATTGGGGGACTTAATTATGAAGAACGATAAATTAAAAAGCCCGGGTATAAGGTATTTTTTAGTCCCTTTTTCAATTCTGCTGCTGTTGTTTTTTATAATGAATTACGTGACAATCAATCACCGTATAAATGAGAGATATTCAAACTTTGAAAG
This sequence comes from Clostridiales bacterium, assembly GCA_012837325.1. Lineage (GTDB taxonomy): Bacteria > Bacillota > Clostridia > Caldicoprobacterales > DTU083 > DURK01. The sequence goes on from DURK01000118.1 coordinate 3,684, forward strand.
AGAAGCCATAAGTATTGCAAACAGCTACTCACATGCACTGATATATTCCCATGATGCTTATGATTTAATTACTGAGCTGCTGGATGATAAACTGCTGTTAGCCATTCAAGCCATCTCCATGATTGAAGAGAAGTATGACAATGATACCCTGTCCAGAATCGGCGACAGATTTCAGCTTGATGAGATATACCTATATAACAGTGATGCAGAAATTATCTTCAGCAAGGACTATAAATACCTGGGGTGGAAGGCTTATGAAGGTCATCCGGTATACGACTTCCTGCTCAGCGGCCAAACCCTATTTGTGGAAGATATCCGGAAGGATTCGGATAGCAACAACTATTTAAAGTATGCTTACTTAAAAAATCAGGATGGCACATTTCTGCAGATTGGAATCCTGGCAGATACCGTCAATCAGTTTCTTCAACAATTTGAGGTTTACGAAATCGTGGAAAGCTTATCCGGCAGAGGCGATATTGCAAATGTGATGTTTATAAACAATAACTTTGAAATTGTCGCAAGCAGCATGCCTGAGTATATAGGTAATATAATTGATGACAA
>DURK01000119.1 GCA_012837325.1 Clostridiales bacterium
TCATATATAATCTAAAACCTATCTTGTCCATACGTGATATCGGCAGATTGCTTCATCCCATATTATCCGATATCTATAATGAAGAAAACCGTCCCGATATTGACTATATATATGAAAGCTATCTTTCACTTAAGCAGGAGTCTATTAGTGGGCTGCATTCCTGCCTGGAAGATCTTGCTCATCAGGTCAGCAATCACCCGCTCCCTGAAGGCAAAACCATCGAAGAACAGCACCAAATCAGGTTGCTGCTTTTTATATCCGCTTTGATTACAGAAGCAAATTTTCGGAAACGAGTCGCCGATTTTTTAATAGAGGAATATTTTGGAGATGAGGAATAACCAACCCGCAGCACCTGTACGGGTTGGTTTTTTACATTATGCTTATGGTTTTGTCCTAAGAGGAGGCTTGTAAAAAGGAAACATTGCACCAATATTCCAAATGTATGTGTATCTAATTGTGAAAATTGTGGAAATATTCTAAATCAACATAATTGCGGTTGAATTGTAGTTTGCAATACTATAATATATAGTTAGGAAAATGGTGATATGGTTTGGTCTTCTTGTCAATTAATCATATGTTTGAAGGAGGATGCAGATGAGTAAAAGGATGAATCGAACGCAGAATTCCCGTACCAGAAGGAAAAAAGCAAATCCCTTTATGGGAAATTACATAATACCAACCAAGCACGCGATAAAGCGGTATCAGGAAAGAATCCGCATGGTCCATCCTGAAAAGGCTCAAAGTGCCATCGTTGAAGGAGTCAAACGCAGCCGCCTGATTGCGCTGACCAGGCATGGGGGACGTGAAATCAGAGAAAACAGAGGCATTGTCTTTGTCTGTGAATTGCAGGGAAATGATCTTTATGTTATTACCATTTTAATCAGCCAGGTTGATCTGAGGTTTGTGGTTTAATCCTTGGTACAAATATGTAATGATTGTTACCTCCTTCTAATAGGCCGTCACGGCTTGTTTTTTTTTACGACTGGAGTATAATAAATTGAAAACATCTTTATTGTGAGGCGAAAACATGCGTAATTTGACAATGATGACGGATTTATATCAGTTGACCATGATGTATGGATATTATAATACCAACACCCATTTGAGACAAGCTGTTTTTGACTTGTACTTTCGCAGACCTAATGTGAACTCTGCTTATGCGATTGCTGCCGGTTTAGAACAGGTAATGGATTACATAGAAAATCTTCACTTCAGTGAAGAAGATCTCGGCTATTTGAAGAGCCTTAACCTGTTTAGCCGTGAATTTTTGGATCTGCTCCGAGAACTGAGGTTTACCGGTGATATTTATGCCGTTCCGGAAGGTACAGTCGTGTTCCCTAATGAACCAATGGTACGTGTAAAAGCCCCTCTTATGGAAGCACAACTGATTGAGACAGCTTTACTGAACATGATCAATCACCAAACTCTCATCGCCACCAAAGCCAGCAGAGTTGTAATCGCTGCACAAGGCAGCAGTGTGCTGGAGTTTGGATTAAGGCGGGCTCAAGGCCCAGATGCAGGTATATATGGGGCGAGAGCTGCCATTATAGGTGGGTGTTCCGCAACGTCAAATGTCTTGACTGGACAGTTATTTGGGATCCCTGTAAAAGGCACTCACAGCCACAGCTGGGTCATGAGCTTTCCCGATGAACTCAGTGCATTCCGAGCTTATGCCGATGCCTTTCCCGACAGCTGCTTGCTTTTGGTGGATACATACAACACGCTGAAAAGCGGCTTACCCAATGCCATTACGGTATTTAAGGAACTCAGAGACAAGGGTTATGAACCCTTGGGGATTCGTTTGGATTCCGGCGACCTGGCCTATTTGAGCAAAAAAGCCAGGTCAATGATGGATGAGGCTGGCTTTCCCGATGCAAAAATTGTCGCCTCCAATGATCTGGATGAGGAACTGATCTGGGACTTGAAGGCACAAGGTGCAAAAATTGACATCTTTGGTGTTGGAACTTCTTTGATCACCAGTCGTGGTTGTCCGGCTCTGGGAGGGGTTTATAAAATGTCAGCCGAAGAGATAAATGGGGAAATGGTGCCCAGGATAAAAATTTCCGAAAACCCGGATAAAATTACCAATCCTGGATATAAGAAGGTAGTACGCATATACAATGGGGGTGGAAAGGCAATTGCTGATTTGATTATGCTGGAGCATGAGCAAATCGATACCAAAAAGCCGCTTACCATCTTTGACCCGGTAGATACTTGGAAGAGGATGACACTCAGAAAATACTCCATAAAGGAACTGCTGGTACCTATCTATCAAAATGGACATAGAGTTTATGAAAGCCCAGGTTTGATGGAAATTCAAGCCTATGCTATGAATGAACTGGATACCTTATGGGACGAGTATAAACGATTAAAAAACCCACATGTATTCAAGGTAGACCTTTCTCAACAACTGTATGATATGAAGCAGCGGCTATTAGAAGAGTATGCCCAAAAATAGACAAAAGTTCTGATGCTGAATCTGAGGCAGAATCAACTTCAACTAACCCAATGAACATAAGCAGAGATTATTACAGGGACGTATGGTTTTCAGAAGAAAAGACAAACCATGTGTCCCTTTGTTCTTTTCGTTTACATAGAATGATAAATAGATGGAATCATCATCCATTGTATATCTTCAAGTACAAGGAGAGGGTTAAGATATGAAGTTTGGATTGGCACTGTCAGGAGGAGCAACGAGAGGTGCCGCGCATGTTGGAGTCATGAAGGCATTGGCGGAGGCAGATCTGCATCCTTCCTGGATTTCAGGAACCAGTGCAGGAAGTATGGTGGCAGCATTATATGCCTGTGGTTATAATACACAGGAGCTGGAAGCAATTGCTCTTACTTTGGATAGAAGTATTTATGATACCGATTATATTGGGATAACAGGAGGAATTCTGCAATGGATTCTTACTGGAGATACAAAATGGGATGGGTTGATAAAAGGGAAAAACTTGGAAACAACGATGAAAAAGCTGACCAAAGGACGATCTATGAAGGAAAGCAGACTGCCCCTTGCCATAACCGCAGTGGACATCAATTCAGGTAAAACAATTCTATTTGTAAACAGCAGGCAAAACCTAATAGACGAAAATGACCTTATTTATATTGATGATGTGCCCATCTACCAAGCAGTTCGAGCAAGCATAGCCATTCCTGTGATTTTTAAACCCATTGTTATTCATGGTATGAGGTTGGTGGATGGAGGAGTTACAGACAGCATTCCGGTGGGTGTGCTGAAGAAGATGGGAGCGGATAAGGTAATTGGGATCAGCCTGGGTTACAGTGGGCAAAGAAGAAGCGAAGTAGATAATATTCTGGAAATAGGAAGTCAGGCGATTGATATTATGAGTTATCGAATGACAAAACTAAATACACAAAAAACAGATCTTATTATCAATCCCCATATTTACGATGTGGGTATGCTGGAAACTCATAGAATCCCAGAATTGATTGAAAGAGGATACCAAGCTGTCAAAGATCATCTGCATATGATAAAAAAGACGATAAATCAATAGATTCGACTCCACTGTTCTACAAAAAAGACGTTGTAACTATGATACCATATTGCAGAGGGAGGAATGAACAAATGAAAAAGGTGTTTTCAACCAGTTTGATAGGCTATAACAAGCGGGAGGTCGATCGTTATCTAGAAGAGCTGACCAGAGACTATGAGGAAGAACTTAGAAAAAAAAGAGATCGCATGATGGAACTGGCTGAAGAAGCCCGTAATTTAAAGCAGCAAAATCAGGAACAAAGTGAACGAATCGAACGGTTTACCCATCAGGAACAGTATATTTCACGAGCGCTGATCAATGCTGAGCAACGGGCTCAGGCAATTATTGAGGAGGGGCAGCTTCGGTCACAGGAAGAGATAGAGAAGCTAAAATCTGAGAAAGAAAAATGGCGCAGGAAATTCAGGGAAGTGCGTAGTGAACTGCTGGAATTTGAAAGGACCCTTGTCAGCTTGATTGAGAAGTTTCGGGATGAAATCAATTACTATACAGCAAAGGAGATCAGCGATACGATTCTGATGGAGGGAGAAACAGTGCAAACAGGTACAACAGATTTGGCCTCTTTAGAAGGAGCATTGAATAAGGAGAAAAACAAAGAAAAAGTGATTGCATAGGGCAATCACTTTTTGTTTTGCATATTTTACATTTTTTTGAGAATTAATACATTGGCATTCCGCCGCCTGCTCCAGCTCCAGCCGGCATTGCAGGTTCGGGTTCAGGGATGTCAGTTACCAAGCTTTCCGTGGTGAGCACCATGGAAGCAATGCTGGCTGCATTCTGAAGAGCAGACCGGGTAACTTTGGTAGGATCAATGATTCCCTTGGCAACCATGTCACCATATTCGCCCTTTTTCGCATCAAAACCGTAGTTTGGCTCGTTGTGACGCTTAACATTTTCAACAATTACAGAGCCTTCTTCTCCAGCATTGATGGCAATCTGTTTTAAGGGAGCTTCCAGAGCACGTTTGATAATATCAACACCGGTTTTTTCATCTCCCTCAACCTGAATATCATCCAAAGCTGAGATGGCTTTAATTAATGCGATTCCGCCGCCGGGAATAATTCCCTCTTCAATAGCTGCACGGGTAGCATTGAGAGCGTCTTCGATTCTCAATTTCTTCTCTTTCAATTCTGTTTCGGTTGCAGCACCGACTTTGATGACTGCTACGCCGCCGGATAATTTGGCAAGGCGTTCCTGCAGTTTTTCACGATCATAATCAGATGTTGTTTCTTCAATTTGTGCTTTGATGGCTGCGATTCGGTTCTTAATCTGAACTGCATCTCCGCCGCCTTCTACAATGGTCGTGTTCTCCTTGTCTATGGTAACAGAGCGAGCTGTACCCAGTTGGTCGATGGTGGCGTCCTTCAGCTCCAGACCAACTTCTTCAGAAATAACAGTACCACCGGTCAGGACAGCAATGTCCTCCAGCATGGCTTTTCTTCTGTCACCGAATCCAGGAGCCTTAACTGCTACACAGGTAAAGGTGCCGCGAAGTTTGTTGACAACCAGGGTAGCCATCGCTTCACCTTCTACATCTTCAGCAATGATTAGCAGCTTTTTCCCGGATTGTACTACTTGTTCAAGAAGAGGAAGAATTTCCTGAATGTTGGAAATCTTCTTGTCTGTTATCAGGATATAAGGATCTTCCAATACGGCAACCATTTTTTCAGTATCAGTTACCATGTAAGCGGATACATATCCCCGGTCGAACTGCATTCCTTCTACTATGTCTAGTTCAGTAGCCAAAGATTTGGATTCTTCTACAGTAATAACACCATCATTACCGACTTTTTCCATGGCGTCAGATATCAGCTGCCCGACATCGGGATCATCTGCTGAAATGGAAGCAACCTGTGCAATGGACTCCTTGTTCTGAATGGGGCTGCTTTGTGCTTTCAAAGAATCGACAGCGGCATTTACTGCTTTCTGAATGCCTTTGCCTAAAATCATGGGATTTGCTCCTGCGGCGACATTTTTCATACCCTCATTAACGATAGCCTGTGCCAGCAGGGTAGCGGTAGTGGTTCCATCTCCGGCTACGTCATTGGTTTTGCTTGCAACTTCCTTTACCAGCTGTGCTCCCATATTTTCAAAGGGGTCTTCCAATTCAATTTCTTTTGCAATGGTTACACCGTCATTTACAATCTGAGGGGAACCAAACTTTCTGTCCAGTACAACATTTCTGCCTTTTGGGCCTAATGTAATCTTAACGGTATTTGCGAGTGCATTGACTCCGCGCTCCAGATATCTTCTGGCTTCTTCGCCGTATTTCAGTTGCTTGGCCATTGTTTAAAACCTCCTGTAATCATTTTCTAAAATTATTCTACGACTGCTAGAATATCATTTTGCCTGACAATGATATACTCATTGCCGTCCAATTTGACTTCGGTGCCTGCATACTTGGAGTAGATAATTTTGTCTCCTACCTTTACTTCCATTTTGACTTCCTTGCCGTCTACCAGACCGCCTGGGCCAACAGCCAGCACCTCTGCCATCTGAGGTTTCTCCTTAGCTGAGCCGGGAAGCACGATACCACTTTTTGTAGTTTCTTCACTTTCCATCATTTTAATTACAACTCTGTCGCCTAATGGCTTGATATTCATGGTATACCCTCCTTATGTAATGAAATCTTTGGCTTGTTAGCACTCGACTTAATTGAGTGCTAACATCAATAACTAGTTTATAAAAAAGCAAAACATATGGCAAATACTGCAAGACATCGAATTTGACTAAAAAGTGATGAAAATCTCAAATATTAAAATTTAAGTCACCAAAACTCCATAAAGGTACGTATTTCTAACTATTCCTATCCTATCTGATTATTCCATTATCTTTCCCGTCAGTTTCTGAAGCATTCTGGGGAGAGCATCTCTGGAATTGCCCCAGGGTTTTTCTTGATTTTGATAATCAAACTTTTGTGTAAACCAGTAAAGCTCTTTTTCCAACCTGTTCAGATTTTCCTGCTGTAAAGACAAAGCTTCCTTCAGGAACTCTGTCAATTTTTTACGACTCAATTGCTGTGCAGACATATTCAGTACCAGAGGAAAATGTGAAAAGCAAAATCCTTTTGATTTTCGGAAAACTTCTTGGAAATCATTGTCGTTTTCCCACAGATGGATTACGGTGTAGGCATAACGATTGAGTGAGTATTGAATTCTATCACAAATTACACAATTGTTCAGGTGTTCACGAATGCATTCAATTAAATGATCCAGGGAATGCTGAAGTGCTGCTTGCCTGCCGCTTATTTTTTTTATCAGAGGCTGCGGTGTTTTTTCCGGAGACCTGATTGACTTGTACAGCTTTTCATTCTTTTCATTTATTCTTTGAATGGTTTCCAGGGCATGGGTATGGGTTAGCAGGGCCAGTCCCAGCCTGTTTTGAGCATGATACAACAGGGTATTGTGACGGGCACAAAAGCCTTTCTCATTAACTTGTATTCGAGTAGCCGGCTCCATAACAGAGGCGCCTAAAAAAGAACTCACATAGGATTGCTCTGTGTTATATTCCAAAATACAAAAAGGACATTCGCTGTCCTCATGATATGCGTCCCATACAGGTATGGTATCCAAGTGATATTTCATGGCAGAAGCCTCCCAACTTTTGGACGTGATTGAGCTCAGTTTATCATATTTTAAATATTTGCACCATAGATATTAATAAGACACAAAGGGGGACAAGAGCGGAAAGAGAAGAGGGGGATGGACATGCGTTACTCAAGAGTAAAAAAGAATCAGACAAGGAAAAGATATGCAACCTTTCTGTTGGTAGTATTGTTGGGATTTGGTCTTATATATGTAATCTCTGCAGGTACTTTGGGGAAATTTGTCAGCAATTTGATTCAGCCTATTCTAAGTGGTAAGCAATCGATTGAAGGAGAAGGACAAAGCACCGACACAGTTGATCCCATTATCACCTTACCTGACAATACAAATGCATCTGCAGCAGATACGGCAAAAATAACCGATACATTGAATGCCAGAGCCTTAACATTATTTGCTATTCAAATGGGGGCCTTTACTGATGAAGAAAATGCCAAAGCCTTTTCGCAGGAGCTGAAAACCAGAGGTGGTGCTGGTTACATTTTTAAGGATGAATTCTACAGAGTAATGGCAATCGGCTTTCAATCTGAAGAGGATGCAAGACAGGTCAGAGATGAGTTAAAGGAGGATGAAATCGAATCTCATATCTATAAAATAACGACAGCGGGAGTGGATATGGAAATTACTGCCACACCGGAAAACGTTACAGAAATTCGTTCTGCCTTTGAGATGTGGGAGGACAAATATCGTTCAATGGAGGAAATTATCGTTAGTTTGGATTCCGGTGCTATCGCTCCACTTGAGGCAGCCGACAAGATTCGCATGCTAAAGATGGAAATGGAGCAGAAACGAGATAAGTTGCAGGAGAAGAACTCAAATCAAAACAATAATGTTATTTTAGCCGGCTTGGTTGGCTTATATGACGATAGCTGCCAGTTACTTGATATAATATTATCTGATAATACCAATGATAAGGTAGCAATTTCCTCGAAAATCAAGTATACTTATATAGAAATGCTGATGCAATATAAAGACTATATGGAGCAAATAACTTAACAAAACAGTGTGCAACCTAAGATATGCCAGATTTTGCTAAAACTATCCGATAAAGACCTGAGGTGTGCTATGCCCTTAACCCTCTATGAGATTAAAGAAATTCTTGATGCCAACGTTTTATACGGGGACAATATGCTTGACAAAGTAGTTTACTCAGCATGTGGCTCTGATTTAATGAGTGACGTCCTGGCCTTTGTGAAAGAACAAACTTTGCTGTTAACAGGCTTGACCAACCATCATGTAATCCGTACGGCAGAGCTGCTTGATGTCTCTGCCATTGTCTTTGTCCGAGGGAAACACCCAACCCAAGACATTGTAGACATGGCTACAGAACAATCAATTGTATTAATGTCAACCAGAGATACGCTGTTTACAGCCTGTGGTAAGTTGTATCAGGCAGGTTTGTCCGGAGGAGTGAAAGCGCATGAAGCCCGAAGCGATGAGACCGTCTGAAAATCAAACCACCAAGACAGACAAGGACGTACTGGTCAGGCATGTATATCCCATAGAAGCAGAAGATTTCGCCTCTGCCGGGGAGGCTTCCAGAAAAGTAAAAAATTTGCTAAAGCTGCTCGGTGTGGAAGCAGAAATGGTGAGACGCGTGTCTATTGCATGCTATGAGGCAGAACTAAATCTGATCATTCATTCATGGGGAGGCAGTCTTGTTTTTTTAATCACCCCTCATAAGATTCAGATAATAACCGAAGACTCGGGTCCAGGTATACCTGATATTGAGCTGGCTATGAAGGAAGGTTTTTCTACCGCTTCGGAGCAAGCAAGAGAGCTGGGTTTTGGTGCAGGTATGGGTTTGCCCAATATAAGCCGCAATGCAAATAAAGTGAACATCCAATCCAAACCTGGACAAGGTACTACACTAAAAATCACTTTTGAATTATAAAAGCAGATATGTTAAGGTAGGGGACAGCAATGAGGGAGTATTATCATTCAGTTACGCTGAACAAGAGCAAATGTATGGGCTGTACCAACTGCATTAAGCGTTGTCCAACTGAAGCAATCCGAGTGCGGGATGGAAAAGCAGAAATCATAGATGAACGCTGCATAGATTGTGGTGAATGCATCCGCGTATGTCCATATCATGCCAAAATTGCAGTAACCGATCCCTTATCCATTCTAGGCCGGTTCCGGTATAAAATCGCATTACCGGCACCAACCCTGTTTGGACAGTTCAAAAATTTGAAGAATTGTGACAAGGTTATGGCTGCCTTGAAAAAGCTGGGTTTTGACCATGTTTATGAGGTGGCAAAAGGTGCAGATATTGTCACCCAGTTGATCAAAGAAAAGCTGAACATTCCCGATATCAAAAAACCACTGATCTCAACTGCCTGCCCTGCAATCGTTCGACTTATCCAAGTGCGATTTCCCAACCTTCTGGATCACTTAGTAAGAGTAGAGTCACCAATGGAAATCGCTGCACAAATGTCAAAAATAGAGATGAGCAGGCGTATGAAGGTATCCATTGATAAAATTGGCGCTTTTTTTATTACTCCCTGCGCTGCGAAAATGACAAGTATCCGCAACCCCATAGGTAATGAAGCCTCCAATGTGGATGGTGCGATTTCCATTCTGGATGTATATGGGCCGATCGCTTCCTATATGAAAATCCCAGATAATACAGAAAAACTACAAAGGGCTACCGGTGCAGGATTGAGTTGGGCTGTTACCAACGGAGAGGGGCAATCTCTAGGAATAGACAACTATCTGGCTGTGGATGGTATTCAAAATGTTATTCCTGTGCTGGAAGAAATCGAAAACAATAAGATGACCGACCTGGATTTTTTCGAGGGTTTGTCCTGTGCGGGTGGTTGTGTAGGTGGACCTCTTAACTTTGAAAACGGATATGTGGCGAAAAATCGGATTCGTCTGCTTGCAAAAAACATCCAGAACAAACCACCCACAGACTCTGATATGGAGTACGTAAAGGAACACACGCATTGGAAGCTTCAACAAAATATTATTGAAAAGCCCGTGTTGAAGCTGGATCAGGACATCGTAGCGGCCATTCAAAAGATGGAGGCCTTGGAGCAAATAAACAAGAATCTCCCTGGCATGGACTGTGGTTCCTGTGGTTCTCCAAGTTGCAGAACCCTGGCAGAGGATATTGTCCGGGGCAATGCATCAGAGATGGACTGCGTTTTTAAATTGAGAGAGAAGGTCAAAGCCCTAGCAGAGGAAATGATACAGCTGTCAGATAAAATTCCGTCAGGAAGGGAAGGAAGAAAACAGGAATGAGAAAACTAGAAGAACTGATTAACGAATTGGATTTGGAAGTCCTGTCAGAAGGGGTTTCCTTGGACAGAGAAGTGCTTTCCGGTTGTTGCTGTGATTTGCTCAGCTGGGTTATGGCTCATGGTAAAAGGAATGCGATATGGATTACAGTTCAAGCACATGTGAATGTTGTGGCAGTTGCTTCGCTTCTAGAGCTTTCGGGGGTGATCCTGCCCTCTGGTGTTACCATGGATGAAAAAACCATTGAAAAGGCTCAAGAGGAAGGCGTTACAATATTATCTTCCAAAATGGATGCCTTTCAACTTTCGGGAATGCTTTATAAGCTGGGAGTCGGATCGGAGAGGTGAAGAAGGAATATGGAAGCTGCGATAGATTTGCATATTCATTCTGCTTTGTCACCCTGCAGTGATGATGACATGACCCCAAACAATATCGTAAATATGGCTTTGTTAAATGGTTTGCATGCTATTGCCGTAACAGATCACAACAGTTGTGACAATGTGGAAGCGGTTATGAAGGTTGCAAAAGACAGATTGGTGGTTGTTCCGGGCATGGAACTGCAAACCAGGGAAGAGGTTCATTTATTAGCTTATTTTAAAGATATGTCTTCTCTTTATTCCTTTCGAACACAAATGGAGCAATACTATAACGGAATTCCAAATAATCCAGACTTTTTTGGCCACCAATGGATTATGAATGAATTGGATGAAATAACAGGTGAAAGGCAGCAATCGCTGTTAACCTCCCTTTCTCTTTCATTTGAAGATACCGTCGAGTTGATACGAAGACATCAGGGTCTGCCTGTTCCTGCACATATCAACAAACCATCCTATAGCGTATTGTCTCAGTTGGGTTTTCTGCCGCCTGACTTGGGCTTAACATTGTTGGAATTTTCACAAAATTTCCCTTTTGATTTTCTAGACTATCCAAATAGCAAATTTCTCATCTCATCTGATGCTCATGAGCTGGGTCAAATCTTGCATGGGAAAATGACTATTCCCGTCGAAAATATTACAATAGAGGGGATATACATGTATTTATCCAGGTGTTTTATATAACAGCTATTATAATTTTGTTATGTGATATATAATAGCCGAATGAATCCGGTTATTTTTTTATAAATATTTGTGAAAAAGTTGACGATTTTTATTGATTGTCATTCACAGATATGAGATAATATGTAGGGTATTATTGTTATTTAATTAAGAAACGGGGGAGGGAGTATACATGTCAGCTTCTATTCTTCAAGAAAACAAAGAAAAATTTGCAGAGCTGCAGAACACCATTGACGAATTTAAGGATCAGGAAGGCCCGCTGATGCCGATCTTGCACAAAGCACAAGAGATATTTGGACATCTTCCGATTGAGGTACAGGAATATATTGCAAAAGCGTTGGATATTCCAATTACTGATATATACGGTGTAGCAACCTTTTATTCTCAATTTACCCTGCAGCCTAAGGGGAAGTATTCGATTGGTGTGTGTATGGGGACAGCCTGCTATGTTAAAGGTTCGCAGGCCATTCTAGATGAATTGATCAAAGAAATAGGCGTTCAGCCCGGTGGTACCACTGAAGATTTCAATTTTACCCTGGAAGCAACGCGCTGCTTGGGAGCATGTGGTCTGGCGCCGGTTATCATGATCAATGACGACGTTTATGGCCGGCTGGTTCCATCAGACATCAAAGAAATTGTCAACAAATACCGAAGCAAATAAAGATGGAAGATATTTCGCTTCATATACTGGATTTGGTTCAAAATTCCATCGCAGCAGGAGCAACCCTTGTTGAAGTTTTCATACGGGAGTTACCCAATGAAGACCATATATGGGTTCAAATCCGGGACAATGGAAGAGGTATGTGTGAGCATCAGCTGAGTCAAGTCTCCAACCCTTTTTACACAACCCGTACTACAAGAAAGGTTGGGCTGGGCATTCCATTGTTTCGAGCATCAGCAGAGGCTAGCGGTGGAAGCTTACAGATTCAATCCCATAGGGGGAAGGGGACCACACTACTTGCATTGTTTCACAGCAACCACATTGATTGTCTACCGATTGGTAAGTTAGAAGATACCATGGCTGCGTTGATTTTTATGAATCCTGAAGTAAATTTTGTTTACAGGCATGAAATTTCAGGCAGGCAGTTTCAGATGGATACTCGTGAAATTCGAGAAATACTTAGTGAAGTAAATATCACAGATCCAGATGTAATCGATTGGATCAAAGATTATATCAAAGAAGGTCTTGAAGAGTTAAATGGAGGTGCATAAAATATGAAGTCTCTGAAAGAGTTGGAGGAAATCAAACAGCGTACGCTGGATTCCGTTAATTTGAGAAAAGACAGATCAGGTGGAACCCGTGTCGTGGTAGGAATGGCTACTTGCGGTATTGCAGCTGGTGCTCGTCCTGTTCTTTTGGCTTTTCTGGAAGAAGTGAAGAAAAGAAACCTGGGCGACGTGACCGTCTCACAGACAGGTTGTATTGGTGTGTGTCGATTAGAGCCCATGGTGGAAATTACTTGTCCAGGTGAGGAAAAGGTCACCTATGTTTCAATGACTGCTGATAAAGTAAGAAGGATTGTTGCAGAGCATTTAGTAAACGGCCAGGTTGTAACCGAATATACAATCGGAGCCGCAGAGTAATAACAGACTGATAAGAGGAGGGTTTCAAATGGAATTTTTTCGTTCCCATGTTCTGATATGCGGAGGAACGGGGTGTCATTCTTCGGGCTCTGCGGATGTGATGGAAACGTTCAAAACCGAACTTGCAAAAAATAATCTGGAAAACGAAATCAAGCTGGTTCAGACTGGCTGTTTTGGATTATGTGAAGTTGGTCCCGTAGTCATTGTTTACCCGGAAGGCGCATTCTATAGCAGGATAACATCAGACGATGTTCCGCGGATTGTCTCTGAACACTTGCTGAAGGGCAGAATCGTTACCGATCTTCTGTATCATGACAGTATCCACGAAGATGAAATCATCAAATCCCTGAACGAGGTTGGCTTTTATAAAAAACAAGAGCGTTTGGCTCTTAGAAACTGTGGTGTCATCGATCCGGAAAGAATTGAAGAATACATCGCCTTTGATGGCTACAAGGCTCTCGGCAAGGCTCTGCTGGAAATGACTCCAGAGCAGACCATTGACGTTATTAAAGCTTCTGGCTTGAGAGGTCGAGGCGGAGCTGGCTTCCCAACAGGATTGAAGTGGGAATTTACAGCCAAAGCACAGGGTGATAAAAAATATGTCTGCTGCAATGCCGATGAAGGGGATCCTGGTGCGTTTATGGATAGAAGCGTGCTGGAGGGAGATCCTCATTCTGTGTTGGAAGCTATGACCATTGCAGGCTATGCAGTAGGTTCAGACCAAGGTTATATCTATGTAAGAGCAGAATATCCCATCGCAGTAAATCGTCTAACCATTGCTATTGGACAGGCAAGAGAATCAGGCTTGTTGGGTAAAAATATTTTCGGAACTGACTTCAGCTTTGATATTGAATTAAGACTGGGTGCTGGTGCCTTTGTCTGCGGTGAAGAAACCGCATTGATTGCATCCATTGAAGGAAAAAGAGGAGAGCCAAGACCCAGACCGCCGTTCCCTGCTGTGAAAGGTGTATTTGGGAAACCTACCTTGTTAAACAATGTAGAGACCTACGCCAACATTCCTCAAATTATTCTAAACGGTCCCGAATGGTTCCGGTCTATTGGAACCGAAAAGAGCAAAGGCACCAAGGTATTCGCTCTAGGCGGCAAGATCAACAACACCGGTCTTGTTGAAGTGCCCATGGGTACAACCTTAAGGGAAATTATTTATGAAATCGGCGGCGGGATTCCCAAAGGCAAGAAATTCAAGGCTGCACAAACAGGCGGGCCTTCCGGCGGTTGTATTCCTGCAGATCACTTGGATACCCCTATTGACTATGACTCCCTGGCACAAATCGGTTCTATGATGGGATCCGGTGGCTTGATTGTCATGGATCAGGACAATTGTATGGTTGATATCGCTCGTTTCTTCCTGGACTTTACGGTAGATGAGTCTTGTGGTAAGTGCCCGCCTTGCCGGATCGGTACCAAGCGCATGCTGGAAATACTGGATCGAATCACCAAGGGACAGGGCGAGGAAGGGGATATTGAAAAGCTGGAAGAGCTGGGTAAGAATATCAAATCATCAGCGCTGTGCGGCTTAGGACAGACAGCCCCCAATCCTGTTTTAAGCACCATTCACTATTTCAGGGATGAATACGAAGCCCATATTCGAGATAAGAAATGTACTGCCGGCGTATGTCAGGCATTGCTTCAGATAACCATTCTGCCTGAACCCTGCAGAGGCTGTGGTCTGTGCAAGAAAGCATGCCCTGTTGACGCAATCTCAGGAGAACGTAAAAGTCCCCACACCATCGATCAAAGCAAATGCATCAAGTGTGGCGCATGCCTGGAAAAGTGCCCCTTCAAGGCTATAGTGAAGGGCTGAAGTTGATACAAGAAAGGGAGTGACAAAGATGGAAATGGTAAAGTTAACCATAGATGGGATCCAGATAGAGGTACCGAGAGGTACAACGGTGCTGGAAGCAGCCAGGGCTGCCAACATCCAGATACCCACTTTATGTTACCTGAAAGGGATCAATGAAATTGGTGCATGCCGTATGTGTCTGGTAGAGGTGAAAGGGGCAAGAAACCTGCAAGCGTCCTGTGTCTATCCGGCAGCCGACGGGATGGAAATCAGAACCAATTCTCCAACTGTTCGGGAAGCTAGAAAGGTGAATCTGGAATTAATTCTGTCCAACCACGATCGCAAATGTCTGACCTGTGCAAGAAGCGAAAATTGTGAGCTGCAGGCTTTGTCCAAACAATTGGGCGTGGACGATATCCGTTATGATGGAGAAAAGATTGATTATGCGGTAGATGAATTTTCACCTTCCATCGTACGTGATCCTAACAAGTGTATCCTTTGCCGGCGTTGTGTAGCTGCCTGCAGAGAAGTTCAGGGGATTGGCGCAATCGGTGCAACGGAAAGAGGATTTCGCACTACGATTGAACCGGTTTTCGGGAAAAATATGTCGGAAGTCAATTGCATTAATTGTGGACAGTGTATCGAAGCCTGCCCGGTTGCTGCTTTGAGAGAAAAAGATGATACCGACAAGGTATGGGATGCGATTGGAAACCCAAACCTTCACGTGGTTGTACAAACTGCACCTGCCGTTCGTGTTGCTTTAGGTGAGGAATTTGGAATGCCCATTGGAACCCGTGTAACGGGTAAAATGGTAGCTGCCCTGCGCAGACTTGGTTTTGATCGAATATTTGACACCGACTTTGCTGCAGACTTAACCATTATGGAGGAAGGAACGGAGCTGCTTGGCAGGTTGAAGAATGGCGGGAAGCTGCCGATGATCACTTCCTGCAGCCCAGGCTGGATCAAATATTGTGAACACAATTATCCGGAGTTCCTGGATAATTTATCCACCTGCAAGTCCCCTCATGAAATGATGGGAGCTGTGGTAAAATCCTATTATGCAGAGAAAAACAATATAGATGCCGGTAATATCTTTGTGGTATCCGTTATGCCTTGTACAGCCAAAAAATTTGAAGCTGCGAGACCTGAATTGAGTGCTACCGGCTATCCGGATGTAGATGTGGTGTTAACCACAAGAGAACTGGCCAAAATGATCAAGCAGGCCGGTATTGAATTTGTGAACCTGCCAGACGAAGAATTTGACCCCACTTTGGGAGACTCCACTGGTGCTGCCGTAATCTTCGGTACCACGGGAGGAGTTATGGAAGCTGCCTTGCGGACGGTATCCGAAATTGTTACCGGCAGGCCTCTTGAAAATCTTGAAATTCATGAAGTTCGCGGCTTGAACGGCGTAAAAGAGGTTGAGGTTCCTTTAGGCGATGTAACCGTAAAGGCAGCAGTTGCTCATGGAACTGCCAATGCCAAAGCTTTGCTGGAAAAAGTGAAATCCGGTGAAAAAGAATATCATTTTATAGAGGTTATGGGATGCCCTGGTGGATGCGTTACAGGCGGCGGACAGCCGATTGTTCCAGCTAAGGTGCAAATGGGCATTGATGTGCGTAAAGCCCGAGCTGCTGCGATCTATGATGAAGACAGATCGCTTCCTGTTCGCAAGTCCCATGAGAATGAATCCGTTAAAAAGGTTTATGCGGAATATCTTGGTGAGCCTAACAGCCACAAAGCCCATGAGCTGTTGCACACCCACTACACTGCAAGAAGCAAATTCTAATTAAACAATCCTCTGAACCGGCTGCCAGGCCGGTTCTCTTTTGCTATACTAATCTCATAAGCATCCAGTGTTGCAGGATAATTGCCTGATTTGTATGTCAGTAGACAGCTGAACATGGGTCAATGAGTTCAGAAATCAGTTATAAAAAGGGAGGTGAGAAAATGAAGGAGCAACTTATAAGAAAGGCTGAAGAGCTGGGGTTCCATAAAATAGCATTTATCCCGGTCCAGCCTATGCCCGCATGGGATGAAGCAATTAGAGTTCGAAAGGTTTTGGATCCGGATTCTGCAGATTACTGGGAATCCAGAGGACTGGTAAGCGATTGCGAGTTTGTAATGGAAAATGCAAAAATCATTATTGCAGCAATATACCCTCATCAGCCCTATAGAAAAAACCTTTCTAAAGGACAAGGCACTTATAGTGCTCACTATGAGGCTTACCCAAAGGGAAGAAGCTCTATTGCCGAACTGGGAAGACTTTTAACAAAGCAAGGCTACGACGTAGCGGTTGATCCTCCTGTCCCAGCCAAGCAGATAGCGTACTTGAGTGGGCTGGGGCAATTTGGGAAAAACGGCTTGATACATCATCCCGGTTTGGGTTCTTACCTGACGCTGCATATTCTGCTGACAAATGCAGAACTGGCACCTGACGATATAAAACCTGGTGAAATTTCTGATTGTGGAACATGTAAGCTATGCATTGATGCCTGTCCAATGCAGGCTATTAAAGAAAATGGTGTTGTTCTCGTCAGCAGATGCATGCGTTTTTATATGCTTTCATCAGGGATAGTCCCTACTGAGGTGCGAGAAAAGCTTGGGAATCGAGTGATAGGTTGTGAAGAATGTCAGATTGTCTGCCCAAAGAATCAAGCAGGTACAGAACATCATATGGAGTTAGAGAATAGTCCAAATTTCATTGATATCAGAAAACTCCTATCTGACTACAGAACAGGGCTAAAAAAGCACATGGAACCCATCGGTGATCGGATAGGCAAAAACTATGCCCGTCCTCAAAGAATTCTTTCCATGGCGATTATTGTGGCAGGAAATTCTGATGATGAAACCTATCTGCCCTTTTTGGTTGAAACCCTACAGCATTCCCACCCGGCGATCCGTGCACATAGTGCATGGGCTATAGGTAAACTGGGAGATAAGCATGTATATGAAATCCTTTTGGAAGCTCAAAAGCAAGAAGAGCATCCGGATGTACAAAGAGATATTGAACATGCATTGCAAAGAGTTGTAATAGAATAAAATAGGATATATATAGCGAATATTGCTCTCATTCCATATGATTTTGAAGGATATTGCTGATTTATGTAGAATATCGAATTAGTCATCCATTTGACAAAGGATTATCGTATCCGGTTAGAAATGTGTATGGAGGGAAAGCAGTGGAGCACTTATTTGATATATCGCTGCAACAAGAGGTCAACAGAGGTATAGCGGAGGATCTCAACCTGGAATCCATTGATAAGGAAGAGCTATACGTCAGCCAAAAATTATTTTCCAAGGTATCCAAATATTTGGAACGAATGCCGCAGGCTGTTCGATGCAGTGAAATCTGTGAAGAAGGCTGGTTTAACAAAAAAGAGAGCTATATCCGCAAGCGTCTGAAACATAAGCGGAAAGAAGGAAAATATTGTCTTGGGATCAGCAATTTACACAGAAGCTTCAATGGGAAACGGATCTCGCGCTACCTGCTTTACTGGCTTAATGAAAGGGATATTTACTATATCAATAAGGAACTGCCTCTGGAACCGGCAGGTGAAATGGCACCGATTGATACCCTGTCAAACCTCTATCAAATCATTGATATGGATATAGACAAGCCAATCCGGAAAGGATGACCGTCCTTTCCTTTTTTGTGTAAAACACTTGTCTGCAGGAAAAAGAATGATATAATGGAAAATAGATAGAAAAGAGGAACGTTTGTTCTGCAAGGGGAGGACAACTCAATAAATGACCAAGACCTACGAAGCAAATGACATAAAAGTATTGGAAGGCCTTGATGCCGTCAGGATGCGTCCTGGTATGTATATCGGCACCACAGGTCTGCGCGGCCTTCATCACCTTCTTTGGGAAATTGTAGATAATGGAATTGACGAAGCTGCCAATGGGTATGCATCTACCATTCAAGTATTTCTCCACCGTGACAACAGCGTATCTGTTATGGATGACGGGAGAGGGATACCCATCGGTATACATGACACCATGAAAGTTCCCGGAGTGCAGGTTGTATTTACACAACTCCACGCAGGAGGTAAATTCAATAGCGAAAACTACAATTATTCCGGTGGACTCCATGGTGTAGGGGCATCTGTGGTGAATGCCTTATCCAGATGGCTGGAGGTGGAGGTTTACATTGATGGACGGAAATATCGACAAAGGTTTGAAAGCCGTGAACAAAACGGTAAAATTCAAGCAGGGATGCCGGTTACTCAGTTGGAGGATCTCGGTATTACCGACTTGAAAGGAACAAAGATCACCTTCCTGCCCGATGATCGCATATTTGAAGATATCCATATGAACCGTGAGGTTATTTCCAAGAGGCTAAAAGAGCTGGCCTTTTTAAACAAGGGAATCAAAATGATACTAATCGATGAACGGCAGGAGGAAGTCGTAACGAAAAGCTTCTATTACTCCGGAGGTTTGAAAGATTTTGTAGAATACCTCAATGAGGATAAATCCGCCATTCACCCTGAGGTAATCTATTTCGAAGGGGAAAAAGATGATATCTTCGCACAAATAGGAATTCAATATACGGATTCCTATGCAGAAAGCATTTTTTCCTATGTCAATAATATCCCTACAAGCGAAGGCGGCACCCATGAAACCGGTTTTAAAACTGCTGTTACCAAGGTGCTGAATGATTTTATTAAAAAGCAAAATCTGTACAAGGGAAAAAATGGCGGCTTAACAGGGGAGGATTTCAGAGAAGGCATGACCGCTGTTTTGTCTATTAAAATGCACAATATCCAATTTGAAGGACAGACCAAAACCAAGCTTGGTAATACTGAGGCTCGAACAGCACTGGAATCTATCGTAACCGAAAACCTGCAATCCTATATGGAAAACATTGACAACCAGGAAACCCTCAAGGTTATTTTGGAAAAAGCAATGAATGCCGCTAAGGTACGGGAAGCTGCCAGAAAGGCCAAGGAGATCACCAGGAAGAAAAACAGTCTGGAGGGAGCACCTCTGGTAGGGAAACTGGCCAGTTGCACCGGCCGGGATCCCAAAATCAATGAATTGTTCTTAGTGGAAGGCGATTCGGCAGGAGGCTCTGCCAAGCAAGGCAGAGACAGACAATTTCAGGCTATTCTACCGTTGAGAGGCAAGCCTTTGAATGTGGAAAAAAAGCGGATAGACCAGGTCCTGGCAAATGAAGAATTCCGCACCATTATTTCAGCTCTTGGAACCGGCATTGCTGAAGACTTTAATATTTCAAATCTGAAATACGACAAGGTCATCATACTAGCTGATTCAGATCAAGATGGCGCGCATATTCGTGCAATTCTGCTTACCTTCTTCTTTCGATATATGAAAGAGTTGATAACTGAGGGTCACGTATACATCGGCTTAGCTCCGCTATATAAAATTTTAAAAGGCAGCAAAGTGGAATATGCATATAACGATGAGGAACTAAAGGCTAAAGTGAAAGGCATGGGTAAGGGCTACTCCGTTCAGCGTTACAAGGGTTTGGGCGAAATGAATCCGGATCAGTTATGGGAAACCACAATGGATCCAACCAAACGTTCCATCGTCAAGGTGGGTATTGAAGACGCTGCTGAAGCTGAAAAGATGGTTACCATACTTATGGGTGACAAAATTGATTCGCGTCGCCAGTACATCACCACCTACGCCAACTTCAATAAAAAAGATATTTTCCAGGAAATGGGGATGTGATGTATGGCACGAAGAAAGAAAGAAACAAATTTTATTCAAAACCCTGACAGGATAATTAGTAAGCCAATGGAGAGCGTCATGCATGAGTCCATGATGCCCTATGCGGAGTATGTTATTATGGAGCGGGCTCTGCCTAGAGTAGAAGATGGACTAAAGCCCGTACAACGCAGGATTCTATATACAATGCAGGAACTGGGCTTAATGCCGGACAAACCTCATAAAAAATCAGCCAGAATTGTAGGAGACGCTCTGGGAAAATACCACCCCCATGGGGATACCTCGGTATATGATGCCATGGTTCGGATGGCACAAGATTATAATATGCGCTATCCTCTAGTTGATGGACACGGCAATTTTGGATCGATAGACGGTGATTCAGCTGCAGCCATGCGATATACCGAAGCAAGGATGACGCCCCTTGCCCTGGAGCTTCTGAGGGACTTGGATAAGGATACGGTGAGCTTCAGCCTTAACTTTGATGACTCCTTAAAGGAGCCTGATTTATTACCGGGCCGCTATCCCAATTTGCTGGTCAATGGTTCTTCTGGAATAGCTGTAGGTCTGGCAACCAATATCCCTCCTCACAATCTGGGAGAAGTGATTGATGGTGTGATCTCGGTTATGGACAATCCGGAGATTACAACAGAGCAATTGTCAAGTATTATTACCGGGCCAGATTTTCCAACAGGCGGCATCATTATAGGTAATGAAGAAATAAAGAACGCTTACGAGACGGGAAAGGGAAAGATATTACTGCGAGCCAAGGTAGATACTGAAAACCTCCCCGGAGGGAAAAAGCAACTGGTGATAACGGAGATTCCATACCAGGTAAACAAGGCTGCTCTTCTGGAAAAAATCCTCCGTCTTAGTGAACAGAAGAAGGGAGTTTTGACCGGGATCTCGGATATCCGAGACGAGTCAGATCGTAGTGGTATCCGAGCTGTCATTGAAATCAAAAAAGATGGTGATGCAGATAAAATCCTGAATTTCTTATACAAGTATTCGGATCTTCAGGTCACCTTTGGCGTAAACATGGTGGCGATTGCTGATGGGAAGCCCCGTCAGCTGAGTTTGAAGGCTATACTGGAATATTACATTAAGCATCAAAAGGAAGTTGTAACCAGAAGAACGAAATATGATCTGGATCGTGCCAAGGCAAGGGCACATATCCTGGAAGGCCTGATTATTGCTATAAATAATATTGATCGGGTGATTGCCATCATCCGTTCTTCCAAGAATCCAAAGACAGCTCGAATCCGGTTGATGGATGAATTTGCGCTGACAGAAATCCAGGCGCAAGCCGTTTTGGACATGCGTCTGCAAAAGCTGACCAACCTGGAAGTCATTACATTAGAGAAGGAGTACGAGCAGGTCAAAAAGCTTATCGATCAGTTGACTGCTATTTTGAGCTCTGAGGCACGTCTGATGAAGGTGATCAAAAGCGAGCTGCAGGGTCTCAGAAAGCAATACGCAGATAATAGGCGTACCTTAATCGTAGAAGACAGCTCCAAGGCTGAAATCAGGACAGAAGATATCATTTATGTAGAAGATGTGGTCATTGCCCTTACCCGCAACCAAGATATCAAGCGAATCCCGATGAAATCTTTCCAACGCTCCAACCTTGATGTGGAAGCGGTGGAAACTCGCGAAATGGACTTTATCGAGTTTTTGGAGAATTCTGCTACCAATCACAAGGTGTTGTTTTTTACAGATGCAGGAAATTGTTACAGCATCACCTGTAAAGACATACCGGAAGGTAAATGGCGGGACAAAGGTGTCCAACTGGCACAGCTTTTCAATGGGTTTGATAAAACCGAGCGAATTGTTGGTGTCATATCTGTTGATGATTTTGAAGCCGAGAAGGAGATGTATGTTCAATTTTATACAGAAGGCGGAATGATTAAACGCACCAGCCTTAAAGAATACGATTCCAGAGTCTGCAAAATCCAGGCATGTCGGCTCAAAGAGGGTGATCTGGTAGCTGCAGTGGAATTGACGGAAGGAAAATCTGACATCTTGCTTGTCACCGTCAATGGCATGAGCATGCGTTTCAGGGGAAGCGAAGTGAACCCCATGGGCAGGACGACTATGGGTGTCAAGGCTATACAATTGAAGAAAAAGGACAGGGTGGTCTTTGCTCGGGAAGTTGATGAGGAAGGGGAATTGATAGTCGTAACCAACAGGGGCTTTGCCAAGCGAACTCTTATTACTGATTATGAGAGGCAGGGCCGCAGCGGCATTGGCTTTAAGACCATTACCTTTGCCCGCAACGGATCCAATGGGAGGGCACTTGTCAAAGCATTCTACAGCAAAGAGCCCTATGAAATCATCCTAATGCAGCAGGATGGCACGATCACCAGGTTGGATTTGGACAATCTTCCCATCGAAAAGCGGGATCACAAAGGGCAGCCGGTGGCTATGGTGTTAATGGACAATGAGGTCATTTTTGCATACCGGAACTATAACTAACCCCAACAATTGCATTGAATTTGATAATGAATCAAAAGCCTCGACCGGCAGAGAAAGTGTAACACAACTGCCTTTCGAGGCTTTTTCACTCCGCCTTGTTATTGTCTCATCATTCGTGTCATAACTAGTACGAAGGGACAATACATTAGTAGCGGGGTGTTTTATGTGAAAATAGTTTATCTGTCAAAAACACAGCTTCAGCGGGTGCTGGCTACAATCATGCTTATTCTTCTTTCTGTTGTAATGGTTCAGGTTAATGAAAGTATTGCGGTTTCGGCATTCTTAAATGTAAAAAAGGAATTGCCAATTTATTCAGTAGCTACTGAAGAAAAAAAGCTTGCTATCTCGTTTGATGCGGCATGGGGTGCAGAGTACACATCTAAAATCATGGATATATTGGAGGAGAGGAATATCAAAACAACCTTTTTCCTGGTGGGATTTTGGATTGATAAGTATCCTGAACGAGCACAGGAAATCGCACAGCGAGGCCATGAGGTTGCCAATCACTCCACTACCCATCCTGAAATGTCAAAGCTGAGCAAAGAACAGATTGTCTCTGAAGTCATGACGACACAAAAAAAGATCGAAGATTTGGCAGGTGAGCATTCCGTCCGTCTGCTGCGTCCTCCTTTCGGAGATTATGATGACCTGTTGATACAAACCTGTAGAGAAATGGGTTTTCATGTCATTCAATGGGATGTGGATTCATTGGATTGGAAGGAGCTTGGGGTTGAGCATATGTTTGATCGCGTAACCAAAAAGGCAGGCAATGGATCTATTGTGTTGTTTCACAATAATGCCAAGCATATCGTGGAAGCTTTGCCAATAATTCTGGACCATCTGTTGGAGGAAGGATACACCATCGTTCCAGTCTCGGAGTTGATCTACTGGGAAGATTACAGGCTGGACCACACTGGACGGCAATATCCTATTGAGAACGAAAACCAGGGTCATAAAATGAACTGAATACGAATATGTATATTTCGAGATTTGTCTACAGGAGAGAAGGCAGAAGGGAGAGGGGCATGAAATGACAGATTGTACAGCGGATAACAATAATTGGGTGTATGTAGCCGGGAAGGTTGACTCTGCAATAGAGTTCAGTCATGAAATGTACGGAGAGGGTTTTTACAGTTTCCATCTGGCAGTGCCAAGACTCAGTAATCACGTGGATCGATTACCGATAACCGTATCAGAGAGGCTGATAGGTGAAATAGATTTGAATAGAGATGCAGCTGTTGTGATTACCGGTCAGTTTCGTTCCTATAACAAGCTCATAGATGGCAATAACCGGCTGGTGTTGACTGTTTTTGTACGGGAAATCACCAATCAAACTGAAGAGATAAAAAATCCCAATCAAATTTGTTTGAATGGGTATGTGTGTAAACCGCCCATATATCGTTTGACTCCCTTCAAGAGAGAAATTGCAGATTTACTGATTGCAGTAAATCGGGCTTATAATAAATCTGATTATATCCCTACCATCGCATGGGGAAGAAATGCCAGGTTCTGCCAAAATCTGGAGGTGGGAGACAATCTGAAGATTTGGGGACGGATTCAAAGCAGGGAATATCAGAAGAGGTACCCCAGTGGGGAAGTGGTTGCGAAAACAGCCTATGAGGTTTCGGTATCCAAAATGGAAGTCGTCAAGGAAGGGTCAGACGAGACCTGGACAAATGGAAGTTTTCTGAAATACGAGACAGAGGATTACATGGAATAATACTTCTTACTTATAAAAAAAATAGAATCCATCAAGTGCTGTTACTGGTAACACAACTGCTGAAACAGCACTTCTTATTGTTCAAGTGATGTATATTTTTCTGAAATATTTTTGTATTCAATTTATTGGTTTAATGTGTTAAAATAAATACATCAGGATTCACCAGATTGTACAATAATGCACATGGGTAAATCCCCTTTTTAAAATGCCTGGTATACTCTATATTGCATTTGCTGAAAGGGATCCATTTAAGAAGGCTTGATAATACGGGTTCGAAAGATGAATCCATTTAAAGGAGGATAAAGATGGAGTATCGATCCAGGTTAAAAGATGATCAAGTGGATATGCTTTTTGAATCCATTCTTTGCTTGGAGAATCAGGAGGAATGTTACCGATTTTTTGAGGACTTGTGTACCATCAATGAGATCAAGTCTTTGGCTCAACGCCTGGAAGTGGCGATTATGCTGCGTAAAAAATGCACCTATCATGAAATTGCAGATAAGACTGGTGCCAGCACTGCTACCATCAGCAGAGTCAATCGTGCCTTGAGTTATGGGGCAGATGGATATAATCGAATTTTGGACAAATTGGACGTGAAAGCTGATTAATATGAAGGTTCCTTGATAGGAAAGGCGGTAGCTATCGCCTTTTTCTTTTTTTTAAAGCAGCTTGCTTTTTACTTAGTGAAATCATGGTATAATAACTTGAATATACATATAGGTGAGGTCAGAAATGAACAAGACGGAAATCGCAAAAGAATATTGTCTGATGCGTGACAGCATTTTGGAAAAGCTATACAGACATCTGAATCAGATGCAAAGGCAAGCAGTTTTAACGACTCAAGGTCCTCTGTTGGTGCTGGCTGGTGCCGGTTCAGGCAAGACCACTGTTTTAACAAATCGGGTAGCTCACATCGTCCGCTTTGGTGATGTTTATAAAAGTAAATATGTACCCAGAGATTTACGCCTCGAGGATTTAACCGCCTTAAAGGTTTATGAGGAAAAGCTGGAATTGGGCTATAAGGAAATGTCTGAGGAAATTGAGGACCTG
The DNA here is from genome assembly GCA_012837325.1 of Clostridiales bacterium. Classification (GTDB taxonomy): domain Bacteria; phylum Bacillota; class Clostridia; order Caldicoprobacterales; family DTU083; genus DURK01. Next base: position 25,740 of record DURK01000119.1, read on the forward strand.
CTTTGTATCAGAGAGGTTTATCCTTCACGTGTGCTGGCTATTACCTTTACCAATAAGGCAGCGCGGGAAATGAAGGAACGCATTTTCAGTTTGCTGGGGGAAGAAGCGTCCGATATCTGGGTCAGCACTTTTCATTCTGCATGCGTTCGAATCCTACGCAGGGAAATCGATAAAATCGGCTATGCTAAAAATTTTGTTATCTACGATGATACAGACCAGCTTACTGTTATCAAGGAATGTCTGAAAGACCTGAATATCAATGAAAAATATTTTCCTGTCAAGGAGGTACGGGCAGCAATCGGCAAACTGAAGGATGACCTGAAAAGCCCTCAGGATTATGCCAAAGAAGTTCAAGGTCAATATCGAAACGAACAGCTTGCTCGATTATATTCTTTATATGAGTCCAAATTGAAAAAGAACAATGCTTTGGATTTTGATGATCTGCTTAATAAGACATTGGAATTGTTTTATTTACAGCCTGATGTGTTGGATTATTATCGAAACAGGTTTCATTATATTTTGGTGGATGAGTATCAGGATACCAACTTTGCTCAGTATATGCTGGTTAAGCTTTTGTCTGATACCCACCGCAATATCTGCGTTGTCGGCGACGATGATCAGTCAATTTATCGGTGGAGAGGAGCGGACATTCGGAATATCCTGGAGTTTGAAAAGGATTTTCCCAATGCAAAAGTAATCAAATTGGAGGAGAATTATCGTTCGCATCAAACTATATTGGACGCTGCCAATCAGGTAATCCGGCATAACATACATCGCAAGGAAAAGAAACTCTGGACAAGACAGGAAAAAGGAGAAGCAATTCGCGTTTGCCGCCTGGAAAAAGAACAACAGGAAGCGGACTTTGTATGCAACGAGATTCTTAACCATATCCGTTCAGGCGGTCAAGAAGGAGATATAGCCATCTTGTACCGGATGAATGCACAGTCCCGTACAGTGGAAGAAGCTCTTATGAAGTACGCAATCCCCTATAATATTTATGGCGGCCTTCGCTTTTATGATCGAAAGGAAATCAAGGATATCATTGCCTATTTACGGATTTTGGACAACCCTTTGGATGATGTCAGTCTTCAGCGTATTATTAATGTCCCCAAAAGAGGAATCGGAAGTGTTACTTTGGCAGCTCTTCAAAACGCTGCTGCATCGGTTGGGAAAAGCATCCTGGAAGTGATACTGGATTTGGACAACAATCAGGTGCTAACAGACCGCATTGCTGGAAAGGTAAGGACTTTTGCCCGGTTGATCTTGAATTTAAGAAAAGAAAGGGAAACACGATCTTTGACGGACTTTATTAACACCCTTCTGCAGGAAACGGAATATCAGACTGCCCTCATGGAGGAGGATTCCAATCAGGCAGAAAACAGACTGGAGAACATTGCAGAATTTGTATCAGCCGCCCGTGAATTTGAGAATAATAATCCTGAAGCAGGTTTGACAGAGTTCCTGGAAAATATCGCATTGGTAACCGACTTGGATCGTATGGATGGTGACAGAGAGGAAGGACGTTCATCGGTATCCTTGATGACATTGCATAGTGCAAAAGGATTGGAGTTCCCAGTTGTTTTTTTAATCGGTTTGGAGGAAGGACTTTTTCCCCACTCCAGATCTATGGAGTCGGAGGAAGAAATGGAAGAGGAAAGACGTCTCTGTTATGTTGGAATCACACGTGCCAAGAAAAGATTGTATTTGACCTATACGAGTCAAAGAACACTGTTTGGGATTCCAACCTACAACAGCCCTTCTCGATTTTTACATGAAATTCCTGAAGACCTCATCAATGATGTCAGCACATTTTTTGGATATGGCGTTATCGGAGGATACGGCGATTACAGGAAGCATATGCATTTCAGCAAAACTTCAACAGTTGAAAATTCAGCGCATGACAATCCAAGCCGGCAAACCGTTTTCAATACCAAGGCAGGGAAAGTATCGATAAAAAACAGAATTGGGCTGGATGGAAAACAATTGCAGCAGCCGTCTGCTCAAAGCTCGACTACAAAGGTAGAACGCTTTCAACTGGGTGAAAAGGTATACCATTCGAAATTTGGCAATGGAACGGTGGTTACCATGGAAGGGGAAGGCAGCAATCGTACCGTACGGGTTGCATTCGAACAAGGCGGAATTCGCAGCTTTATTGCAGAACTTGCTCCCTTGAAAAAGGTATAGAGATGCATGAAAGGAGTTTAACATGGAAAATGGGATGAAGCATTTAGGTGACAATCATAAAAAGAGCAGCAGCCAGAATGTAAAACAGCGGATGGAAGAATTGCTTCGTTTGATTGAATACCACAATAACAGGTATTATAACCTGGATGATCCGGAGATTTCAGATTATGAGTATGATCAGCTTTCCTTGGAATTAAGGAGCTTGGAGCAGGCTTATCCTGAACTGGCGCAGAAGAACTCGCCTACGCAAAGAATAGGGGGTACAGTCAAGCGGGAACTGAAAAAGGTTGCCCATGATGTTCCTGTGATCAGCTTGCAGGATGCCTTCTCCAAGGATGAAGTTGTACAATTTGTCAATCGGATTCAGCTGGAGCTGGAGGATCCGATATTCGTCGTGGAAAAAAAGGTGGACGGTCTTACGGTGCTGCTGCGTTATCATGATGGTATACTAACGGAAGGTATTACCAGAGGAGATGGGTATTTCGGCGAGTCTGTTTATGAAAACCTTCTGGTTATCCCCTCCATACCTAAGACCATCCCGGAAAAGCTGCCTTATCTTGAAGTGCGAGGCGAAATCTATATGTCTTTTCGATCATTTGAAAAGGTCAATCGCATACAGGAAAAAGCGGGAGGAAAAACATACCAGACGCCGAGAAATCTTGCTGCCGGGACAATGAGACAATTGGATCCCGAAGTGGTAAAACAAAGAGAATTGGATATCTATGTATTTAATTTGGAAATTTCTCAAGGGAAAGAATTCATCTCTCACTTGGAAACTCTGAATTGGCTGGAGGAGCAAGGCTTTCCTGTCAGCCCGGGTTTCGTCGAATGCAGAACTGCTGAGGAAGTATGGGCAGCCATAGAACAGATTGAACAGACAAGATGGACTCTCCCCTATGGAATTGACGGAGCTGTAGTGAAAGTGGACAATCTGCAGGAGAGAATCCGTCTCGGTATGACCAGCAAGGTACCACGATGGGCAATTGCTTTCAAATATCCTCCCGAACAGAAGGAAACCATTGTGGAAGATATTCATATACAGGTAGGCCGAACTGGAAGGCTGTCGCCTTTGGCTCTATTAAAACCTGTAAATCTGGCAGGGACCACGGTATCCAGGGCATCCCTCCATAACCAGGATTATATAAACTCCAAGGATATTCGAATCGGAGATACCGTGGTTGTCCAAAAAGCCGGTGACATCATTCCGGAGATTTTAAAGGTGGTTATTGAAAAAAGGCCGGAGGAAACGCAGCCATATGTGATTCCAAATACCTGTCCGATATGCCATGCTCAGGCTGTTCGGGAGGAAAATGGAGCGGATATCCTTTGTACCGGTGGTTCCAATTGTTTTGCTCAGTCTATTCGAAAGATTATTTACTTTGCTTCAAAGGATGCGATGAATATTGAAGGCTTGGGACCCAGTTCTGTGGAAGCTCTTATGAGTCAAGGTTACATTGAGGATTTTGCTGATATTTATACTCTGGAAAACCACCGGGCAGAACTAATTGAAAAAGGAGTGGTGGGCAAGGAAAAAGCAACCGATAACCTGCTCAATGCAATTCATACTTCTAAGAAAAATGATATCGATCGTTTGATAACAGGTTTAGGCATTCGAAATATTGGAAGACAATCAGCCAGAGTCATTGCCCAGAATTTTCCGGACATGGAAGCGGTGAAGCGCGCAACTTACGAGCAGTTGATTGCACTTCCTGACTTTGGTGATATTATGGTGCGGGATACCCTGGACTTTTTTGCCCGGGAGGAAACCTCCATATTATTGGAAAAACTGGAGCGGGCA
>DURK01000013.1 GCA_012837325.1 Clostridiales bacterium
GCGTGCGTTCGAATACCATTTCTTCTGTAGTCTGTAAAATGGATATTCCACTGACACCCAGTTCCAAATCCACAATTTCGCCGATCACTTCTTTGGCATCAATCGTACGAATCTTGTTTTGGTTTTCAGAGGCTACAGTACGAATTCGCTCCCGCAGCTCCGGAATTCCCAGTTCCAGCCGATCCAAGCGAATGGTTTGGATACTGACATGAAAGGTATCACTCAGCTCTTCATCAGTTATAAAGGGATCTTGCTGGAGAATTGTAACAAGTGCGTGTTGACGTTCCTTTTTTGGTATGGTGTTTCTAGCCATAATTTCACCTCAAGAAGGTATTGCTACATCGTACTATCTGTTATTAGTACCAGATGCTAAATCTAGTATAAAGGAGATGAATCGAATTTGCAATACCTAAATTCTATTTTGGATATCAAGGCTTCCAAAAAAACAAAGAAGCACCTTGTTAAATAGGTGCTCTTCGGGTATATCAGGTTATTCCGCAACCTTAATTACCTGTTTTTTGTCATAATATCCGCATTTCTTGCATACGCGATGGCTAAGTTTTGATTCTCCACATTGCGGGCATTCTGCAATACCTGGAGAGGTCAGCTTCCAATTTGCTCTTCTCTTGTCCCTTCTTGCCTTGGACGTTCTTCTCTTGGGTACAGCCATTTTTCTACACCTCCTTGTCTTGGGTTGAAAAATGATCCTTTAATGCCTGCAGTCGTTTATCCAACGCAAGATCGGGATCGTTTTCCTCAGTATTGATACATTGGCATGTTGTTTTGTTTCGGTTGATTCCACATTTGGGGCAAAGGCCTTTGCATTTTTCCTGACATCTGCGGCCGATGGGGATCTCCAACAGAAGGAACTCCCATACTATATCAGCAACCTGGAACTCATTCCCTTCATAGATAAAAGAATCCGTGCTGTCATGGAATGAAGGCTTTACCAACCTTGCCTCAAAGGAAAAATCAAGGTTATGTTCGTAGCTTTCCAAACAGGAGCCGCATTGTAGTATGACCACACCCCGTACATCTGCATTCAGAAGCAGCATTTCGCCGTTGTTGGTCAGATTGCCGCTTACGGAAAGCGGCTTCATAAACCGCAATGGCTCTCCCTGCCAGCTGATATCCTCAAGATAAAGACTGTGCTCAATGCTTTTACTTGCTCCAGTTTCCAAAAGGATATCTGTAACATCGATAACCAAGAATTTCACCTCGTAACTTACGACTATTTATTATAAGTATCACCACTTTATTTGTCAAGCAATCTGCCGGAAAAAACCTTTACAGCAGTTCCATGGTTTCTCGTACAATCATCAGTTCTTCATTTGTAGGAACGACCAGAACTGCAACCTTTGAATCATCCGTGCTTATGAACCCTTCTTTGATCATACCAGGAATGCTGGCATTTCGCTCTTTGTCAATCTTGACACCCATAAATGCAAGATCAGAGCAGACTCCTTCTCGAATTTCCGGAGTGTTCTCACCTATGCCTGCAGTAAATACGATACAATCTATACCGCCCATTGCTGCGGCGTAGGCACCAATGAATTTTTCAACCTGATAAATAAAAACATCCAAAGCAATCTTTGCTCTTCTCACACCTTTTTCTGCTGCGGTGCTCAGATCGCGGAAATCACTGCTGACCCCAGACAAACCAAGAACTCCAGAACGCTTATTCAGTGTTTCATTTACCTCTTCGCTGGTTAATTGTTGCTTTTCCATCATGTAGCTGATGATAGCTGGGTCTATATTACCGGAGCGGGTACCCATAGGAACACCTTCCAGAGGAGTAAAGCCCATACTGGTGTCAATGGATTTCCCATTCTGGACAGCTGTAATACTGGAACCGTTTCCTAGATGACAGGTAATGATTTTCAGTGACTCGATGGGTCTGTTCAGCAACTTGGCTGCCCGCAATGCAACATATTTATGGGATGTTCCATGGAAGCCATAACGCCGAACACCATATTTTTCATAGGCTTCATAGGGAACAGCATACAAGAATGCCTTTTCAGGCATGGTCTGATGAAATGCGGTATCAAAAACTGCAGACATAGGAGTATTCGGCATAATGCTGCGACAGGCTTCGATACCCATAATGTTGGCTGGGTTATGAAGCGGAGCAAGCTCGACGTTTTTTCGAATTGCTTCCATTACTTCATCGTTTATCAGGGTCGATGCAGAAAATTCCTCACCGCCATGAACCACACGATGACCCACTGCTCCGATTTCGGATACATCCTTGATAACACCGTACTCAGGGTGAAGCAATGCTTCCAATACCATTTTAATTGCATCCTTGTGATCATTGAATTCTGCTTTCAGCTCTATTCGGTCCTTTCCGGCGGGCGTATGCTTCAAACAAGAGTCGGCGATGCCGATTCGTTCTGCATTGCCTTTTGCAAGGACACTCTCATCTTCCGTGTTAACTAGCTGATATTTTAAAGAAGAGCTTCCTGCATTGATAACCAGTATCTTCATTATAAACTACCTCCTAAAGTACAGACTGCAAAACAGTAACCGCTACGGCATTCATTACATCTGTCGCATTGCAGCCTCTGGACAGGTCATTTACAGGTTTGGCAAACCCTTGACAAAGCGGACCTACAGCTTGAGCTCCAGCCAGCCGTTGGGTGAGTTTGTAGGCAATGTTTCCAGAATCCAGGTCGGGGAATACCAAAACATTGGCTTTTCCTGCAACCTTGCTTCCCGGTGCCTTACTCTTCGCGACATCCTCTACCAAAGCTGCATCTCCCTGCAACTCTCCGTCAAAAAGTATATGCGGTGCCGTTTCCTGTGCGATCCGGGTCGCTTCCCGCACTTTATCGATTTTAGGATGCTCTGCACTTCCCTTTGTAGAAAAGGATAAGAGCGCTACGATGGGTTCGTATCCAACTACCTGTTTCATGGTCATGGCAGTCGAAACAGCGATCGCCCCGAGCTGATGCGCATCAGGGTCAGGGTTTACCCCGCAGTCACCATAAACAAAAGCACCATTGGCACCAAAGCTGGTGTCCGGCATTTCCATGATAAAGCAGCTGGATACAACCGGGATTCCGGGAGCAGTTTTTATAATCTGAAGTGCAGGGCGCAGCACATCTCCTGTAGCATAGACCGCGCCGGCTGTCATGCCGTCTGCGTCACCCATTTTTACCATCATCACGCCAAAATACAGGGGATCTCTTAAGATTTCAGCCGCCTGCTCCACTGTCATGCCTTTGCTTTTTCGCAGCTCTGTAAATTCCTTGACATATGCCTCCATTTTGTCCGATTTCAAATGATCTATCACCTTTACACCGGATAAATCCCAACCGTTGGCTAGCGCTTTTCTCTCGATCTCCTCGGGTTTGCCCAGCAGGATCACTTTAGCAACGCCTTCCTTGGTTATCATTTCAGCCGCTTCTATGATTCGATCATCATAACCTTCTGGAAGAACAATGGTTTTATTGTGTTTGGCTGCTCTTTCTCGTATGTCTTTTAGGACACTCATTCATAAAACTCCTTTCGAATATCTGTATGGTATGTATCTTAGTATATTGTTAAGAATTAAACAACCAATTTAATAATATTCTACATAAATTGGCGAAATCCTCTATAATAAAGATGAAAAAATTTAAGCAGGTGTTACCCTTGTTTCAACGTCAAATTATGGGTAAAATATGGATAGGACCTCCATGAATATACATATAAGTATTATCCCTATCCAAAAATAACTATTCCATAAGGAGTCAGCGATGAGAGTGCTAGGTATAATTGCAGAATACAATCCCTTTCATTTTGGTCATCTATACCACTTGAAAAAATCAAAGCAAGAGGCAAATGCTGATTACACGATCGCCGTTATATCCGGTCAGTTCACCCAGCGAGGAGAATCTGCCATTGTGGATAAGTGGATTCGCGCCGAAGCTGCAGTGGGCAGCGGAGTCGACCTGGTTCTGGAACTCCCTGCTGTCTACGCTGTCCAAACTGCTGAACTGTTTGCCTATGGAGGAGTGCAGATGCTGAATCACACAGGTCTTACCACTCATATTAGTTTTGGCGCAGAAGTCGCAGATTTGCCTCTTCTAAAGCAAATTGCAGGCATCTTGGTTGCCGAGCAGGAGGAATACATTGAACTGCTTAAGGCTTATCTGGATCAGGGCTTGTCTTACCCGGCTGCCAGATATCGAGGGATTTTAGATTATATCAACAAACAAGCCTGCATGGAAGATGTCTCCACTGTCAAAAAAGCGCTTTCCGGAAGTAATTCCATTTTAGCGATTGAATACCTAAAGGCGCTAAAGCATACTCAAAGCAATATCACTCCTATTGTTATACCCCGCATTCGTTCCTCCTACACTACCCCGAGTATCAAAAAGGGCATCGCCAGTGCAACTGCCATTCGAAAAGAAATATTGAGTCATGGGATGACACGCCGGGTGCGGGATGCGCTGCCAAAAACGACTTTCAAACTGTTGTCCAAAGCCTTTGAAAATGGCATGGGGCCTGTTGACAACCACCGATTGGAAGACTTGATTCTGGGTATCCTGCGACGAAGCAAGTCAACCGAAATTGCCAGTTGGTTGGACGTTGGAGAAGGCTTGGAGAATCGGATCAAGGATCAGGCCCAAAGGGCTGCTGGCTTGGATGAATTATTGGCTTTGGTCAAAACCAGGAGATACACTCATACTAGATTACAACGTATTTTGATTCATGGACTCTTGAATCTGACTGCTGATGATTTTCAAGAGTTTAGTCAGGCAACGGGACCTTGTTATTTGCGTATTCTTGCATTTTCACAAAACGCTGCACCTCTCCTGAAAAGACTGAAGCAAACTGCAAGAGTACCGGTTATTACCAAGGCAGCTCATGTCAGCCGCTATCACTCATCAGTACAAAAGATGTTTGCTTATGATTGCATTGCAACGGATTTATATGGTCTGACAATGAAAAATCCCGTCTTCAGACAGGGCGGCAGAGACTTTACTCAGCAGTTAGAGCCTGTAATTGTTTCATAACCTTCCTGGCAGCTTTTCTTCCTTCTTCAATGATCTTCTCCACACCTTCCAGTGCGATCGGGTTGGCCAGGTAAACCTCTGGACAAATGATGATGTCTTCATCGAGTATGGTGTGCTGAATGATTTCCAGTTCCATTACTTCCATGCTCTGTATTATAGTCTCCAAAAAATTTTCCGGCGGCCGGTGTTTCCCTCGAAAAGCTACGTCAACACCAATTACCATATCTGCCCCCATCTCTCGTACCACATTAACCGGTACCCGTTCCAAAAGACCACCATCTACCAAAACTCGATCACCTTCATAAACAGGCTGAAAAACACCGGGTATGGAGATACTGGCTCTTACCCCCTTATAAACCTTTCCTTCGTTTATTATAACCCGTTGACTTGTTATCAGATCTACTGCGGTTACCGCCAGCGGGATATCCAAATCTTTAAAATCCTTGTCCTTGGTTAATAGCTTGATCAAATCCTCTATTTTCTTGCCCTGAATAAAACCCCTTCTGGAAAGACCCAAGTCATAGCAAAACTTTGCATCAATATTGCATGCAATTCCCTCCATCATTTTCGGTGAAACACCTGCTGCGTATAAAGCACCAATGATGGAACCAATACTGCTTCCAGCTATGAAATCAGGGTAAACTCCCATATCCTCCAGCACCTCCAGCACCCCAATATGTGCAAATCCTCTGGAAGCACCTGCGCCAAGCGCAAGCCCAATCTTCGGTTTACGCTTCATAGAATCACTCCTCTCCTAATACATATATATAGGATACCTTCACCTTGTGAAACATGCCGATTGAGATATTATTGGAGGTTGTCATGAAAAAACAAAATTCAGGCAAGTGGAAAACGACTATACCCGGTCTGATATCATTTGCACTATTAACAGCAATTCTAATCTTTCCTATGGAATCCTACCAGTCGGCATTGGCCGGTTTGAATATCTTCCTGCAATCGGTTTTTCCAGCACTCCTTCCCTTTTTCATTGTTTCAGAAATCATGACAGGACTTGGTGTTGTGGATTTTCTATCCGTACTGCTAAACCCGATCATGAGGCCTCTATTCCGCTGCCCTGGAAGCAGCTCTTTCATTTGGATCATGAGTATGATGTCTGGTTATCCAACCGGAGCCAGGTTGACTGCCATGTTTTGCAAAGAAAAAAGGATAACCGCTTGTGAAGCACAGCGAATCCTCAGCTTTTGTTCTACCTCCGGCCCTCTCTTTATGATAGGTGCAGTTGCCATAGGAATGATGGGTACCAAAGAAGGCGGACTCGTCTTATTGATCAGTCATTATCTTTCTGCTTTTCTGCTGGGTTTGTGCTTCCGGAGCTATCGCTGCCGAGAAGACAGTTTCCAAAAACACAAAAGATTACGAGTAAAACATCACTTCAATGATCCAGGAGAAGGTCGGGGTCTGCGGTTTGCCTTATCTGCACTTGATGATGCACGAAGAAAAGACGGCAGACCTGTCGGTCAATTGATGGGAGACGCTGTCCGTAACTCAGTGAATACGCTGCTTGTCGTAGGTGGTTTCATCATTCTTTTTTCCGTGGCAATCGACCTGCTTATGCGCCTGCAGATTATCGACAGAATGGCTTCACTGGCTGCAATCCCAATGAAGCTGTTTTCAATTGAACCATCACTGCTTAGGGCAATCACCGGAGGCTTGTTTGAGGTAACCACAGGAAGCAAGTTGGTGAGTAAAACTGCAGTTACCATGCAAGCTAAAATAGCAGGGGTATCATTTTTGATTGGATGGAGCGGACTATCCATTCATGCTCAGTCAGCCAGCCTGCTGTCTGGAACAGGGGTTAACATCAGCATTTACACTTTTGGTAAACTTCTGCATGGTATTCTGGCGGCTGTTATTTCCCTGCCCCTCACTAGGCTGCTTTACCCGGAAGCTCTTGAAGCTGCGACATACACTTTCCCGCCAACCAGTAGTATTAGATGGAAGGATGTCTTCCTGCGTTCAACCCATCTCAGTATCATAGCATTGCTTACGTTGACATTGCTGGCAGTTCTATCGTATGCCTGGCTGAGAATCAGAAAAAGGTCGTTATGAAACGGCTGTCTATCTCTTTTTAACATTCAGCTCCTGACGGTTGCTGCGCATGATCTCCAGCTGCTCAGCCAGATACTGTTCCACTTCCTCTAATATGGCATCAGCATATTCCTTTGCCCCCAAGCGAATTTCCTTGGCATTTTCCTGAGCGGTCTCAACGATCTCCCTGGATTGCTGGTAAGCGTTCTTTGTGATTTCACTTTCTTCTACCAGTGCTTTGATTCGTTGCTCGGTTTCCTTTGTAATGGCTTCTGCCTCTTTTTGCGCTTCCATGAGAATACGATGTTGCTCTTTCTTCACCCATTCAGCCTGCTTAATCTCCTCAGGAAGGCTGAGTCGGATGTCTTTTATGATGTCCAGGCATTTTTCTTTGTCTATTAGGGCTTTTGAGGCAAAGGGAACGTTTGTGCCCTTTTCCAACTCATCTTCAAGTACATCCAACAGACTGATCAAATTCATGTCACGATCTCCCCCTATACTTTACGAAATTTGTCTAAAATATCCTGCCTGATTATTTCCGGTACCAGATCCGTAATTGACCCACCTAGCGCAGCAATTTCTTTGACCATACTGGAGCTGAGATAAGAATATTGATGATTGGTCATCATAAACATGGTTTCAACATTTGGTTGAAGTTTACGGTTAAGTAAAGCCATTTGAAACTCATACTCGAAATCCGACATCGCACGCAGACCCTTAATAATCACCTGTGCACCTTTTGCCGATACAAAATCAACCAGCAAGCCGTCAAAATGGTCTACCTCTACATTGGATAGACCATTAATTGTTTTCCTAATCAAGCCTTTTCGCTCCTCCATGGTAAACAGCGGCTTTTTGCTATGATTTTTGACAACAGCTACGGTTAACTTGTCAAAGACCTGAGAAGACCTTTGGATGATATCCAGATGTCCATTGGTGATGGGGTCAAAGCTGCCGGGATAAATAGCAATTCTCATTGGTGACAGGTCTCCTTTCCATAAAAGCTGATTGCAGTGTTTCCATACTTTCGCAGATCGTATCTTGAAAATTTTCCAATACATTGTGGAAGAGCGTTTAGCACAAGATGCTCTACTACGATGATTCCGTCATTCTTAACGAGATCACCCTCGTCAAGAGCTTGGATTGCACCAACTTCAAGGCCGTGTTCGTAAGGCGGATCCATCAGCACGATGTCAAAGCTCTTATTCATTTCAGAAAGACGTGTTATGGCTCTTTTGAAATCGTAAGGAAGGATATCGGAGTATTCATCATAACCCAGTGCATGACAATTTTCATAAAGAACATGCAGCGCTGCCCTATCTCTTTCGACAAAAACCACATTTTCAGCACCGCGACTCAGGGATTCCAGCCCCAGATTTCCAGTGCCTGAAAACAGATCCAATACAAAAGCACCAGGTAGTTTTGGTTGAAGGATGTTGAATAAGGATTCCTTGACTTTATCAGTAGTTGGTCTGGTATGTCTTCCTGTTACAGATTTAATTATACGCCCTTTGTGCTCTCCTGAGATGATTCTCAGCATAGCTCTTACCAATCCTCCAAATATTGACGAATTTCTCAATTCTTTCATTTCATTTTAACATAATTCCATTTTGGGAACAAGAAGCAATGATGTATAATTTCCAGCGTGCTGAGTAAAATAAAACCGTTGAGAGTTTCTATTTTTCCCCATAGAGCTCTTCCTTCAATTTCTCCTCTCCCAACACTGGTGACTTTTGTCACCAGTTTTTTTATTCCCATTAATTAGCAGGTGTATCAATCGGCAGTCTGCTTTGCTTATCCAAGGCAATATGAACAATCTTTTGATTTTGCTCTTCCTGGGCATTCTGTACGATTGCGATTGCTGCTTGATGAGCCAATTCAAAAAGCGCATGATCTCTTATAGGGTTTGCAATCTGAAACTGGAGCATACCGTGTTGGCGAAGACCATATAATTCACCTGGTCCTCTCAGCTCCAGATCTTTTTCCGCTATTTCAAATCCATCATTGGATTGTACCAATACCTGCATTCTAGCCAGACCGATTTTATCTTTTTGATCCGAAATCAAAATGCAGTAGGAAGGCTTGTCTCCCCGACCAACTCTTCCCCTAAGCTGGTGAAGCTGAGCCAAACCGAAACGTTCAGCATTCTCTATGATCATGATAACTGCATTTGGAACATGAATACCCACTTCAATGACTGTAGTAGAAATCAATGCATGGATTTGTCCCTTTGCAAAAGCTTCCATGATTTTTTCCTTTTCTTTTGTTTTCTGCCGTCCATGGAGCAAACCAGTCTTAATTTCCTTCAAAGGTCCTTTTGACAATTCCTGATAAACTTGTTCTGCTGAACGCAATTCACCGTTTTCTGAATCCTCCACCAAAGGGCAGACTATATAAGCTTGATTACCCAGCATAGCATGTTTTTGAACAAATCGATAAACCCGTTGCCGGTATTTACTATTTACAAGAAAAGTCTGAATCGGCACCCGCCCAGGAGGAAGCGTATCGATCACTGACAGATCCAAATCACCGTGAAGAATATGAGCCAAGGTTCTAGGAATGGGAGTGGCAGACATAACAAGCATATGGGGTATATCAGACATATTCGGGACTATACCTTTATTATGCAGCAATGCTTTTTGCCTTACGCCAAATCGATGCTGTTCATCGGTAATAACCAAACCCAAGTTCTGAAATTTCACATCCTCCTGTATTACAGCATGAGTACCAATCAGTATTTGAATTTTTCCCTTGAGCAACTCCTGTTTAACTTTTTCCTTTTCAGTATCCTTTATACTGCCGGTTAAGAGTTCAATACAAATACTTCTTTTGCCTCCCGAAGTGCATAAATATTTCGTCAACGATTTCACGTGCTGTCTGGCCAGGATTTCCGTGGGAACCATCATCACAGCCTGATAACCGGCTTGTACAGTACAATACAAGGCTGCTGCTGAAATAACAGTTTTACCAGAACCGACATCCCCTTGAATCAGCCGATTCATAACCTTTCCGCTTGATAGATCGGACAGTACCTCGTCCAAAACCTTGTTTTGAGCCTGTGTCAATTGGTAGGGCAAATTCTGCAGAAAAAAATGCAGCTGTTCCCGGGAAGCTGGGATAATCAGCCCTTTTCTCTTATCCTGTATGCAGCTTTTGATATACTGTAAGGCTACCTGAAGTTCCAGAAGCTCTTCAAAAGCCAGTCTTTTTCTGGCATGCATGACTGCTTCTGCATTCTCCGGAAAATGAATGCACCTCCAGGCTGTCCCTTTGCTAATCATGTTATACCGGCTGGATATGTATCGATCCATTTCGTCGAAATAGGTACCTTTTGGTAACATTTTCAACGCTTGCTGAATAACCTGCCGTACATCTCTTAAGGTAAGTCCTTTGGTTAAC
>DURK01000014.1 GCA_012837325.1 Clostridiales bacterium
AAAAACTAAAATTTCTCTCTCTTCCATAGGAAAAACCTTCCTTTCTTCATCATCGAGTTTATTGTACCCTATCTTTTTTTGATATACAATGATTTCACAGAAAAAATATGGTATCATTATTTTGTAGTATTGACATCGTAGCACAAAATCATTTACAGGTGAACAGGATGATAGACAAACTGTCATTTTTAAAGAAAATACCCTACTTCACGGATATATCGGATGCGGAGCTGAAAGCCATCGCCGACATCATGATTGAGCGAACCTTTCAGCGAGGCAGCCTGCTTTTTATGGAAGGGGAGTTCGGGGAAGCCGTTCATTTCGTCATGGAGGGCAAGGTCAAGATCTACAAGACCTCGGAGGATGGCAGGGAGCATATCCTCTATATTGCTGTCCCGGGCGATATCTTTGCGGAAGTGATCCTGTTCAACGAAGTGAACTACCCTGCAACCGCCGAAGTTTTGGAGCAGGCCAGAATCGCCGTTATTCGGAATGAAGATCTGGAGCAGGTGCTCAAGGATCATCCTCCTATGGCAGTAGCCATCATCAAGGTGCTGAATAAGCGGCTGATGGATGCCCAGCAGCAGGTAAAGAGTCTGGCGCTGCACAATACCCACGGCCGAACGGCTCAAATGCTGATTAAGCTTGCCATGGAACATGGCAGTAAAACCGAAAACGGCATGGAGCTGGATTTGGTGATATCAAGGCAGGAGCTGGCCAATATGGTTGGGACAACCCGGGAAACGGTAACCCGGGTTTTGATGGCCTTTAAAAAGTATCAGCTCATCGAAATTGACAGAAATACCATTCGCATCACCCAGCCGGATAAGCTGAAGGAATGGATTAATTAATCTGCAAATCGTTTACGGAGGTGTGAAGATGAAGAAAAAACTTTACCGGTCTTCCAGGCAGAAGGTTGTCTCCGGGGTATGCGGCGGTCTGGCCGAATACTTGGATATGGACGTTACCATCATCCGCCTGCTTTGGGTTATCGCCATCCCGATTGGCGGAACCGGACTGCTGCTGTACCTGATCGCTGCGATCATCATCCCGAAAGATGAAGATTACGACGGCACTGTGGTGATAGATGAAGACGGGAATCAAACCTATGTGCAGCATGATAGGCATACCGATTCCAGTACGCGGAGCAATTCCCTGTTGTTTTTGGGAGGCCTTCTGGTTATCCTGGGCATTCTTGTCCTTTTGGACCGGTTTATTCCCTTCCGCGCTATTTTAAGAAGCCTCAGAGGCTATGTATGGCCTCTTTTGTTGATTGTTGCCGGGCTGGCTATTCTGCTGCCCTCCCTGAAGAACCGGGAATAACAAAGGGCTTATAAAATATTCCTAGCAAAAATATGAAGCAGCAGGGAAAAGACAAGGAGCAGGGCTGCAGCCCGATGAAGCACCAGCCAATACTTATTCTTTGAAAGCTTTCCCCATATTCGGAGTCCAAAAAGAATCATTACCAAAAACCAGGTCACATAACCGGTATGCAGCCTGATCACCCCCAGTGCAAGGTATCCATGCAGGAAACCTGTAATGGCAAGGGTGCCCCCTATGTAAGGGTGGATCTTACTCAGGAACTTGAGCACTGCATTCCGCTTTTTGCCTGGTTTTTTTCGTGTCCATTTTCGATACCGCCTCAACAGAAAGGGTAAAAGGGAAACGGTTAGAAGTGCAGCATTAAACCAGCCAAGGTATCCAGCCATGGTGATCATCTACTCCTTTATTCTTCCCACCACCGGGATATTGTTCAGCTTGGACACGCCGTGCGGCGAGACATTTTTGATCTCTTCGGTTAAATCCCGGCCTGCTGTAAATCCATTGTGTTCGCCGCCTTTCCACAGGGAGGAACGGGTCACATCATAAACCACGCCATCAACAGCGACATACGCTTCACGCCCGTCTTTTCCGTCATATTGGGCAAGCTCCTCCAAAGTAAATTCGGCAAGCTCCTGTGTCACATCGCTGACCTGAGGCTGTTCTGCGGTTTTGGGTGAACAGGCTGACAGAATCACTGCCAGGATCAGCAGAATTGCCGGCAATAAATATTTTCGCATGAAGCTCTTTTCTATCTGAATCATGGTAACTCCTCACTATCTATGAATCAATTTCTGAATTTTTTCTGTTGCTTTTTTATAAACGAAGGCAGGCAGATGCAAACAAAAGATTGTTGAATTTTATGTGCAAAACACAGAGAGACAACTGTATCATATGTTATAATTATAACATCCCAAAATGAAGAACATTTTCATAGATATATCTTGATTTATTCGGTAATATCCGGTATAATTAAAGCGAAAATGATAATTTCGTTTGATTTAAGCTGTATATCTGTTCTATATGTTATAGTTAAATATTGAAAAAATGCTTGATCTCATCAGGCAGACAGCTTATTGGAAAGGGAAAGAATAAAGAAAAGATTGATATAGGAAAGGGAGAGATGCTCCATGAAACAATGGAAGGGTTTCAGCAACGGCCATTGGCGAAGTGAAATAGATGTTCGGGAATTCATCCAACAAAACTACAGGCCCTATGAAGGGGATGACGCCTTCCTTGCAGAGCCGACCGAAGACACCAGACGGCTTTGGAAGGAGTTATCCGTACTGCTTAAAAAGGAAAGGGATAACGGAGGCACCCTGGATGTCGATACGGAAACGGTTTCCACAATCATTTCACATAAGCCGGGCTACATCGACAGGGACCACGAAAAATTAGTAGGGCTGCAGACCGATGCTCCGCTGAAGCGAGCCATCATGCCCAATGGCGGGATACGCATGGTAAAAGGTGCATGCGAGGCTTATGGATATGAGCTGGATCCCAGGATTGAACAGGTTTTCACGGAATATAGAAAAACCCATAATCAGGGTGTGTTTGATGCCTATACCCCTGAAATCCGCCGTGCCCGTAAAGCCGGAGTCATCACCGGCCTGCCTGATGCATACGGCAGGGGAAGAATCATTGGGGATTACAGACGGGTTGCCCTTTACGGTGTGGACAGGCTGATTGAAGACAAGCAAAAGCAGATGGAAGAACTGGAGGTTGCCTGGATGGAGGATGCAATCATCCGTGACCGGGAAGAGGTGACCGACCAGATCCGTGCATTGAAGGACTTAAAGGAAATGGCGCTGAGCTATGGCTATGATATATCCCAGCCTGCTGAGGATGCGCGTCAGGCAGTGCAATGGCTGTATTTCGGTTATCTTGGTGCGGTGAAGGAGCAAAACGGTGCCGCCATGAGCCTGGGGCGGGTATCCACCTTCCTGGATATTTACTTTGAAAGAGACCTGGAAAATGGAATCATGTCTGAGCAGGATGCCCAGGAGCTGATCGACCACTTTGTTATGAAGCTGAGACTGGTCCGCTTTCTAAGAACCCCGGAGTACAATGAACTGTTCAGTGGTGATCCCACCTGGGTAACCGAGGCCATCGGTGGTATGGGGCTGGATGGCAGAACCCTGGTTACCAAAACCTCCTTCCGCTTTCTCCACACCCTGACCAATTTGGGGCCGGCTCCCGAACCCAACATGACAGTTCTCTGGGCGGAGGGTCTGCCGGAGGGGTTCAAGAGATACTGCTCCAAGATGTCCATCACCACCAGCTCCATACAATATGAGAATGATGATCTCATGCGCTCTTATTGGGGAGACGATTATGGAATCGCCTGCTGTGTATCCGCCATGCGGATCGGAAAGCAAATGCAGTTCTTTGGCGCGCGGGCCAATCTGGCAAAGGCACTGCTGTATGCCATTAACGGCGGCATAGACGAAAAGACCGGCCTGCAGGTGACCCCGCCCTTTTCACCCATCAAGTCAGAATATCTGAACTACGATGAGGTTATGGTTCGCTTTGACAATATGATGGAATGGCTGGCCAGGGTGTATGTCAATGCATTGAATATCATCCATTACATGCATGATAAATATGCTTATGAGGCACTGGAAATGGCGCTTCATGACAAGGAAATATTAAGGACCATGGCTTGCGGTATTGCTGGGCTGTCAGTGGTAGTCGACTCCTTAAGTGCCATCAAATATGCGAAGGTAAAGCCTGTTCGAAATGAAGAGGGACTGGCAGTTGATTTTGAAATAGAAGGGGATTTCCCCAGCTACGGCAACAATGACGACAGGGCCGACCAGCTGGGTGTTCATGTTACCGAGAAGTTTATGAAGAAGCTGCGCAAGCAGAAGACCTATCGGGACAGCAAGGCAACCCTTTCCATTTTGACCATCACCTCCAATGTGGTGTATGGCAAAAAAACCGGAAACACACCGGATGGACGAAAGTCTGGTGAACCCTTTGCACCGGGTGCAAACCCCATGCATGGAAGGGACAAAAAGGGCGCCATTGCTTCCTTAAGCTCCGTGGCAAAGCTGCCCTACCGCTATTCGGAAGACGGGATCTCCTATACCTTCTCTATTGTTCCCAAGGCATTGGGAAAGACCATGGAAGACCGGATCAGCAACATGGTTGCCATGCTTGACGGATACTTCCACAAGGGCGGACATCATATCAATGTGAATGTATTTGAAAGAGAGACCCTGCTGGATGCCATGGAGCATCCGGAAAAGTATCCGCAGCTGACCATTCGGGTTTCCGGA
Source organism: Clostridiales bacterium (assembly GCA_012837325.1). GTDB lineage: Bacteria > Bacillota > Clostridia > Caldicoprobacterales > DTU083 > DURK01. Next base: position 4,602 of record DURK01000014.1, read on the forward strand.
TATGCTGTAAACTTTGTTAGATTGACCAGGGAACAGCAGGAGGATGTACTGGCCCGCACCTTCCACGAAGGGATTTGATCGCTTTGAAAAAAGGTAGAATTCATTCCATAGAAACCATGGGCACGGTCGATGGACCGGGCATCCGCTATGTGGTATTTACCCAGGGCTGTCCCATGCGATGCGTGTTTTGCCATAACCGGGATGCCTGGGACCCCAAGGGCGGAGATGAGACAACGGTAGACCATCTGATTGATGACATCAGGGAATATCTTCCCTTTTACAAAAGCTCAGGCGGCGGGGTAACCGCTACCGGCGGCGAGCCCACCCTGCAGGCTGATTTAATAAGGAATCTGTTTGCACGGGCGAAGAATGAGCTGGGTCTGAATACGGCTATGGATACCTCCGGCTTTGTAGAGATCAGCAAGGCCAAGGAGCTGCTGGAGGTTACCGACCTGGTGCTTCTCAGCATCAAGCATATTGACGAAATCAAGCACAAGGAGATTACAGGGGTCAGCAGCAGCAAGGTGTTTGCCTTTATGGAATACCTGAAGGAAATCAACAAGCCCCTGTGGATCCGATACGTAGTGATTCCCGGCTTGACCGACGAAAAAAGAGATGTACACAGACTGGCGGAATTCCTGAAGGGCTTTCCCAACATTCAGCTGGTTGACGTTTTGCCCTATCACACGATGGGCGTGTACAAGTGGGAAGCCATGGGGCTGGAGTATCCCCTGGAAGGTGTATCTGCACCGGATAAGCAGTCAGTCGAAGAGATCAAGGATATTTTCCGAGAACATGGCTTACAGGTCAATCTGGAATAAAGAAAATCACCCCGCGGCAGCGCAGGGGTGATTATTTTTTGGGGGTGACGGTTCTCAAGTTTGAGTCTTGTGTCCCAAGACTATTCTTTTGTTATCTCAACCTTGCCATGCACCACTTGAATCCAGGTGTTTCCCGGTAACAGCACGATGGGATTTCCAGTGCTGTCGAAGTATTCCGTTCGCTCCTCGTAGGAAGCCTTTTTCCAAATCCCTTCTTCATATTTGCCATTCACAAAGTATTCGGCTTTCCCTTCACCAAGAAAATCAACCAATACGTATTGTGCTTTCTCCGCGGTAGTATGGGGCGCGTGCAGGACGATAATATTGGTGACACGGATTTGGTCGTCCATGTATGCATCAAGCATTGGCTTGTCGTTGATAAAGCGCAGATAGCTTTTGTTCACTGAATCATACTCATACCTGACCTGATTGCTTGAAGCATATCGAAGGGAAACCGTTGAAGCATCCTGCTGGTCGATATTGGTGCGCTCGTCAAAGTCAAAAAGCTTTTTATATTCCAGCTCCGGAATCTTTACCAGTGCGTCCTTTGCATTGAAGTATGCGTTATGAGGTGCCTTCCTGGCACTGTCCCTTGAGTAAAATTCATGGTTGATCCCCTTATGCCCATCAAAACGAATCGGGACATCAATGGACTCAAGTAAGCTTTTGGCATCTCCCTGGCCGGTTGCGGCAGATCCATAATGTGCATAAGGCAGCCCCCACTCTTGAATCATGCGGACAAAAGGGATGCGGGAGCTTCTTACAGGGCCGACTTTTGTTGGATGCTCACTGGCGAAGATGGCAAGAAAGCGTGTGATGGTGTATGTTTCCACTGCGTTCTCATATACAAGATCTGCCAGACCCAAGGCTGATTGCGGCCTGGCGGATGCAGTGTTTTCGATTATGATACCAAAGGCCTGACAGGTGTTTTGATCCCCGCTGATCTCTTCCCCGTTGAAGACAGAACGGTTAACCGGTTCAGGCTCCGGTTCTACAGGAAGTTCAACAGGTTCCTGAGTCGAAACCGGTTCTTTCGGCTCTGCTGCAGCTTCCTCCGGCTGAGAAGAGCAGGCGGCGATAATCAATAAACATAATGACAGAAGTAACAGAATCAGCTTTTTCATAAAACTCCCTCCCCCTTTGGTCTTACTCTTTATTATATCAAATGAATGGAGAACCGTCCCCAAAAAAATAATCACTCTTGTCAGATCCAGAGTGATTATTCATTCAACCATTGAGAACTGTCCCCTACCAGCGCCAGCCCTTGAAAAGATGTATCCCCTTGTTCCTTTGGAAGTAGCGAAGCTGGTGAGTCAGCCAGGGCATCAGGTAGTGGTCAACACCAAGCACTCTGCCTGCTCCGGCCAGCATTGCGAAGGAAACCCAGATAAACCACCAGTCATAAAGCCCGGTGCTGAGCAGGAAGTTCAGATTCATGCCGATGGATACAATGGCTGCCAGGAAGGTAAAGATGCCTAGAATAAAGGCGATGGCCAGGCCGATCTCGGCGATGACGATAAGCCTTTGGAACAGCATACTATTGGGGTAAACAAGTGTTTCAACAAACCATTTATACCATTCAGGGGTATGGTCGCTGATCAGGGACATCAGGCCCCCTTCACCTGTTGCTGCGCTTGTGGCATCGGGAGTCGCTCCGCCTATTGCATCGCTGGCTCCGATCACGGCTGTGGTCCACCAGTTGTTGTTGATTTTGTCAAGCCCGGATAAAAGCCACTTGTATCCAAGATAAATCCGCAAGGGGACCAGCCAGAACCGGAAGCTTCGCTCCCTGGCATGGCTGATTACGGACTGCAGGAAGAAATTGTAGGATCGGTTGGTTTGGAACAATTCATGCTTGAGATATTCCCAGCATAATTCCAGACCGCCTACACCAAAGAGATAATGCATATTTACCAGATGCTTCATGATGATAGCCAGAAATCCGGACAGCATGGGAATGCCATTCAGTTGTGCCACACCATATGTGGAGCCGATGGATACCATAACGCCGTGGAGGTTGGGCTTGAGCACCTGCTTTTCCTTGCCCGTGATTTCAGCTGCTACATTGACTGCTGCGATATGGCCGGACTGAAGGGCTGTCTCGACCAGGGGAGGAAGAACTTCTCCATTTTCGCCGGTAAACTGCATGTTGTCACCTACCGCATAAACGTAGGGGTATTCAACGGTTTGGCAGAAATCATTTACGATGATGCGATTTCGTCTGCCAAGGCTGACACCAAGATTGGCAACGATCCTGTTGGCTTGAATGCCCCCTGTCCAGATCAGTGTTCTGGCAGGAATGGTTTGGCCGTTCTTCAAAGAGATCGAGTCTTCCGTTACGCCGGTAATCGGTGAGCTGGTGAAAACCTCTACACCGTGCTTTTCCATATACCGGACAGCCTTTTTGATCAGCTTTTCGTTGATGATGGGCAGGATGGTGGGCAAGGCTTCCAGGATCAGCAGCCTGACTTCGCTGCGCTGAATGCCGTATTCGCGGCACAATGCCGGTGTCCATTCAATCAACTCTCCAACCAGCTCTACACCAGTGAAACCGCCGCCGCCTACTGCAAAGGTCAGCATTTCCTTCCGTTTTCCGGCATCCTTCTCCTTTGATGCATTTTGAAACATCTCGACGATGTGGTTGTGTACAGCTTTGGCATCATCCAAAGACCATAAGGTCAGAGCGTTTTCCTGAATGCCGGGTATGCCGAAATAAGCAGGTTCGCTGCCGAAGCCGGCAATCAGATAATCAAAAGCATACTCTCTTTTTTCGGAATACAGTTTCTTTTGCTCTAAGTCGGCCCCTGTGATTTGATCCTGTACAAACTCGACTTTGGTATACTGCAGTGCATGCTGGATGGATACCTGTACACCGCTGGGGCCAATCCTGTGCCCTGCCACTTCGTGCAGTTCGGTTAACAGGGTATGATGATGGTTTTGATCGATTAAAACAATCTCGACATCATCCTGCTTTTTCAGCTTTTTGTGCAGGGTTTTTGCTGCTTCCAGACCCGCGTAACCGGCACCAAGGATTACAATGCGCTTTGACATGGAGTGGTTCCTCCTTAATAATAAAATAAATCATAACAAGACAGCAGCTGGCCGCCTTCCTTTGTCCAATATTATTCATATCATCATTTGACAAGAATTAAACAAATAAATTTCAAAAACTCATCATATATTGTCATAAGACGCCGCTATCTTTCCGGTATTTTATCACGGGGAAACAGATCAATGCAATGGGATAAATTGACATATGAGAAATGGAGTTTTATCCGGTTTTTCGACTGTTTTGGGTTTCAATGGAATATCATATGGATGTATGCTATACTATATAAAAGCAAAATTTCTATATTGTAACTGAAATGAGAGACAATGGATGATTTTCTTTTTTGTTGAAGACAAGAAATATTTTTGGCGGTAACAAGCTGGAGGTAGCACACTTGGCATTATCACTGAAGGATGTATCGTTTTCATATGGCAGGCAGCTCATTTTGAATCAGATCGGTTTTACGGCTAAGCAAGGTGAATGTGTTGCGATTGCTGGTTCAAATGGAATCGGAAAATCAACCATTCTCTCTTTGATCGCCGGTATTTTTAAGCCGACATCCGGCAGCATAGAAGCATCGAAGAAAATAGCTTATGTTCCTCAGCACATTTCTCTATTCGAAGATATGACAGTTTGGTCAAACTTAAAGTTTTTTGCTGATATGGAGAAGGCGGAAATCACCCCGCCTCTTCCTTTTGATGTCTTATCCTACAAGCGAAAACGTGTGTCAAAGCTGTCCTATGGCATGAAAAAAAGGGTCAGTCTGGCTTGTGCCCTGCTGGGTGACCCTGAACTGGTTTTGCTGGATGAACCATGCAATGGTTTGGATGCTGTCTACAGAGCAGAGCTTGTCGACTTAATACTGCAGCTTAAATCCGAAGGAAAGACCATCCTGTATGTGGGGCACGATCCGACGGAATATCTCAGTTTTTTTGATCGCTTGATCATATTGAAGCATGCAGCCCTGCATATTTTTGAGAGAGATCAGCTGTTTGGGGATGTAAGTGATACAGAAATGCAAAAAAGCATTTTGACCTCTGCCTATCAAACGCTCTATACAGAGTAACAAAACAATCAAAATAAGGGGGATATCAAGATGGAGGACAATCGCAACGATCGCAATGGGACGGAAAACTTAAGTCCGGACCAGGAGCTGCAGCAGCAGGAACCGCAGCAGGAACCGCAGCAGGAACCGCAACTGCAAGAAGAGTTACCAACCGATGCAAATGAAGACTTTTCAGAAAAGAAGAAAAGCAGCCTGTGGCTGAAAATTGGCGGCGGCCTTGTAGCTGCAGCTGTTATCGCTGCTGTTATATTCGGAATTCTGGCCAACACAACATACGCCCTTCTCAGCAGTGCAATCAAGAACACAAGTCAGGCAGCCGTGTCGTCGGAGCCTGTGCAGCTGCTGAAAAGTGTTTTTACCCAGGGAAGTGTGGAGGTTGCATTGGATTTGGAAAATCTGCTTGACCAGATGTTTGGCATAGAGGTAGAGGGACAGGTATCAGCCAAATACATATCGAATCTGAAAGACAGTCGTGCAGCTTTCCTTCTTGCATTGAATGACGGAAGCAGCACTCTGGCAGATGCCACACTGCATGCAAACAAGGATGCAATCGTATTGGAATCGGATATCCTGTTTGGAAAAACAGCTTATGGAATCGGGCTGAATGATTTAAGTGACAATCTTGAATCCTCAATCTTCAATCCATATAACGATTCCTACTATGCCCTGGATGATGAGCTTTATGATTCTCTCGTTGAAATGGATCCTGATATCACGATAGAGAGGTACAGTGAGTATCAAAAGGTTTTGGAAGAAGCAACTGACGAAGCCCTGGCGGTTCTCTTGAAGAGCATCGATAAGAATGTTGGAATCGAAAGGGATTCGGACACCATCCAATTTGTTGATACCACATCCAAGGTAACGGTTCTGTCTGTGTCAGCTGATGACAAGGAGATTTCCATTGTTCTCAGAGAAATGCTGGAGTGGATGAAAGACAGTGAGAAGGTGAGACTCCTGATGAATAAGACAGCAGACCTGATGGATGATATCGGAGAAGATCCGGAAGACTTCATCGACGATTTTTATGATGAGCTCAGCCTGATGCTGGAGGATTTCGATGATGTTGCTGATAACCTGGAAGACGCAGAGGCAGAGGTCCATCTAAAGCTCTATATTACCAAAAGAGGAAAAGAACTGGTTAAGGTTGAGTTTGAAGTGGATGCATACGATGAAAGGAACCAGGTGGAAATGGTAGCAGGTCCCTCCCTCCGTGACGTGGAGCTGATTTCTCTGTCATACAGACTTTCTGGTGATGTCTACTATCCAGCAAGGTATACGCTTTCGTATACGGTACAGGAAAACAGTAAGGATTTCTATAGCGCAAAGCTGCAGTTCAGAGACAATGAAGACAGATCCAGTGCTTCCGTAACCTGGGATAAAAAAGACGGTGAATTCAGAATCAAGGCGGATGATTCCTACACAGTCAAGGGTACCATGCTTTATGAAAAAAATAGGCTGACCATCCAAATCAGAAATATTTCGGATGAGTGGGACAGTATCAAACCCGGGTTGACCATCATTTTGAACAAACAGGATTCCACACCTGCCGTTCCATCCTATACGGATATACTTGAGATGGAAGAAAGCGATTTTGAGTATTTAGGAGAAGATATCTATGAGAATGTTGAAGACTTCCTGTACGAAATAGGGGACGCAGCATATTGGATGTTTGATCTGTTTTATTAATGAGGTGGTGACTCCTTGAAATCAATGCTCCGGCGTGACGGCTTTCTGTTTTTGAAAGATCTTTTGCCAACCTTGGTCATAACAATCATCATGGCGCTGATCAGCACAGGCTCGATGCTTGCGGTGCTGCATGGCTCCCAAAGCCTGTACACGCCTGTATCGGTTGCGCTGGTAGACGAGGAGGATTCTCTCTTAAGCCGGTTTGCAATCAATCTGGTTTCAAGGCAGTCCTACATCAGTTCTCTGCTTTCAATTGAAAAAACGGAATTCGATCAGGCAATGGAAGGCTTGTACAATGGCAGCTATGCTGCCATTGTACGATTACCTGAAAACTATATCGAAAACATTGTACACGGGCAGCAAAGCAGCGGCACCATTATGCTTTCGGATGCACTTTCATCCAATTCAGAAGTGGTGGAAGCGGTTGCCAATCTGGGACAGCTTTTGCTCGCTGCCGGACAGTATGGTGTTTTCTCCGGCGAAAGGTTGGTTGTAGAGTACGGGCTGCCGCCTGAATACCACAGCCGCTTTTTAAAAGTGGTAAACGAAAGGCTGTTGGCCGGTGCTTCAAACAGCTTCGAGGATTATTTCGAAGTCGTGACGGTTCCCTATTCGGGAACATCCTTGTCTGTAAACGCTTATTATGCTTGTGTATGGTTGACTTATGTTCTCTTTCTGTGCGGTCTCTTCTTTCATAATCTATGCACAAAGGACAGCACACCTTCCATGTATGGAAGACTTTTGGCAGCAGGCATACGGCCTTCTGTTTTTGTATTCGGAAAGATCCTTTATCCATTTCTCTTTCGCATATTATTATTTAGTGGGGTTTTGGCTGTGTTGTCCCAGTTTATCAACCTTCATTTGGGTGCAGCAGCCATTTTTTCAGCTGTTCTTGCAGCGATCCTGATAACGACTTGCACCTCCTGTTTGATGGCAGGCCTGGCAGGAAACGGCGGGGCTCAGACGACCATCCTTGTTGTTTCGACAGCCGGGCTCTTCTTAAGCGGCGGGCTGATTCCCCTCAGCATGCTTCCGGATTGGCTGAGCAGCATTGGCAGGCTGCTGCCTCTTGGAGCAGCGATGTCCTTCATCGCTCCGCTTTTTGGAGGCCTTGTTAAGTCTGCATCCGTATTTATAAGCTTTGGTTATGCTGTTTTGTCCATTGTTTTATGCAGCAGATTCCTTAAGACTTTGCCGGCCAGAGGTGGTGAATCATGAACAGCCTCTTGTTTTCCTTTCAGCGGACAATACGATCTGCTTCATTTCTCCTCATGCTTCTTGTTCTGGTCACCGTGATCCCGCTGTTCGCTGGATCAGCGGAAACCATTTCTCCTGCTCCGGCTGGGTTTGTGGGAGCAAGAATCAAGGATGCCTCTGCCCAAAAGATTGAGGCCTATCTATTGGAAAATGGATTTGTGGAATGTGCCGATGAAGAGGAACTATACGCTGAAATCAGTGCAGGCAATCTGGAGTGCGGCGTCATTATTCCTGATGAACTGGAGAAACGTTTGCGTGCTGCAGATTTGGACAACCTGCTTCTGTTCATTGATTCCCCTACCGCATTGCTGTCTGATTTGTGGAGGGAATATGCGGCTGCTGCTGTTTACAGCGTTTATGCTCCTTATATAACGGCCGATGTTCTATCAGACTCGGAAATTGAGTTGGAGGAAGTGCTTGCAGCATACGATGACATGATGTCATCGGGTTATGCATTTACTTTTGAAATAGAAACGATAAGCGGAGCCATGGAACCGGAGCAGTTCAGGACAACCCAGTTTGTACTCTTCGCTTGTGCTGTCCTCATTTTTATTGCGGTTGGTTTTGGAGTCTGCATCCCTGTGGTTTCGGATTCCAAAATAATGGGCAGTCGAATCGGAGCCCGTCGTACCATACAAAACCTGTATCTGCCCCAGCTTGTCATCAGAAATCTCCTGGTCTGGTTAGCGGGAGCAGCAGGTGTCTGGCTGGCAGGGTTTCAATCCTTCATCCCCATGCTGGCAGTCTATATCATTCTTATCAATTGCACGGGCTTGGTGCTGCTTTCCCTGTTTGACGGGAAATCCTGGCTGCAAATTTTTACAACCCTGATATGCCTTGCTTCAGTGGTGCTATGCCCCTTGTTTATTGACATTTCCTTATTTTTTCCTGTCTTTGGTTTTCTTCGCAAATTGTGCCCCACATACTGGTTATGGATGCTGGCGGACAACATCAAATCCGGCTTATTCTTTGCAATGCTGGCAATTGGTTTGACGACGGCTGTACAAGCTCTGAGCCTGGTAAAAAGAAGAGTAAGGCTTTGACAGCTAAGCGGACCCATTCTCATCTGTTGTTTCTTTCCTTTATGAGCATAATATGATAAGATATGACATGTTAAATATCATCTGAATTCAGACAAAATGGGGGAGCAGCCTGGGATGAAAATGACCTTTCGTATCGGCGATGCTCTGGTCTATCTCTTCATACTGCTGCTGATCGCAGGAAGCTTTGCCGGCCTTTATCAGTTGGGAAGAGGATCTGTTACCAATCGCGTTGCAGTGGAAATCGACGGCAAGGTGTGGGGAACCTATGATATCCCGGCAAGCGGGGAAGAAGTGGTTCACATTGATGCCGGCAGCGATCGCTACAATATAATGGTGATCACCCAATCGGGTGTCATGATTCGAGAAGCCAACTGCCCTGATCAAATTTGTGTTACCTGGGGAAATATCAGCAGACCGGGGCAGACCATCGTTTGTTTACCTCACAAGGTGGTTATCCGAATAACCGGAGATCAGGAAGGAGAGCCGGCGCTGGATGATATCGCATCCTAGCCTTATTTTACGTATGAAGAAAAACAGGAAGCTGATCTATTTGGCATTGTTTCTATCCATGGCGCTTGTATTGCACTATGTCGAACATTTTTTCCCAACCCTGGCTCCGGGAGCAAAGCTGGGTCTGGCCAATATTGTGACTCTGGTTACGCTGTACTTGTTTGGATTTCCGGAAGCCATGGTCGTGGTCGTAACGCGGTCCATATTGGGGCCGATCCTGGGAGGCAGCCCCACCGGAATTCTATACAGTCTGGCGGGAGGCGTTTTAAGCTGTATGGTGATGGCAGTGCTTTTTTTCCGATTCAACAGGTATTTCAGCCTGCTGGGCATCAGTGTGGCGGGAGCGGTTTTCCACAACGTCGGACAGCTGTTGACAGCCTCCTTATTATATGGAACCATTGGGATTTTGTTTACATACCTGCCGATTTTAATGTTGTCCTCCATTATTACTGGAAACTTCATCGGATTGGTAGGGAAATACATGATACGGTTTTTGGATAAAAAGGAATTCCATGTGAATTTCAGCTGACCGCTGCGGGAGGGTTCTTGAAGGTATGGGCATTTGGAAAAGGCATGTGGATGTTTATGAAGATATCAATAAAATCGATGACTACATCAGAACCTCACTTCAGGCCAACCAGCGGGTGCTGAATGATGCGGTAAACGATCTGCTGGATGCCGGAGGGAAGCGTCTTCGTCCGGTGCTGGTTTTGCTTGCAGGCCGGTTTGGCAGATACAACAAGGAAAAGCTCATCCCTTTGGCAGCAGCTGTTGAAATCATGCACATGGCCACCCTGGTTCATGATGACATCATTGATGAATCGGAGCTGCGCAGAGGGAGGCCTACTACCAGAAGCCGATGGGGCAATTCTGTTGCTGTGTTTACCGGTGATTTTTTGTTTACCAGAGCCTTTTCACTCATTACACAAGGCGTTTCCAGGAAAAACATGCACCATTTATCCAGCAGCATCCGTGCCATCTGTGAAGGGGAAGTGGACCAATACCAGTCCAAGTTTTCACAGGAGATTTCCATACTGCGCTATCTGAAGAGAATTGCCCGTAAAACGGCTGTCTTGTTTTCCTTAAGCTGCCAGGTCGGTGCTGAGGAATCCAATTGCAGGCAGAACACCATCCGCTATTTGAGAAAATTCGGCTATGATTTTGGCATGGCATTTCAGATTACCGATGACTTGCTGGATTTTTCCGGAGATCAGAACCAGGTAGGCAAGCCCTTATGCAGTGATTTTATGGAAGGCGTTTATACCCTTCCCGTTATTTATACCTTGCAGAATACCCCGTATAAGGACAAAATGGCAAAGTACATAGGCAGGCAAGACTTGACAGAGGGCGAAATAAAGGAAGTGGGAAGGCTGGTGGAGGAGAGCGGCGGCTTGGAAAAGTCCAGAAGGCTGGCACTGCGTTACCTCGAGCGCTGCCACAACAGCCTGGCTCAGCTGCCGGATAACAAAGCAAAGGGTGCAATGATGGAACTGCTGGAGGAATTAATCGAGCGCAGGTATTGAGGCTAAGTGGTTTACAGTTTGTTCCATAAAAATATCCTTGATTTGTATTATGGAATGAGTTATAATGAAATTCGCTGAGAAAAACAGCTTGAATATTTATGGGGGAGTAGCTCAGTTGGCTAGAGTACCTGACTGGCAGTCAGGGGGTCGAGGGTTCAAGTCCCTTCTTCTCCACCAAAT
>DURK01000120.1 GCA_012837325.1 Clostridiales bacterium
ATAACTTGCCCCAAAGGCATAACGGGGGAAGAAGCATAATCCGTTGCCATAAAGAAAGCCCCAAGAATCAGCCCCCCAATGAAAATTTGATAGAATGCCTGATATAAATCCGTTCCATTCAATAGAAAGGTGAGGACAAAGGTAGAAGCAATATAAAAAAATGGGATCCTCCAGTTGATGACGCCGCGAATCAGCAGATAAGCTGCACCTAGTAAAAGAGCTGCTGAAGAAACTTCTCCTATTGTTCCTCCGATGTTACCAATAAAAACATCCAGAAAAGCAGGGGGCTCGGCAACAGCAGCTGAGGCTCCACTGACAGTTGCACTGCTTACTGCATCGCTGGCTTTCAACAACGCCAAAGGTGTGGATGTACTGACTGCATCTGTACCGGGTTGGATCCATGATGTCATTCGTACCGGCCAGCAGGCCAGCAGTATCGCACGAGCTGCCAGTGCAGGGTTCATGAAATTATGCCCCAAACCTCCAAAAACATGTTTTACCAGAGCAATAGCAATGGCAGAGCCGATCACCGCCAACCACCATGGACTGCCGGGAGGCAGGTTATATGCTAGCAGCATACCCGTAACAACCGCACTGAAATCACCAATGGTAACCGGCTTATTCATCATTTTTTGTATCAGATACTCTGTCAGGACAGCAGTACCTATACCCAATAATATCGTCCAAAGAGATTTCACCCCGAACATCCAGACCGAAACAACACCTGCCGGTATCAATGCTATGATAACGTCCAGCATAATTCTGCTGGTTGTCTCGCGGGTGGAGATATGGGGAGAAGAAGAAACTGTAAAGAAACTCATTCCAAGCCCTCCAAGACCCTATTTTTTCTATACTTCTTACCTGTTATCACTATTTTCTGCCTGCTTATTTGCCTGTGCTTTTTGCTTTCTTGATGCAATGATTTCTTTTTTTGCCACCAGGATGGATTGAAGCAACGGCCTGGATGCAGGACAAATAAAGGAACAGCTGCCACATTCTATACAATCCAAAGCATGCAGCTTCTCTGTTTCGTCATAATTGCCCCGCAGGGATTGAGCACTGATATTCAGCGGCAGCAAATGAATGGGACAAACAGAGATACATCGGGCACAGCGAATGCAATTAGAGGGATCTGATTGCGCAGCTTCCTTTTCACTAAATAACAAAATGCCGGAGGTACCTTTGGTTACAGGTATATCCAAAGTATGCTGAGCTGTTCCCATAATAGGCCCTCCGCATATAACTTTAGCAGGCTCCTCTGTCCAACCTCCGCAACAATCGATAACCTCACGAAAAGAAGTTCCAAGGCGTACCAACAGGTTTTTGGGTTCTTTGACCGCTTCCCCGGATACGGTAACCATCTTTTGATAGAGGGGCAGCCCAGTGCGTACAGCGCGGGCTATCGCAACTGCTGTTCCTACATTGTTGACTTCTACGCCAATATCGATAGGCAACCCGCCGGAAGGGACCTGACGCCCCGTAATGGCGTAAATAAGCTGCTTCTCCGCTCCCTGCGGGTACTTTGTTCGAAGCCCGATGACTTTTATATTCTTTTCATTCTTTGCCGCAGCCTTCATCGTCTCGATTGCATCAGGTTTATTGTCTTCTATGCCAATGCAGCCTTGTGATACACCGAGAATTTTCATAATCGTCTTCATACCATAGATTATGTCGTCGGGGTACTCCAACATCAACCTGTGATCTGAAGTCAAATAAGGCTCACATTCTGCACCATTTAGTATTATTAAGTCGATTTTCTTACCCTCAGGAGGTGACAGCTTGACATGGGTTGGAAAACAAGCTCCACCCATTCCTACAATCCCGGCTTCCATAACAATATTTTTCAACTCTTCACCGCTCAAATCCTCAACATTTCCATGGCGCAAAGACTCATCCGGTGTATCTTTTCCATCATTTTGAATAACAATTGCAGAACATCTGCTGCCATTTGGCAAATCAACCATTTCAATGGATTGCACCACGCCGGAAACACTTGAATGAACCGGAGCACTGACAAAACCCAGTGGTTGTCCAATCTTTTGGCCGAGCTTGACCTGATCTCCTTTTTTCACCAATGCTTCGCAGGGAGCACCAATATGCTGCTGCAAAGGAATGGTAACGACATCAGGCGCTTTGCAGATTTCGATCTTACGGTTTTCTGTCAGGTGCTTGCGATGAGGAGGATAGATCCCTCCTGCAAAGGATTGCAGTTTGCTGAACAAATAGTACACCTCTTTCATTTCTTTGGGTTGTCCGTTCCCAAGGGATAATATACTTCTATGTTAAAATAATATCATCGTTTTGACATGAAAATAACCCTCAGAGACCGCAGCATCTTCAGGCTATTTTTAAAACGAATGAATTAACATTGCTATTATAGCATACATTATCTAAGAATGTAACATTAAGCACATGTTTTTTGTGTTTTTTTCATCTATTCTTCATTACTTTTATGTTGTTCCTATATTTGCAGTAAAAATTTAACAATAGTATTATTAATCATATGCCATGTAATTATGGTATAGCAGCAATATAAGTCCTTATCGTATATGAGCAAGGTTAAAAATACGCAAAATCCTATGGGAACCTATCCTGCCAGTTGAAATAATTCCATGGCATTATAATAAAAAATATCCTGGACTTCCTTATTTGTTAACTGAAGCAAATGCGCTGCTTGCTGGAAAGCAAGTAAGCCTTCAATACCAACAAGATTCATTCCTATAGAATTACCCAGCTTTCGGGAGTCGTTCTGATTGAGCCATAGAAATTGGTCGGCTATTGAAACACACTTGCCTCGGATCATGGAGACAGGAAAATCACTGCCCCAAAGCACTCTATGGGTACCTGCCACCTTGATCACTTCATAGATTGCCGGTGATTCACAGATAGCTGAGACATCGAAATAAATATTCCCAAAACCATTCAGAAAACGAATGCCATTGATCACTGTCCAGGCTGCAAAACCGCGAGCACAGTGTGCCAGTATTAACTTCGCATGGGGATATTTACGACACATTTTCTGAATGTAATCCAGGTTGTCCGGATCAGATAAAGCATAATCCTTAACCATATGAAGAGTGATGCATAATCCATGTTCGTTGGCTGCTGCCCAGGCACTCTCAGGTAAATATGTGCTGATATCTGCCTGCCAGGTTGGTTTGCTCTTTGCACTTGAATGATAGCATTTAAACCCGCGAATGTTTGGATGAATGAGTTGTGCCTCAATATCAGAAATTTTATCATCTGGTAAAACAAATATTTCACCGACACAATCTGGATATGTCTCCAACTGGCTGCAAAGAAACCTTGTTGAAGCATCACGGCGGCCATTGGACAAATCCGCCATCGACTCATCAGGCACGCTGACGATATTGAGGCGAATTTTTCTGTCCCCACCATATAAACGCCCCTGTAACCATTTGTAATCCTTTACTGTTACAACACTTCCACATTGATGGAAAATCGACCCAGGTCCTGCTGTGTTAGGTGCAAACGAGCAATCATACAGGTGTGCGTGAGCGTCGAAGATCTGATCAGGGATGAATGTTTGCAGCCGGTCAATAGCTTGTATATCCGCTTCTGTCAATTCCATGCTTCCAATATGCATTAAAACTGCCTCCTCCTTATAATGATAAATGCTTGGAACTGCATCTGGAACTATTTCGGAACATTCCTGGAGTTTTCCCTGTTTGCTTTTTGAAAGCCAAGTTAAAACCAGCTGTTGATCGATATCCTACCCTCCAGGATATATCAAATACTGACATGCTGGTATTCCTCAATAGATCCTTAGCTACTTCTATCCTGGTCTTTGCAAGTTTTTCTGTGAAAGATACCCCGAAGAACTTCCTAATCACTCTGTTAAGGTGTCTTACTGTTATACCCAGCATATCCGCCAGATCTGTTGCCCTGACATCCTCAGAATGCCTTTCATCAAAGAACTTTTCAATCGTATAAATCCTCAAAGCATCATATTCATCTTCATTAATTTTATATCTTTCTCCTTCTTTTCCTTTAAAGGCTCTGAAAAGCTTTACTAAAACACACGAAAAGATAGACTGGAGACTTGCATGGTAGAACATCCTATGTTCCATAAACTCACTATTTGCCTCTTCCAGACAGCTTTCAATTGAATTAGGAAAATCAGATGATTGATAGAATTTAATCGAGTCATTGGTAAGAAGGGCTTGTATTTGATTCATTTCCTGCATCGTTGAAGAGAGCGGTTTTATTCTGGTATGATCACAGCTGAATGAAAAACATCTCTTTTTTATTTTCGTTTCAGAAGTAAATTCAAGTACGTGGTATACACCAGGGAAAATTAGGAATGCACACTTACCGTCAAATTCAATATTTTGTCCTTCAATTTTCATAACACCTCTGCCATGGAAAATTAATTGAAGTTCAAAGCTGCTGTGATTATGTCTATGATTAAACTGAAGCAGCTCCGGTCGGGCATCAGTCTGAAAAAAGCCGTCATTTACATAAATGTTGAATATCATTTCACCGATATTTATTTTTACAATTATATTCTTTTGAATTGTATTTGCCATATACGACTCCCTGGACAACAATTTATATCTCAGACTGATTAAAAACCTTATTTGACGTAAAGTCAATTAAACACTGATTATGTATACTTTTAGGTGGATTGTATCAGCATTAATTTTTATACATCAAAGCTCAAGCCGGTCAATGATCTTTTGCTCCTCCTAAGGCTTTTGAATAAGTAATCACTGCATTTTTTTATATAAGTCATAAAAATAACGTTTTAGATCCTCTTGAATTGGTTCAGGTACAGGAGATATATAATCTGATGTAAGTTTTTCCACTATTCTATGGGCATTTTCCAATATTGAAGGAGCTTTTTCATAGCCACCAGACATATCAAAAATACTACTTGAAAAAAATTCTTCGCTTCTCAAAAGCTTCAAGGTCAGATCATCAATGAGGAAGTTGCCCCCGTGACCTTGCTTTTTAATGCTTTCCAGCCCTTCTTCCAAATAATCGGTTCTAAGTCCCCTGCTCAAGTATTCAGCTGCCCTTAACCATTCCGACTGTATTACTATCATTTCAGATGAAAGGCCGTTTGCATTGAAGCAGGAACCAATGCCTGCGAGCAAATCCGCACCTGTAGTCTGAGCCATAAGCATAAACAGCATGCTCTCCGCACCACTTTGCATATCATAGCGATGAGAGAGAGTGCCTCCGCATTCTGCAACAGTTGGCATGGAGTAAGACTTTCCAAGTTCATTTGCAGCAATTTTCCACAATACTTTATCCAGAGTATAGTATAAGTCATGTCCCGTTTTCATACTGCTTACTGAAGGGCCAAAAGCGTAAAGAAAAGGATTGCCGGGATTAACCATCTGTGTCAAAGCAGCAAGAAAAATGTTTTCTATATTCCCCTGAAGCAATGTAGAATCTTTGCTATATGGTGATGTTGTCCCGGCCATGGGGCAAATTGTAGGTACGATTACAAAATTTCTTGCTGAAGCTTCAAGTAAAACCCTGCAATTAAATTCAAGAAGCGTTAGAGGTGAGACAATTGCTACAGCTACCGTCATCAAATTGCTTTTTGCCAGATCTCTCCCCTGAACCAATATCTCTCCTATTTCCATCCATTGCATAAAGTCTCTCAGGCAGGCTGTATATACATTATAATGTTTTGTGTGATTTAACAGATGGATTTCAAGGGCTCTTAAACTGGAAGTAGCATCATTATACTCACATACCGGGAAATCCATTCTTCCTACCGTAGCCACTTGCTTATTCTTTTGTATCAGGATTGTATTCTTAAGTACATCATCAAGGCTTGGACGGCGGGGCTCTTTCGTTTCATAATCAATAATCCAGGGATCTGTTACGATAGCTGAGATATACTGGTTTCCTTCCCCTATTATGAATTCAGAATGATCGATTGTTTTAACGATATAGCTTTCAGGCACTTTTGAAATCAATTCCCTCAATAAAGCAGCAGGTATCTTTACTGTCCGACTGCCCTGATCTACCACAGCACCCGCTTTTGAAGCAATTTTCAAGAGCTCTGGGTCTTCAACCTTAAAACCAATTTTTTCAATGGCCTCTTCAGTGAGCTCTTTGATTCTTTGAATCTGGTTTTCGTTAAGAACCTCAATCTTCATAGCTACCCTCCACAAAAATCGATTCAATTCTCATTCCAGCCTGCGAAGTCTTATAAAAATACTGCCCTTCTATCAAAGAAGTCTCTTGAATCCGCTGTGACAAACAGGTCCTTTTAACAGTTCATCTGCTCTGCCTTTTCTGATTGCACCAGCCTGTATTCGAAACACTTCATCTATCGCTTCACTGTATTTTTCAACGATTTCTTCCGTGTGAGCTGCTGTAGGATAAATTGCAGTATTCCCAAGAAATCCTCTTTCAAGCATTAGTTGAGTATACAGAGTTTTAAGCGCTGCAGCCTTTTTATGGTTATAAGTAAAGTGAGCTAAACAGGGATATCCCCCTATAGAAATATCTAGACCATGTTTATCTGCTTTTTCTTTCCACGCTTTAAACACCAAATTTCCTATTTTATCAACATGGTCCCAAATTTTGATTTCCCTCATCTTTTTTAAAGTAGCGATTGCTGCCACATAACCGACACTCTCCGTCCAATAAGTACTGCTGATAAAGGAGCGGTCAGCGCTTTCCATAGCTTTCCTGGTTCCAATAATTGCACCTATGGGATGGCCATTGCCAAGTGTCTTAGCAAATATAGCTATGTCTGGAATGCAGTCTAATATTAAGTGAGCTCCTCCATAGTTTCTTCTCCACCCTATCGTTATTTCATCAAATATGAGAAGAATACCCCTTTTCTTTGTTTCTTCACGTATACACATCAGAAACTCAGGATCCGGATCTTCATTCCTGCAAGGCTCCATTATTACTGCAGCCATGTTATCCCCATATTTTTCAATAACATCCATGAAATCATCAATACAGTTATACCTGAAGGTGTAGTTTGTCCCTCTTAACTCAGTAGGCACTCCCAACGGCTCAAGGCCAGATAAGAGATGCCCCCTTAAAGAATCATTTTCTCCCAAATTTGCGGCGAGATACCAATCATGCCAACCATGATACCCGCATATTGCCACAATAGACTTATCTGTAGCAGCCCTGGCAATTCTTACAGCAACTGCCGAAGTCTCTCCTCCGGTTCTTGCAAACCTTACCATATCAGCCCAGGAGTGTATATCAAGAAGCATCTTCGCCAGCTCAACCTCTTCAGGTGCATTGAGTGTACACATGCTTCCATTGTCAATTCTTTTCTTCACCGCCTTACTGACATCCGGGTCAGCAAAACCCAGCAAACAAGCGCCTATACCATTGCTTGTCATATCATAATAATGATTTCCATCTAAATCCCACACTTCACAGCCCTTTGCCTGTGTAAAATATCCAGGCCATTGACCAGGAGCAAACATCTCTGGTCTTTTGCTCAGGAGCTGCGTTCCTCCAGGTATAATTTTTTTTGCTTCCTTGTATAAATTCTGCGTTCTGTCGGTAGAATATTTCACTGAAATCAACCCCCGGAATCATTCTTTTTCTGTGGAAATGCGATGATTAGCTATATAACACAAATAACTGTTAACATAATTGTACTATAAGAAGGGTTCTATTAAAATAATCAAATAAGACCTCTTTGAAGAAACAATGTCCTGATGCAATAACAAAAATTACATTTGCAGTTCCATCTTAGCCCAATGTATGGATGTGTGGTCCGTATCCTTTCCGGCATAAAAGCATACCAGCATACCACCGTTCAGAGTGGCTGTGGCAACAGGAAAGCCTACGGAAAATTGGTACATTTCCTTCCACATGTCATCCAAATTCCTCTTTGTCTTTTCTTGTTTTTCATACGAGGTGTTGTGTACTAGAACCTCACTGTCAACCGGCCATGTCTTGCCACCGTCAAAGCTGCGCCTAACCTTAATAGCTGGTTCGGACGACCTATCGACATATGCCATAGCAATCGAGCCGTCCCCCAACTGAACCGGTTGTGAAGGCTGACCAGGCACACCCGTATCGTACTGTGCGCTCCAATGCAAACCCACCGGTTTTGATGTGCTTGCACTCGAAGACGCAGCATGGATATTTAAATATTTTGCACTTGAATCGTCATAGGTCCAATATAGGCCTAGGAGGTCATCACCAATCCGGTTTATCCGCTGATCCCAAAAATAAACGCTGCCTTCCGCTCCTTTGCCAGTGATTGTATAATCTCCCCAGCTTTGTCCTCCATCCGCAGAAAACATCACCACACTCTCAAAAAAAATCGGACCCGGATCATCATGGTTTTTATGCACCTCAAACTGGCAGCATAGCCTGCCATCGGGCAATAACAGTGTAGGTGAATTAAGCGCAGTCGGTCTAGAATGAGGCAAACCTTCCAAAATCCATGGGTCGGACCAGCTTTGACCACAGTCCATACTTCGTGAAAAGAATATCCTATGGTCTATAATACCATGCGTATCAGGATTATAATAGGGTCGTGTCGGGTCGCTTGTATCAACCCACAATATGCTGGCAAAGTATTCTTTTTTTGAGAGCGGCGTGACGTACATGGTGAAGAACTCTCCTTGTTTACCCTCAACACCAGGTGGAGTAGGAAAAAATTCACGCGGTGCCGACCAGCTCATGCAATCGTCGTCGGAGATGCAGGCCAACACACGCTGACCCCTTGTCGCTTCCCTATGTGAAGCAGAACGGAATGTAACAATAAAGCGTCCTGCCGGCGTCATACATACACCAGGATACAGAGCACTCGCATTTTCTGCGCTATATCCGGAGAATACTACTCCTTTACCTGTGATTCTCAGTTTTTTCATGGATGATCACCTGTTTCTTTTCCATCTCTTGATGTGAATACACTCGTAAATACGTTCATTTCAACTTGCTGCTCAGGAGCTCTGCTGCGTTATCATAAAAAATACCCTCAACTTCACTGCTTCGTATTCGACAGTCATGCGCTGCTTGCAGTACCGAGCGGATATTCTCCAATCCCAACAGTACGGCATCGAAAACAGAACCTTTAATCGTATCCTTCTGTATCCCAACAAATGTATTCCCCAGCGTTGCAAAACGGCCTTTGCGCAGCGAAACAGGATAGTCGGTACCCCAAAGTAATCGTTCTGACCCAAATGCTTTAATAAGTGCGGCAATCGTTTGGGATTCGCACACTGCAGACAAGTCAAACCAAAGGTTATCGAACTTATTCAACCTTTTACACCCCTTTATTGTGTTATACATATTAAAACCTGCACCAGCGTGTGCCAATACAAGCTTCATCCTCGGATACCGCGTGCACAGGTTGCTGATTTCTGTTATATTTCCATCATCATCAAGCGCTTTGGGCTTTAGAATATGCAGTACAACTATAAGCCCGCACTCATCTGCCAACTGACAGACCCATTCGGGCAAGTATTCATGTATATCCGGTGCTGAACCACATTCAGGATTCAGTGAAGCATAAGGCTTAAAGCCAGCTATATATTCCTCATCAAGCAAGCTTTCTACTTCCGACTGATTCGACGAGTTTGCAACGAGCAGCAGCCCTCTTGTATTGGAAAGTTCGTTTTGCTGGAGTTCGTCAATTAAAAAACTGTTTGCTCTGTTAATTCGTTCTTTCATGTCATACCGTGGCAAAACCGGCCAGCCAAAAAACAAACCGCCAGAAACCCTTTTCTCGCCTACCTGTGCCGACAGACTCGCCCGCCAGAAATCTATACCGCCCTTATTTGGTAATTCTCCGAGTATAGGTGCTGCTTCGAGATTGAAATCACGCTTTAGAAACAGGTGTGCATGTGCATCAAAAACTTTATCGGGCAAATAGGCGGCCAATTCCTCGGAGAGCTTTGCATCTTGCGCATCAAGCTGAAACTCACACATAAAATCACCTCACTATGTTCGTCCCATGCAGGGTATTCCACCATATCAGAAGTTGTATTGATATTTTTATGTAACTTCAGTGCATAAGCTTAATACTGGTCGGGAACCATTGCAGGCTGCAGGTTTATATCAACTTGCTCGATACAACCAGTAACAGCACTTTTCTCGGCAGCTGCCAGAACCGCAGTTGCAACGGCACTTTGTCTGTAAGTGAAACATTTCCTTTTCAGCCCTTTAATGCTTTCAATAAAATTGGATATTTCCAAATAATAATTCTTTTCCAATACCTCCCTTATATCCCCATAGCAAGCTTTCTCTTCAATTCCCTTCTCAGGAAATCTCTTGTATATTTCACCGGTAGATATATCAAATTCAATATAACCATTGGTTCCGCAAGCCCATCCTTTCCTTAATAATACAGGACATCCCATTGTGACGGTAATCTGACCTGCTGCACCATTATTTAGTTTACCCTGAAGGCACCAGGTATCCTCCTGCCCTTCCAAAAGGCTGCCCCGCTTCCCAACATATCCAGCCACAGCATTTGGCACTCCGAAAACTTCATTGAGATATCCCAGTTCGAAAGGTACCATTTCACGGGCTGCAGTCGTTTCCCGACTTCGTGCGTAATACTCTCTCCCTTCTCCTGGATGCCAGGTAGGAAGATAAGTGGAAAGATTCATGGAATAAACATGAAGATCCCCCAGTTCATCCGTTACAACCCTTTTTAAAGACTCAACAACCGGGAGCGTTATCAGTGAGGATGATGCTACTGTAACAAGGGCTTTTTCTTTCGAAGTCTTTTCTACCTCTTGGTAGTCATAAGTCCATATGTTGGCTTCAGAGAAACTGTGAAATCCTTTTTCTAATGCAAGTTTCACATATTCGTGATGTTTATCAGGAGGAGTTGATATGGAAAGAGCGTCAGGATTCCACTCCAAAGCATTGTTGAAATCCTCAAATGTTTTGATTCCAAAGTGGTTCTCTACCCTTTTTCTCCTATCCTGTCGAATATCAAATAAAGCTAGTTCCACATCTCCTCTGGCGGTAAAATCTCTTAATCTCCTCATACCCATGGAACCGGCACCTATTTGCAGCACTCTTACTTTCATTAGTAATGCTCCTCTCTTAATTAAACAGAAATCCTAACATATTCAATGCAGGTATTGTCACAATGGTTTCCAACATAATAATATGCAAGAATCTCTCCATTGCCAAGGTATAGTAAAGCCGGATGTCCTACAGAAAAACGAATCATCTCATCCCATGCATCGTTCATGCTTGTATTTTTACTGTCTTGCTTATTAAGATCACTCTCATATATAATAAGCGATTCCTCAAAGCTTCTTCCATGATCCCGGCTGGTACGTACAGTAATAATCGGCCTGATGCTTCTGTCAATATCTATGGTTGCGATTCTTCCATCTTGAAGATCTACTGGTTGACCAGGCTGACCATATACACCGGTATCCCATATCTCACCCCAGGTTTTACCGCCATTAAAACTCTTTCTGGCATGTATATTCAGATACTGCTGTTTTTTCCCGTCCAATGTCCAGAAAAAATTCAGTATTGTTCTCCCATCTTTCAATACATTTGGGCGTTGATCCCAGTAATACATATCAGGCACTTCTGTGACGATTGAAACCTCTCTCCATGATTTTCCTTCGTCACTGGAAAATATCATGGCAGACTTATGCACCCATTTGGTTTTATCCCTCTCATGCTTATTTATCTCAAACTGGCAGACAATTGTCCCGTCTTTCAGCATAAAAGGTGCACCTGTTAAAGGCGTTGGATCTTTGATCGGTGTTGTATCCATCAGCTGAGGTGTTGACCAAGTCTCACCATCATCTTCAGAAAAACAGAAGAAGATTCGCGTATCCTTTAAGCTTTCATTCATGGGGTTATAATAAGGTTTTGACACATCTGATGAGTCTACCCAGTTGACTACCATAAGCACCTTTCTGCCTCCCAGCGGCAAAAAATACATAATTCTACTTTGACCAGGAACCCCTTTTATGGGGGGTAGTTTTACAGGTTCAAAGGGTGAAATCCAGCTTTCGCCCTCATCATCAGACCATGTCATTACAGCATGCATAAAATTGCAATCGCCCTTCTTCTCCGAAGCTTTGAATGCTCCCAGCCATCTGCCTGAAGGCAGCTTTACAATACATGGAAAAGAATTGCTGTTAAAATTTTTATCGTCAAGTGGTTTTGTTATGCTTCCTTTACTTACGATCTTCATAAATGCACCTCCCCGATTTTGTTATGTATTTATTTCTTCTAAACCTAAACCAAAATGAGTTAAGACTTTCCATTTTTTCCTCTAACTGATAACAATTCAAGAATACAAGACAAGAGGCGGTGAGCCAGGTGAAATAATTCCAATGACATCTTGGAAACCTTCTTAAATCAATTATATCGCTGTAAGAAACTTAATAAAATAATGAAATAAGACCTGCTTTGAAGCAATAGTGTCCTAATACTATGTTTCTAGATTGCAGGTCTTTTATCAACATTTGTTCGAGCTAAACAGCTCTTATTTAATTCTCATCTTTGTTCAAACGTTCTCCGACTGCTCCTCCTGGATGAATTAAAGCAAATTGTTCATTTTTGTAATCGGTCTCTTCAATTAAAGCCGTCTGAAGTGTGTGGAAAATAACACATAAGGATGTGGAGGATGTAGTTCCTTGTGAATTGTATTTGTCCGTTTCCC
>DURK01000121.1 GCA_012837325.1 Clostridiales bacterium
AGTCCAAATACTTTGCTCCCTTTTTCAACTTTGCTTTTCTTTCCTTTTTATGCTTCCAGTCTACGGATAAGTGAGTTTTTACCCAGTCCGCTACCGAAATGCCGCGGTATACCTCGGCACCCAGAGAGCCCAGTTTTCTTTCAATATTCAAGTTTACATAGGGCTCAATCAAGGTGTAAATTTCACCAACCAATCCGATATGGAGAGGACTGGCATTCGCTCTCTCTGGTATTCGGGCTGCTTTGTCCTGAAATGATTGAATAAAGCGCAGCATTTCTTTACTGCCGTTGCAAAGCAGAACTTCCTTTTCAAACCGGGATTGTAGTCGGTCGGTCTCTCCTTTTATCAGCTCCCGGGGTCTCTTTTTTAAAAAAATACCCAGCAGCTTGTCTGTTTGATCCACTACTTTGGAGGCTTGTATAAATGCCCTTAATATTTTATGCAATGAGTTCTTCCCGGATATTCTGCGTATACGGGAAAGCAGTTCCCGGCGACCGCATTGATCAGGTGCATCCAAAATAACTACATCCATTTGATAGCCCTGATCCTTCAGAATTTCCTGTTCCACCACACCATAATACCCAAACCTGCAAGGACCACAGCTGCCTGTTAATACAATGGTATCCGCCCCTTGTTCCAGGCTCTGAATGTAATTACCAAGGTTAATCTTTAAAGGCAGACACGCCATTTCAGGCGAAATGCGGGTCCCGATTTCCAGGGTTTTGCTGCTGACAGGCGGAGGAACCACAACCGGAACACCCAAATCATCAAATAAAGCTTTGGCTGGGATGTATACCTGTCCCATGTGTGGAAACGTAATTGTCATATCTGCTCCTCCATTCCATCATATCAACAAATGCCTCCAGTCTGGTATCAAAGCCTGCCTGGCCCGAGTGCTCATCCAGGGTAAGGGTGGTAAGGGGAATTTTAAATACTCTTTGGTTTGCCCGTATCAGTAATTCATCCATAAATGAATCAATACCGCATCCAAAACTGGTTACCAAAATCAAGCCAACTGCCCGCTTATGTTGCAGCATGGACAAACCGCTGCCCAATAGACGTTTTCCGTAGCTCCAGAATAATTTTTTCGGATATCTTTCGCATTCCTGATTAATTTCATTCAGTGGAATGTTTTCCGGAAATAAGAGATCATATCCTCTTGCATGCAATTTGTTGCATAAGTTCATATTGATATATTGGTCGTAAATCAGGTAAGGGTGACCTATCAGGCCGATTACCCCTTTCGCTGATTTGAGGGGTTTTTGGTTTCTTTTCTCCAACGCACAGACCGGATTCAACCCTGGTACCGTCTCCATCATTCTCCTGTGTTCATCCTGCTTCATTCGAGCCTTTCTCAATGCCCGGTCAATCAACTCTTTTGATGCACCAAGTTCTCTGCCCGCAGTGCGCATTCCGTCATAACCTTTTTCCATTTGAAAACGTGCATTAAAATTCATAACCAGCAGTTTCAAATCTCCAGGTATAGAATGCTTGATCATTTCTGGCAAACCAATGAATTTCGGGCAGATAAACTCGCCTGGACAAACGCTGACCAGACGGGGTATCAGAATGATATCTGCTTTGTTAACCAGGTTCATAACATGACCATGAAATATTTTAACCGGCAAACAAGCATCATCTACACAGGTTTTTACTCCATTGTTTAATATGGTCTGATCTGTGTGACTTGACAGCACTACCTTGTGACCCAGCTCTTCCAGAAAGGTCTTCCAGAGGGGAAGATAAATGGAATAAAGCAGGCCCCTGGGAATTCCAATTTTCAACGTATACCTCCCTGATAAAACATGAAATTTTCGTTACAAAATATCAATATCTTGAATAGTATTGCCGATTCTATGAAAAATTAAAAACATAAACCGACAAAAATACTGTCTGCACAATATTGGAAAAGGTATTGCTACCTGTCCGATGGAAATGATATACTTATTAGTGAAATAATATATATCGGAGGTAGTTCTATGAAAACTGTAAATATTAAATTATCTTTAGCAGAAAATGTAAAGAACTTTGTGAATATTGTAAATAAGTATCCTTATGAAATCGATCTCCGTTCCGGTCGACACGTTATTGATGCAAAGTCCATCCTGGGAATTTTCAGCCTTGACCTCAGCAAGCCTGTTATCGTTGAGATTTACAGCGATGATTGCGATGATTTCTTAAAGGATATTGAAAGCTTTATCATTTAATCACATGCATTTTATATCATCTGATCCATCTTTTCTGTAGTATAAGAATATACTGTGCCAGCCAAATTAGTATTGCAAATTAATTTTCATATTAAAAGGAGGCGCAGTATATGGCAGCAGGCAGCAAAAATTCCGGAAAAAACCGTCAACTGGTCAAAGGAGCCCACCAGGCATTGGATGATATGAAATATGAAATTGCAAGAGAGCTTAACCTGCCCGTACAACAGGGTTCAGAGGATCATTGGGGACATGTGTCATCTGCAGACTGCGGCAGAGTTGGAGGTAATATGTTGAGGCGGCTGGTCGCAATGGCTGAAGAAAGCCTGGCGAAAGGCAGTCAGGGGTAATATCAACGCTGACAGTGAGAGACTCTACTATACAATCTAAATGACGATCAAAAACAAAAGACGCAGCTCAGCGTCTTTTGTTTTTTAATCGGTTATTCTCTTCTTTTTTCTTATTTTATGATATAATTGGGTTATTTCTATAATACAGGTGATTAAATGAATATAGCTGAATTGGCAGGCAATAAGCTTTCTGTGCTTTTTTTTGCCCAGGCACTGAACATTCCTCTTACAAATGAACAGATAACCGAATTTTTTATTAAAACCTGCTTTATGAATTACTTTGATCTTCAGCATATTTTAGCAGAGTTGGTAGAATCTCAGCATCTAGTCCATATGGAAGGCCGCCAGAATCACTACTATACCCTGACGGACAAAGGAAGAGAGGCCTTGGATTTTTTCCAGTCCCGAATCGATCTCCATACCCGGCAGGACATTTTGGAGTACGCGAATAAAAACCGGGACAGACTTCGAAATGAAAGTCAACTGACTGCTGATTACAAAAGACTGGATAACTCGGAATATGAGGTCATGCTGCGTGTGATGGAAGATGATACCGTATTATTGGAATTGAAAGTAAATGTGATCAATGTAACGCAGGCCAAGGCCATTTGCTCCAATTGGAAATCCAGGGCACCTGAGGTTTATAAAAAAGTAATGGAATCCCTTATTTAGGATTCCATTTTATATTGCTTCGATTTGTTCACTTTTCATTTTTTAAAATAGCTTTGGCTTCCCCGATTAAATACAAAGAACCGCTAATAACCAACATCCTGTTATCACCCTCCTGAGCCCAGCCTATGCCATGATGAATGGCTTTTTTAAAGTCAGGACAGATTAAAACATCCGAATGGTATTTTTCTGCAATCCTGGCCAATTCCTCAGCCGGAGTGGATCTGGGGCTGTCCGGCATGGTGACAGTTACCTTGTCAGCAAAGGAACATAGGATACTGGTTACATTTTCCACATCTTTATCGCATAATACACCTAATATTAAGCAAATCTCCTTGTCTGAAAAAAATAATTTCACTGCTTCAGCCAGTGCTGCAGCTCCGGAAGGGTTGTGCGCACCATCAAGCAGTACTGAAGGGTTGCTTCTTGCCATTTCCAACCGGCCCGGCCATCGAGAGTGCTTCAGGCCGCTGTAGATCGCCTCTGTGGATATATTGAAACCCATTTCCTTCAAGATCATGATACATGATAACGCACAGGCTGCATTCAGTTGCTGGTGCTTACCTGCAAGGGAAATAGTGAGACCTTTAAATGTTTCTTTTCTCCAGGAGAAATCAAAACACTGCTCTGGGAAGGTTGAGTACCTTTCCCTGACTTGATTCGGTGACACGGGATAGTAGGAGCAGCCATGCTTCTTTGCCAATTCTTCAAGAACCTTTTCCGCTTGCTCTGCCTGTGGATAGGAAACCACCGGTACCCCGGGCTTGATGATTCCTCCTTTTTCAAATGCGATTTCCGGTAGGGTGCTGCCCAGTATACCTGTGTGGTCATAACTGATAGAGGTAATAACAGAAACCAGAGGCAGAATGACATTTGTGGCATCCAGCCTGCCGCCTAAGCCTACCTCTATTACAGCTATATCAACCTTTTGCCTGGCAAACCACAAAAAGCCCAGCGCTGTTACCACTTCAAATACGGTAGGATGGTTGAATCCATCTCCAACCATCCTTTCGATCTGTTCCTTTACTTCCCTGGTAAGAACAGCCAGCTCTTCCCTGGGAATCTCCTGATAACCTATTTGAATTCGTTCTGTAAAGTTCTCCAAGTACGGGGAGACAAACATTCCTACCCGATAGCCTGCCTTGTGCAGCATAGAAGCTGTCATAGCCGTGACCGAACCCTTTCCGTTGGTACCGGCAACATGAACAGTAGGAAAGGTTGTATGGGGATTTCCCAATCGTTTTAACAGCTCGGTGATATTCTGCAAACCCAGTTTAGAGCCAAGTTTTGCAGTGTGATATATATAATCCAATGCTTCGTCGTAATTCATATGAGTCCTTTCTCATGATTCTTCATTATTTACGCTCTCAAAGCTGCCTCTGAAGCTTGGAGATCTGCTCCATAACCTTATCCATCATGGTCTGATATTTCTCCAGCTTATCCCGTTCCTCTTGAACCACTGCGGCAGGTGCCTTGTTAACAAAATTCACATTGGCCAGTTTTCCGCCAGCTCTGGCAATTTCCTTCTCCAGATTCTGCTTCTCCTTTGTCAAACGTTCCATTTCCTTTTCAAAATCAATTAAATCTTCCATGGGTATGAAAACCTGTGCCTTATCCGTTACAACAGAAACGGCATTGGCAGGAATCTCATGCTGGTGGGTTTGAATACTCACATCGGAGGCACTGGCCAGTTTTTCAAAATAGAGCTTGGTATCTTCAAACATCTTGCTGTCCTCAAGCTTTGCCACGAGGATGAGCTTGGCCTTTCTGGAAGGCAGGACCTCCATTTCCGCTCGAATGTTGCGAACAGCCCGAATGACATCCATTACAGCCTGCATCTCCGCTTCTGCTCTATCATTCAACTCAGCTTCCCTTACCACCGGCCAGGAGGATATCATAATACTCTCCCCTTCATGAGGTAGATGCTGCCATATTTCCTCCGTAATAAATGGCATAAAGGGATGGAGCAGCTTCAGCGTGTTTTGCAGCACATAGGTCAATGTGTAGAGTGCTGTTATCCTCGCTTCATCATTTGTTCCGTATAACCTTGGCTTAACCAGCTCTATATACCAGTCACAGAATTCATTCCAGGTAAAATCATATATCTTTTGCGCAGCTATACCCAGTTCATATTTGCACAAATTATCCGTTACTTCGCCAACCAGACGGTTGTACCGGCTGATGATCCATTGATCAGCAATTTCCAGATCTCTTGGCTTTAACGTCTGGCCCTGTACATTTTCCAGATTCATAAGAATAAAGCGGGCTGCATTCCAGAGCTTGTTTGCAAAGTTGCGGTTTGCCTCAACTTTCTCATAATAAAAGCGCATATCATTTCCTGGGGAATTGCCCATTATCAGACTCATACGCAGGGGATCAGCACCGTATTGGTCGATGATCTCCAGCGGATCAATGCCATTGCCCAAAGATTTGCTCATTTTTCTTCCTTGTGAATCCCGCACGATACCGTGAATGAGAACATCCCGGAATGGAATTTCTCCTCTGTGCTCCAACCCCGAAAAGATCATTCGTGCTACCCAGAAGAAAATAATGTCGTAGCCGGTAACCAGTACGCTGGTGGGATAAAAGTAGTTCAACTCCTCTGTCGTGTCAGGCCAGCCCAAAGTAGAAAAGGGCCAAAGTGCTGAACTGAACCAGGTATCCAGAACATCTTCATCCTGCCGGAATGCTTCATGACCGCAGCTGCATCTGGCAGGTGCTTCCCTGGAGACGATGGTTTCCCCGCATACATCACAATAATAAGCAGGAATACGATGGCCCCACCATAACTGTCTGGAAATACACCAGTCGCGGATGTTTTCCATCCAGTTGAAATAGGTCTTCGCAAAACGTTCGGGAACAAACCGGATTTCACCGGAACGAACCGCTTCAATGGCAGGCTCAGCCAGAGGCTTCATGCTGACAAACCATTGCTTGGATACAATGGGCTCTACGGTCGTGGAACAACGGTAGCACTCTCCTACGTTATGCTTATGCTCTTCAGTTTTAACCAGCAAACCCAATTCCGTTAAATCCTCCACGATTACCTTTCGAACCTGATAGCGATCCATGGATTGGTACCTGCCTGCCTGAGCATTCATGGTTCCATCATCGTCCATGACTCGAATAATGGGCAAATGATGACGCAGCCCTACTTCAAAATCGTTGGGGTCATGGGCAGGTGTAATTTTCACAACACCGGTGCCAAAGTCGCTGTCAACATAAGTATCTGCTACAATCGGAATTTCACGATTCATCAGCGGGAGAACAACCGTCTTCCCGATCAGGTTTTGATATCTCTCATCATCAGGATGGACTGCCACCGCCGTATCACCAAGCATTGTCTCCGGACGGGTAGTTGCTATAACAACACGCTCATCACTGTCTTTAATTGGATAGGCAATGTGCCAGAAATAACCCTGTTTTTCTTCATATTCTACCTCCGCATCAGACAGAGCCGTTTTGCAGTCCGGGCACCAATTGATAATTCGATCACCCTGATAGATCAGTCCTTTTTCATACAAGCGTACAAAAACCTCGGTAACCGCTCTGCTGCATCCCTCATCCATAGTAAACCGTTCTCTTTTCCAGTCACAGGATGAACCCAGCTTTTTCAGCTGATCAACAATTCTGCCTCCGTATTGCTTTTTCCATTCCCACGCTTCTTTCAGAAAGCCTTTCCGCCCCAGATCATTTTTGGTCAGGCCTTCCTCAGCCAATTTTTCAACAATCTTTACCTCTGTTGCAATACTGGCATGGTCTGTGCCAGGCAGCCAAAGAGCAGAATATCCCTGCATCCGTTTCCAGCGGATAAGAATATCCTGCCATGTATTATCCAATGCATGGCCCATGTGAAGCTGGCCGGTAATATTCGGCGGGGGAATCACGATACAATAGGGCTGTTTGCTTTCATCAACCTCAGCATGAAAATATCCTCTTTTTTCCCACTCCTGATATATTCGATCCTCTACCTGTTTCGGATCATAGGTTTTTGCTATACTGCGCTTCTCATTCATAAAGGAAACCTCCATTTTCTTCCTGGTGCCTTATATTTATATTGCTGTCGCCTGTTTTCTTTTTATATTCTATCTAACCAAAAATAAAAAAGCCTTCCTCCAAAAGGACGAAAGCGATTTCGCGGTACCACCTTTGTTCCAGCTGGCTGAATCTGGCAGCCATGCCGGCACTCTGTTCTTGATAACGGGAGAATCCCGTTGCAACCTACCCAAAGCTTCAGCTGCAAGGCTCAAAAGCGACCTTCCACGCTGCCTTCCCTGGAAGCCTCTCAGCCGGTGAGCTTCCTTTTCTGTGAGATGCCTTTCGTGTACTCCTCTTTTTCATCGCCGAAATATTGTCTTTATTATATCCAAATTCATGACTTTGTCAATCCTTTTTCTCCCTTTTAAAATTAAGAGACGCGTACTTCAACAAGGCCAATATGGTGCTTAATATTGCAATGCTTAGAATGTAATTTGCATAGGGCAGCTCAAAGATCAAACTGGTGATCGCCACATAAAACAGAAATGTAGCCAGCTTACCATAGAAATTTGCCTGTACAACAACACGGCGATTTCGATAAAGAAAAGCTGCACCGAATATCATCAGCGATTCCTTTAATGCAATGATCAGGGCGGCCCAAAGAGGAATAACTTTGTCAAGGAACAAGCAGACCAGAACTGAGATCATCATCAATTTGTCCGCCAGAGGATCCATTAGTTTTCCCCATTTGGTAATGAGATTGCAGCGCCGGGCAATGAACCCATCCAGAACATCGGTAGCACCAGCCAGCAAAAAAACCGCAAATGCCCATACTTTATTATATGCAAGCCCTTGATGAAAATACAGATAGGGGAATACCCCTACCAGTAAAAACCGGAAGAGGGTAAGAGCATTGGGTATGTTCATTGTAGGCCTCCAATCCGAGTAGTATATTTATTGCTTGAGTCACTTGTATTTATTCGATTTGAATCCGGGAAACTCCTTCCCTGCA
The DNA here is from genome assembly GCA_012837325.1 of Clostridiales bacterium. Classification (GTDB taxonomy): domain Bacteria; phylum Bacillota; class Clostridia; order Caldicoprobacterales; family DTU083; genus DURK01. The sequence continues at coordinate 8,214 of DURK01000121.1, forward strand.
AGCAAAAATAATCAAAGATTGTCTGTTAACCCAGTTTTTCCTGATAAAATACGAAGAGGTGCTGCTGGATCCAGCAATGAGTTGATTTTTACTGCAAAAGATGAGCCTTCCCGGATATCCTGATCTGTCACCATATGCACATCCAGCATCTTGTTCATAACATGCCCGGTTTGTAGATAGTTTATTTTAGCCAATGCACGACTCCATCCATCCAACCAGCCCTCCAGAGTACATTTTTGCTCTTGACTCAGCTCATTTATGTGCAAAAGCAAATCGATGTCACTGCCCATACCGGCATCCCCGGTATTGACACTGCCAATCAGGTAGACACCTTTCACGCCAAAGCCTTCCATGTCCATTGTATCCGCAATCTGCTGTGCCATATAGTGCCGCCATTGCCAGTGACCTTGATCCTCCTGCGTTTTTTGGAAAAAGCGTTGGATGTCGCTGCCCTCTGGATGACTATATGCGGCAGGCTCAGGTTTGGTAAGAAATGCAACAGCCTTCTCCTGATCAGAGTTCATGTGTATGGACAAGGTCTGTCCGAAACAAGATGCAGGAACATCTATCACCCTGATTACGTCAGAAAGCCAGGCAAAATCCGGCAGGATTCTTCCCAGCAGGTTGTGATTACTCTTGAAAAACCCTTCCTTCCAAACCGTTCCATGGCTGCCTGGATAGAGCGGGATATAGAATATGCCGGACTCTACCAGATCCTGAAAAAAATGGGTTCCAAAGGAAAGCTCCGGTGAATAGGAGTTCTTCGCTCCAGCAACTTCTATTAAAGCTGCAGTGCCGGAAATATCAGAAAAAGTAACCCTGACTCCCAGTCGGACGTCTCCTCTGCTCCCCCATCGTCCTGGACCAATCAAAATGAATTTCCGTCTTGGAAGAATCTGATTTAATTGCCCTACTGCTTCTCCTACAGAATACAGCTCCTTGAGAGAAGACAAAGCACGGTAACCTTCTCCGTCCACAAAAACCACATGAGTAATACCATTTACTAAACCATTTGAAATATAACGGTTAGCTGTAAACACAATGTCCTGATGCTGCAAATTTTGCGGAATCGGTGCAGGTATACTGTTCAAGCCTGACCCCTGGGGCCGGCATTGAAGAAGATAAATTTCGCTGCCGTCATAGGCAAACTCGATATCGACCGGATTATCCATCTTCTTGGACAAGACATCCAGCATCAGCTTGATTTTTTTAGGAATATCAGAGGAAGTTAAGATATGCTGAAAAGTAACCACCAATTCATCTTTTTTGATATCAAGCGAATAAGAATTTTTATTCTCGATGAAACCCTCATTATATACCGAAACATATTTATGAAGATCAGGCAGCTGATCTCCTGCTTCCCTTAAAAACCTGGACACTTCAATTGTTTCGAACCGGTTCTCCTCCAGATTAATCAGATCAATATATTTAGGAGAGTAATGGCGTATATCATCCGGGGTTTGATTGATGGTTAACTCCGGCTGTCCAAGTGATACGAGGATGGGATAATCATCCTTTACCCTGTCTACTGCACGGGTACCCAGTCCCATAACCAGTCTCAGAAGTCCGTCTTCCCGTCTGATTCGAGGTGACCAGCGCAGCAGGTTATGAGAAAAAGCCACACCGGAAAAGGCAGGAAGATAGTATTTCCCTACTCTGCAGCCGATGACTTCCTGTATTAGGATACCCATCTGTTCAATAGAATTGAGCAGCCCTCTTTCCAGCCGGTATTGAATGGCATCCGGATTATACATGGAGGAATATACCTCCAAAATTGCATCTTTCAAAGCTTCCAACCGTTGATTCCTGGTGCCCTTGTTCGGTAAAAACAGACTTTTGTATTTTCCGCTAAAGGCATCTCCTCTTTGATCCTCCAGTAAAGAGGAGGATCGTACAATGAGCGGAACATCTCCCATTTCCTCCAGCACAACATGAAGCATTTGTACAGTATGGGGGGGCAGAGAAGCATTCTTAATTCTTGATACCACATTGTCATAGGTATTGCGAATATCAAAAAGGGAGTTATATTTATAGGAGTTCAACTCTTCCAGGTTGTTGTAGTGAAGAAAATCAACCATTTTATCCGTGGCGAGGTACCAGGTAAGAGGTGTCCTGATGTCACGAAGCTCGGGATATGCTTCAGCTGCTTGACGAAGGATCTGTTTTGCAATAAACAAGCCTGCTCCCTTCCCGCCAATATTCCCTCTGCTGGTACTGGATCCAATAATGCGCTCCAAAATCGATTCAAAATCAGCTATCTTCAGGTTGTCCAGCACCAGGTTAATGGTATCTTCGTCAGTGGAAAGGAAACGGTGAGCCAGCTCGGCGATCAGCCAGGTTTCGATGGTGGAAGGTGGATTTGATGACTTCACTTCTTTGGTATATCTACGAAGTGCATCCAAAATATTGCGGATGCTGGTATCCTTGTTATCTATTGTTTTTACCAAAGCAAGTACACGTTGTTCCTTAATCCACCTGCTGATCAGTTCATACATATCACCCTGAGGCAGAAAGGCAGCCGCAGCTGCAACCAACTTGGTGCGAAGATCAGCTGCATCCGTAAGCGAAGGTTTTGCCATTGGTGTATTCAGCTCTCCATAACTCCCCTTCAATTCCAGATTAATATCATCAAATAAGTGGTCTGCTTCAGCTCCTACCTTTTTTTTCAGGTAAATCCGCATCTTCTCACCTATGCGAAGAAGCATATCAGGATCAATATTACTCAACATATCCAGCATCACGAGAAGCTCTCGCTGCTTTTCCAAGGTCATTTGGGAAATCCGTTGTGCAATGGTATCCAACAGCTTGATCTCATTGATGAGCAGGCTGCAATCACCGTCCACAAGCTCGCAGATACATCCTACAGCAACCTCTCCAATCTGTTCATCTGCTATCTTAAGAGGGGAGCGATAAAGTACCTGAGCCTGTGAAAAATCTTCACTTGAATAAGTCTCATTCCATAATGAAATTTGTGCACGACAGGCTGGGGGCTGGGTAAAGCCCAAAGGGATCAATTCCACCAATTTCTTCATTGCATCGGGCAATGTCAGACCCTTGTTTTGCAGAACCTCATCCACTTGGTAAAGACATTCCAGCTCTTTCGCCCTTTCATACAATTGAGAATCATAGTTGTTCACCGTCATCACCCCTCGGTTACTTCCTCTTTCCCGGATAAAAAAAGAGATGCAGCAGCAAGCAGCACCTCTTTCGTATCTTTATGCCCAGCCTCGCAGCTTCACTGCATCGGACACACGGTTGATGGCGATAATATAAGCTGCATTCCGCATATACAAATCCTTTTCCACAGCCAGCTTGTAAACGGCATGAAACGCCTTGGTCATTGCATACTCCAGCTTTTCAAGCACCTCATCCTTACCCCAGAAATAATTCATGTTACATTGTACCTGCTCGAAATAGCTGCAGGTTACTCCCCCTGCATTACATAGGAAGTCAGGCAGGAGCATGATACCCCGCTCCTGAATCAACGGGTCGCTGTCAGGCGTGGTAGGGCCGTTTGCTGCTTCGCAGATGATTTTTACCTGGGAGGATAGGTTCTTAACTGCTTCCGGAGTAATCTGATTTTCCAGGGCAGCTGGAATCAGGATATCAACATCCTGCTTGAGCCAATCTTCGCCAGGCAGCAACTCGTATCCCAGCGCTAATGCCCTTTCCTTGTCAATACTGCCAAAGGAATCCTTGATTGCTGCCAGCTCGTCGATGTCGCACCCTCCTTGTTTTTTGAAGGTATAGGATCTGGCATCTTTTTGGTTCCAGCAGGACACTGCAATGACCTTTCCGCCAAGCTCCGTGTACATCCGTGCAGCATATTCCGCAACATTTCCAAAGCCTTGAATACTTGCTGTAGTGGAAGCAACAGGCAGACCGATCTCCTGGAGATAACTCTTTAATACATAGATGACTCCAAAACCGGTAGCCTCAGTGCGGCCCAATGAACCACCCATCCCTACAGGCTTTCCCGTAATCATGCCGGGATAGCGCCCGCCTGTGATTGCTTCATATTCATCAAGCATCCAGAGCATATGCTGGCCATTGGTCATAACATCAGGTGCGGGAACATCCAGGTTAGGCCCCAATTGATTGGCAAGCTGCCGAATGTAACCGCGGCACAGTCTTTCCTGCTCAGATTTTGACAGGTTGTGCGGATCACAGACTACGCCGCCTTTTCCTCCGCCAAGAGGAATATCAACAACAGCACACTTCCATGTCATCCACATGGAAAGGGCTCTGACTGTATCGGCGGTTTCATGAGGATGAAAACGAATTCCGCCCTTTGCAGGACCCCGGGCATCATTGTGCTTGATGCGAAAGGCTTTAAAAACCTTCGTGGAACCATCATCCATCTTAACCGGTATGGTAAAATGAATTTCCTTCATTGGCTGACGCAGCAGCTCGCGGGTACCGCTGTCCAGCTCCAGGATCTCTGCTACGTTATCAAACTGTTCTTGTGCAATTTCAAATGGATTGTAAGTCGATCCAGACATCTTCAGCCTCCTAATTGCTTGAGGCTTGCCTCATTTCAAGCAAGCACACATAATATTAGTATTATATATCTGAAGAGGTTGCAAGTCAATTGATTGGCAATGCCAATTTACTGTTAATTCTCTGTTGTCTTCCACCTTCATCTAGGCCGCAACAGCCCTGAAGCAAGATATCCATATCCCTCTGAAAGATGTCCGCTATTCTTTTTTTTACAGCATTGCCACACCTCTGTATCAATAATTTTCATAAAATAACTGATGACAGAATCACTTTTCCATGCTATAATACTTTACTGTAGCGCCTTGGTTGCCAATATAGCTCAGTTGGTAGAGCAGCAGTTTCGTAAACTGCAGGTCAGGGGTTCGAGTCCCCTTATTGGCTCCACTGTTGACGGGGTGTAGCGCAGCTTGGTAGCGCGCTTCGTTCGGGACGAAGAAGTCGCAGGTTCGAATCCTGTCACCCCGACCAACTTAGAACGCAGTTATTGATACATTTTTTTGTATTGGTAACTGCTTTCTTTTGTTTTGAAGTCCTTTTTTCTATTGGGATAATAGAGCTTTTAGTCGGAAAAAATGAGCGGAGCAGAATTCAGTTTCTGCCGGGGATAGTAAGCGAAATCTCGCTGCCATCCTTGAATCTGTAAAGCAAAGTACTGTCGCTCTTTACGGTCACTGTGTCCACAGTACCCATCCAGAGCGTATTGCTGAATTTGACGGGCAGGATATCCGAATCAAAGATGGCGAACATAGCGATTTTTTAGTATACTGTGTGTGGTAGCCGCAAAAAGCTACGTAAAAGTATAATAAACTTACAATCAGTGAGTTTAAAAATTGGAGGTACTAATATGAAATCAAAGAGCAAAGTAGGGATTATTCTCTTACTAATCCTGGCATTGCTACTGGTCGCCTGTTCCGGTGGAAAGACTACCGAGAAGACCGAAGTCGAAAAACCGGCGGCAACAGATGCTACTCCGGCAGAAAAAACTGACGGAGCTGAGAAAACTGATCCGGCTGAAGAAACTGAAAAAGAGCCGGCAGGCGAAGTTGAAAATGTCAAGCTGGGCGCGGTTCTACCGCTAACAGGTGCTACAGCCACAACCGGTGCCAACCTGAAGGTGGCGATGGAAGTTGCGGTTGACCTGATCAACAATTCCCATGACTTGGACTGGGATATCGCCAAGAACGAAGGTATCGCTGCTCTGAACGGTGCCAAAATTGAGCTCCTGTTCGGCGACTGTCAGTCTGACGCAACAATTGCTTCAACTGAAGCTGCCAATCTTCTGGAGAAAGATATCGTCGGCATCGCCGGTGCTTATGCATCCGGATTCTCTGCCGCCGTCGCAGCTCAAGCACTCGAGTACAATATTCCCATGATCTGCGGCTCATCTTCATCGGCCTCACTGACCGACGGCAAGACCTATGACTTTGCCTCAGTCTTTAACCGTATTGCAGCCAACGACGAAATGGAAACCAAAGAGTTCTATCTGTTCCTGCAGCATCTCAATGAGAAGTACAATGCCGGAATCAAAAAGGTTGCCATCGCCTACATCAACAATGCTTATGGTATCCATGCTGACGAAATGTTCGCCCAGTATGCTCCAGAGTATGGCTTTGAAGTTGTGGCTCAAGTAGCTTATGAACCGACAATCACCGCAGCCGACACCGAAGCTGCACAGATCATCAACGCCAACCCTGACGTAGTATTCCAGGCTTCCTACATCGGCGACCTGACCATGTTCGCCCAGGCCTACAAAGCTTATGATTATGCACCCAAGATGATCATGTGCTACTGTGGCGGATTCCAGGATGCCAGCTTTGCTGAAGTTGCCAAAGGACTCGGAGTTAACTACTACTCAGGCGGCCAGGCCAGTGCTGAGGTACTGTCTGACAAAATGCCCGTCTTCAAGTATGTCAACGAAATGTACAAAACCAAGACCGGTCTGGACATCGATGGTCCGGCACTGGAAGAGTTTGCTTCCATCATTCTCTTTGTCCAAGCAATGGAGATTGCAGGCAGCTCTGAACCGGCTGACATTATTAATGCCCTGCGCAACAATTCCTTTGATGCGCCCTATCTGACGGTTGGCAAGATCGAATTCAATGAGAACGGCCAGAACATCGAAATGGCCTCCTTCATCACGCAACTGATTGATGGTGTCTATCAGGTGGTATTCCCGCTCGACGAGTATGTCACCTCTGAACCTATTGTCAATCAATAGTACGGACCTTTCTGATAGTCACTTCCGGTCACAGGATCGGAAGTGACTTTTAAGTGTATAGGAAAGAGAGGCTACCTATAAGTGTTATCTCAAGTAATCATTAATGGCATCATGACTGGCTTTGTTTATGCGCTGGTAGCAGTCGGTCTGACCCTGACATGGGGCGTCATGGACATCATCAACTTTGCCCATGGTGAGTTCTTGCTCTGGGGAATGTATGCCGCATTCGGACTTTGGAGTCTTTTCTCTTTAGATCCAATTTTATCTTTACCGGTCAGTGCTGCACTGATTTTCATCTTGGGTGTCTTCACCTACTTCGTTGTCGTCAAAAGAGTGCTGAAAGCATCCGGTCTAACCGCGCTACTAGCCACTTTCGGGCTGAGTATGGTGCTGAAGAATCTAGCGCAGATGATCTTCACAGCTAATTATAAGAATGTCACCAATACGATTTTTGCCAGCAAGACGATCAAACTTGGCAATTTCTTTATTCGCCAAGATTATTTGGCGGCAGCAGTTGGCAGCTTGACTCTCACCTTGCTGGTGCTGACATTCATCAATAAGACCAAAACCGGCGTAGCCATTAAGGCTACTTCGATGAACAGATCAACCGCTCAACTGATGGGCATAAATACTGATAGGATTTTTGCAATTACCTTTGGTTTGTCTGGCGCCTGTGTCGGTGCTGCGGCAGCCTTGATGGTCCCCTTTACTCCGATCACTCCGGGCTCTTGTACTTTGTACAGTGTGCTCGCCTTCGTGATTGTCGCCTTAGGCGGCTTCGGCAATATCACCGGCGCTCTTTATGCCGGACTGCTGGTGGGAGTAGTGGAAGCAATGGGCGGCTATTTCCTGGGAACTTCCTTTAAATACGCCATCATCTTCCTGATGTACCTGATAGTAATGCAAATCCGTCCAAAGGGGTTGTTCGGATGGTAAAGATAAAGAATATATTTAAAGAGAATTTATTTGCCTTGATCTTATTGGCATTGTTTATTATTGTCCCTCTAGCTGTCGGCAAGAATGCAGATATTCATAATATTATTATTTATATCCTGATCTATGCCATGGTCGGAGAGGGCTGGAATCTAATCACCGGTTTTGCAGGTCAAACCAGTTTCGGCCATGCCGCTTACTTTGGTATCGGTGCATATGCTGTTGCCGTTCTCGGCAACAAGTATGACGTCGTGCCCTGGGCAGGGATGCTGGCAGGCATATTGATCGCAACAACCTTAGCTTTCCTGATCAACTTTCAGCTTTTCAGACTAAAAGGTCACTACTTTGCGATTGCAACTTTGGCCGTGGCTGAGATTTTGCGCACCTTGTTCAGTGTCTGGACTTATGTCGGTTCCGGAGACGGAATCAAAATTCTCTTCCGTCCAGATAATAAGGTGCTCTGGCTGGCAATTGATGTCAGGAACAGACTGCCGTTCCTCTACATAACCCTGGCTTTGTTCGTGCTAGTCTTCATCCTTTGCAAGTCCCTCGAGAACTCAAAGATGGGATTCTACTGGAAAGCGATCAGAGAGAGCCATGAAGTCGCAGAGTCGATCGGCATCAATCCGCAACACTACAAAGTCTATGCCATGATGCTGTCCGCAGCCATCGCCGCAGTCGGCGGCGGCCTATATGTACAGTTCTTTAAATACGTGGACAGTGTGGTCTTTTCTCTGGATGTCAGTATGATCTTCGTCCTGGTCACAGTGTTGGGGGGAATCGGCAATGTTTATGGACCGATCATCGGATCAATCATTTACTACACGCTTGACCTCTCGATGCGCCGTCTCTTTGGCGGAACCACTTCAGGCATCAATTTGATCATCTTCGGTATTTTGTTGGTGATCGTTGTGGTTTATCAGCCCCGCGGCATCATGGGTATCTTTGATGATCTCGTCAATCGCAGGCGACTAGCCAAAGAGAAAGCCCTGCAGCGACTAGACACAGGTACTCCTGGCGAAGGATCCGGAGGTAAGGCATGAAGAGTGTAATCGAAATTCGCAATCTCACCATGAAATTCGGTGAGCTAATGGCAAACGAAGACGTCAGCTTTGATATTGAGAATAATGGCATCGTCAGCCTGATCGGTCCAAACGGTGCCGGCAAAACCACCCTGTTCAACTGTGTCACTGGCTTCTATAAACCGTTCTCGGGCAAAGTGACCTACTGGGACGAAGCGGGCGTGGAGCAGGACATCACAGGACGCCCGACCCATGAAATCTGTCGCAAGGGCATCACCAGAAACTTCCAGATCGTCAAGACGCTGAGCGAAATGACGGTCGAACAAAATATCATGACCGGTGCCTTTCTCCATACCAACAAGACTTCCGAAGCCAGAGATCTGGCCGAGGGCGTTCTGCGCAGAACCGGTCTCTTGGCCAGGAAAGATATCTTAGGTCGCAACTTGACCATCGCTGAGCGAAAGCGTGTCGAGATTGCCCGCGCGCTGGCTACAGAACCTCGGGTTCTGATGCTGGACGAATGTATGGCCGGTCTCAATCAGACGGAGATCAAAGATGTCATGAATCTGATCTTGGATCTCAAAGCACAAGGACTGACTTTGCTGGTCGTTGAACATATCATGGAGGCGATCATGCCGATTTCCGACAAGATCGTTGTCCTCGATTCCGGTAAGAAAATTGCTGAAGGCCCTCCGCAGGAGATTGCCAACAACGACGAAGTAATCAAAGCTTATCTGGGGGAGAAATATCATGCTAAAAGTAAAAAATCTTAATACAGGTTACGGGAATGTCCAGGTCATCTACGACTTTTCCTGTGAAGTAAATCCTGGCGAGGTTGTTTCCATGGTAGGCTCCAACGGTTCAGGCAAGAGCACTTTGCTCAAGACCATCTCCGGCATCGTCAGACCGTTCTCCGGTGAGATCGAATTCATGGGCGAACGCATCGACCGCTTGCCGGCACACAAAATCGTTGCCCGCGGCATCGCCCATGTTCCAGAAGGACGCCAGGTCTTCGGCAAGCTTTCCGTGGCCGAGAATCTGATGATGGGTGCTTTCATCGTCAAGGATGAGGTCGAGAAAAAGAAGCGTCTCGACGAGATGTTTGAGCTCTTCCCGATTCTGGCTGAGCGTTCGAAACAAGCAGCCGAGACACTGTCCGGCGGTGAGCAGCAGATGCTGGCGATCGCCCGCGGGCTGATGTCCAGCCCCAAGCTGCTGCTGGTCGACGAATTATCGCTGGGCCTCGCTCCGGTACTGGTCGAACGAGTGCTGGAAGCACTCAAGCTGATCAGCAAGCAGGTCACTATCCTGCTGGTCGAACAGAAAGTTCAAGAAGCTCTGGAGATTGCCGACAGAGGCTATGTCATCCAGAACGGGCGTCTGGTCATTACCGGCACGGGCGCCGAACTCCTGGAGAGCGAAATCGTCAAACAAGCCTATATGGGCATGTAAGCTCAAGCGGCACTCGTCCAAAAATCTACCAATGACTGGGGTCATCTCGACAGAGATGGCCCCTTTGCTTGTCAGCTCCCCTCCTCTGACCTAAGATTAGAATCAGCAAAACTTGCCATCTAAGTTTTTGACGAAGGCGCAAAGGGTAGTACAGATGACAGAGATGAACCCTTTGCTTGTCAGCTCCCCTCCTCTGACCTAAGATTAGAATCAGCAAAACTTGCCATCTAAGTTTTGACGAAGGCGCAAAGGGTAGTACAGATGACAGAGATTCACGAGCAGATACTGGTAGCGAGAGAGAGGCGAAGCGAGAGGATTGGGCGAGCCCTGAGCGCTTTCCCTGCAGACTATATTGTCTCGATCACTTTGAATATTCCCGGTCCTGAGAAAGTCCTTCCTGCCGGGTCGCAATTGATCCAGTTGGCGCAAGATCTCCTGCTACCTGCACTGACTGACTGCGGCTGTGCCATCTTGCATCAGGAGTGCCATAGCGGTGCTGCCGGTGTCGCAGCACTCTTGGTGGCAAGCCCTGGCCCAGTGGGGCTGGACGATAGTGTCAGCCTTCGCAAAAAAATCAAAAGACTGCTAGTCGAGATCGAGGAGACTGATCCATTAGGCAGATTGTTGGACCTGGATTTGTGGCAGGGGCAGGAGCAGGTCAAGCGGTCGGAGCTGGGTCTGCCGCCGCGGCCTTGCCTGATCTGTGAGAAGCCTGCGGTGCTCTGCGCCAGATCGCAAAGTCACCCCTGGACACAATTGCGAGAGCGAATTGACCGGCTACTGCAAAGCGACCCCAGATTGTGCCATAATCAGGAGGTGCGAGGTGAATAATGGCAGGTTTGCTTGAGCTTTTACTGCTGGCATTGGGTTTGTCGGTCGATGCCATGGTGGCGGCCACGACGATCGGATTATGCAAAGTCAATCTCAAGTGGCGAGAAGGCTTGAGAACGGCCGCCTACTTTGGCGGTTTTCAAGCGCTGATGCCTCTGGTGGGCTATTTTCTCGGTTCCCAGTTTCGAGACTATGTGCAGCCCATCGACCATTGGCTGATCTTTGCTTTGTTGTTTTTTATCGGGGGCAAGATGATTTGGGAGGCGCTTCACCAGTCAGAGGACAACCCGCTTTCTGACCCTTGTTCGCACCCGCGCTTGCTGCTGCTGGCGATCGCAACCTCACTTGATGCTCTGGCGGCAGGGATTTCGCTCTCCCTGAGTCAGGCACCGATGTTGCGCTCGGTGCTCGTGATCGGCGTTGTGACCTTTCTGTTGTCTTTTGCAGGGGCGATGTGGGGCAAGTTGCTCGGCAGACGCTTTCGCAGCATTACTTCAATTCTCGGGGGCACGATCTTGATATTGATCGGTGTCAAAGTAATTGTAGAGCATCTGGCGCAAGGAGTCTGATCCGTCGGCTCTTTATGGGGTGTCGTCATTATTTCATACCCATCATAGCTCTCGTCATCATGGGAGTCTGATCCGGCGGCTCCTTATGGGGTGCCGTCATTATTTCATACTCATCATAGTTCTCGCCATCATTGGGGGGCTGATCCGTCGGCTCCTTATGAGGTGTCGTCATTGTAGGTTCAAACTCAACCAAGAAACTCAAGATTGGTCTAGTCGGTCAGTTCTTTGTGAGCTGTCGCTATTGATCCGGCGAATCTAAAAGGCGGTGCCTCTATAGAGAGACACCGCCTGGTTTTGTAGTGATGTGACGGATCTTTAATGATCGCCGATGGCGATTTGATCAAAGACAAAGACTCCGACCGGTGAATAGTACCAGTCCTGGACATACTCTTTCATCAGCATCGGCTGTGTACCGCTGTAAAGAGGCAGCAGAGGATAATCGTTCATGAACAGATCCTCAGCCTGATGGAGGAGGGCTTCCGACTTGGCGGGATCAACTTCTTTGATTGCCTCGGCAATCAAACGATCATACTCGGGGTTTCTCCAGCCGGTCTCTAAAGGCGGTTTGTCGCCAATATATGTGTTCAGGAAGGCGGTCGGGTGCAAATAGGTTCCCAGATCGCCCATGGCACAGATGTCGTAGTCGAGCTGAACGACCTGATCATAGTAGACCGTCCATTCGGCGCTGACTATCTCCATCTCGATTCCCAGATTCTGCTTATACATTTGTTGCAAAGTCTCGGCAACCTTCTTGGCTGTGTCGCTGGTGTAGTAGCCGATACGCAGTTTTGGGAAGTCGGACAGATCTTCCTTATAGCCGGCTTCGACCAACAAAGCTTTGGCTTCTTCGATCTGAGCAGTCGGCGCCAGCCCATAATTACCACCGGCCAGACGGAAGTCCTGGCCATCGGACTGAATATAGCCTTGTGGAACGTGTCCCATCACCGGATCATAGGTGGCCTGCAG
>DURK01000122.1 GCA_012837325.1 Clostridiales bacterium
GCCATGTACTCATTATCAACAGCTTTCGCGGCAAAAGCTTTCGTCTGGTCCGGTTGATAGCATTAATGTCCTTTATCATACCAGCTGGACAAACCGAGGTAATTTACACACTATTTTGGACTTGACTAGGACGGGCATTGCCCGTTCTTTGGAGGATGCTGAGACGATTATGGATTGCAGCTGTCTGTTCAGCAAAAACAGGATGATGGGTATTCATGATGCCAAGCTGTCTCAAGTGAACAACAGAGTTTTCATTCCACTGGATGAAACCAAACTTTTGGAATTCCTGCGGTATCAGGATGAAGCCTATATTTTGTCAAAGCTTTCGGTCTACATTCAAAGCATCAAAGATCAGGACCTGGATCCCGTTTATTACACCTATTTATTCTCTGGTATAACACAGGCTGTTGTTCGATTTGTGGAAGAGCTGGGAGAGAACGTGGAGGATATCATTCCCGAGTTGAGCTGTATTGTGGAAATGATTGACCGCGTATATTCGATCGATGGATTCATTTACCATACACGGAAGCTGATATCAAAAATTATTGAATTCAGGGAGAGTAAAAAGCACAATAAGTATGGAGATGTGATTTGGAAAGCCAGAAAATTCATAGACCTGAATTATTCAGACTCCAGGCTGTCATTAAACATGGTTGCCAAACATGTGAATGTCAGTCCCAGCCATTTCAGCACCATATTCAGCCAGGAAATCGGAATGACATTTATTGAATACCTCACAAGTGTTCGAATCGCAAAGGCAAAGGAAAAGCTGAGAACAACAAACTTGAAGTCTTCTGAAATCGCATATAAGGTCGGATACAATGACCATCACTACTTCAGCCATGTTTTTAAGAAGGAAACAGGGCTCAGACCAACTGACTTTAGGGCAAATCACAGCCCGGAATCCAAAATAATTTAACCATTTTCGAAAAATATTCCATCAGCTGGTAAATATTCAAAATTTTCAAAATTTAATTCCAACTCCTCCATAACTTATTACATTGTCACAACAAATGAATGGGTTTAAAATTTGTTATAACATAAGTCAGCATCACAGAGGAATCCAATGATGCGGATTTGGTGCAATGAAAATGAAGGGATGGGGAGGAGATTTTGTGAAAAAAAGTTTCGTGAAGCGCTTGCTCGTGACGGTTCTGGTTTTTGTACTCATATTTTCTCTGGCTGCCTGCGGAGGGACGGGCAAACAGGCAGACCAGCCAACGCCGGATGAAGGAGATAAGCCTGCAGCACCAGCAGAAAAAAGGACCTACGCCATTATTTACCCGGTTATCCATCAATTCTTTGATCCGGTAACAACGGGAGCCCAAGCCTATGCGGAAAAACTGGGTAACATCGAATTGTTTATCCATGCACCTGAAGGCGGCCAGGTTCAACAGCAGATTGAAATTGTTGAAAACCTTATATCCATGCAGGTTGACGGGATTGCAATCGGATCCACCGATCCCGAGGCTTTAGCGCCCTACATCGATCAGGCAATTGAAGCAGGCATTCAAGTGGTAACATTTGACTCCGATACGCCAAACTCCAATAGAGCCGGCTATATTGGAACCATGAACTATGAAGCCGGCTTGCACATGGCAGATGTTATCGCCAAGCATATCGGTGAAGAAGGGAAAATCATCATTCTGCAGGATGTTCCAACTCAAGGTAATCTGGTTGAAAGACTACAGGGAATAGAGGACAGGATAAAGGAAAAGTACCCGAAAATCAAAATCGCAGACGTTCAGTCAGGATACGCCGACCCTGCCAAGAGTGTTGAGGTGCTGGAGTCCATGATCGAGGCCAACCCGGACTTCGTCAGCTATACCGGCATTGGAGGCGCAGGCGGTCCGGCAGGCATAGCCGTTTGGAAGGCCAGAGGCTGGACAAATCAGGATAAAATGAACATATCCTTTGACAATACGGATGAAAATATTGATGGGCTGAGAGACGGCCTGATTACAGCCCTGGTATCTCAAAGACAGCATATTTGGGGAGAGCTTATTATTGACAGCCTGAACACCTTGTGTGACGGCGGCACCATAGAAGAGCACAATGACACAGGAACCATTGAGGTCACGATCGAGAACATTGACACCTATCAGGATGAAAGGTAATTTTGCAAGCAAGGAATCACACTGTCTCAACCGGCAGTGTGATTCCTTGAATCAACCTATATATAGTTAAAGGGGCAGTATTATGTTTGCGAAGATATCAAATTCAATCAAAGTAAATCGATCTTCAGAGTACTTCAGGTTTGTCATAGGGCAAAAGGAGCTCAGGCTTTTTGTCCTGCTCGCAGCAATGGTGGCCATCATGGCTGTCTTAAAGCCGGATACCTTTTTTACAAGTACAAATCTGTTTAATATCCTGAGGCAGATCAGCCTCATTACCATCGTAGCGGTTGCCCAGACCCTGGTCATCATTTCAGGGGGAATTGATCTTTCTGTCGGATTCAATCTGGGGTTATGCGGCATCATCATATCCTATCTGCTGGATGCGGCTTTTAATCCTGCTTTGGCCTTTTTCGCAGGGATTTCAGCAGGCTTGCTCATCGGTCTGGCCAACGGGTTGATTATCACCCTGGTGAAGCTGCCGCCCTTTATCGTAACCATCGGAATGGCTTATATAGCAAGGGGTCTGGCATTCGTTGTCACGGAAGGCTTTACAATCAGAGTGACCAACGAGTTTGTATCCGAGCTTGCCAATGGGTATGTTGGACCGATACCCATCATGACCATCATCATGTTTGTCATTGTGGTGATATTCTCCTATATACTGAACCATACCCCTTTTGGAATGAAGACCAAGGCGGTAGGAGGAAATATCGTAGCTGCAAAGCTGTCGGGAATCAACACCGTGACCCATCGGCTTAAAATTCATGTTATAGGCGGCATTTTGTGCGGGATAGCCGGCCTCTTAATGATAGGCAGGCTGAATGCAGGCAATCCCAATGCAGGAATGAACTACGATGTCGATTCGATTGCAGCCACCGTAGTCGGAGGAACAAGCATGAACGGCGGCGAGGGGTCCATTCTAGGCACCTTGCTGGGTTCCATGATATTGGGGGTCATGCGAAATGCACTGGTGTTGTTAAAGGTAAGCATGTACTGGCAGACCGTGGTAGCAGGAGCCATTATCATAGCTGTATGTTCAATCGACTATCTGACCAATAAAAATAAATAGGATAAGATTTATGCATACCACTTCTGACTTATGGGGGAATAGCTGGTGAATGGTGAAGTCATCCTTAGAATGAAAAATATATCCAAAACCTTTCCAGGAGTGCAGGCGCTGAAAGATGTGAGCTTTGATCTGAAAAAAGGAGAGGTGCACGCCATAGTAGGGGAAAACGGTGCAGGCAAGAGTACCCTTATGAAGGTTCTGGGAGGGGTACATCTGGCTGAAAAAGGTGAAATAGAAATAAACGGCATCCCGGTGGAGATTCATAACCCGAGAGATGCCCTGAATCATAAAATCAGCGTGATCCATCAGGAATTCAACCTGGTTCCTACTTTAAATGTATCAGAAAATATTTTCCTTGGGAAAGAGCTGACGAAGAAGCTCACAGGAAGTCTGGATAAAAGGCTTATGAAAAAGAGGTCCAGAGAGTTGGCGGAAAGCCTGGGCTTGAATCTTACCAACTATGATGCTCCGGTCAGACAGCTGAGCATTGCCCAGCAGCAGCTGGTTGAAATTGGAAAAGCCTTGTTTAATGAAACCAGCATACTGGTAATGGACGAGCCAACCTCTGTTTTAACATCAAAGGAAACCGAAGTATTGTTTCGTTTGATTAATCAGTTCAAAAAAGAAGGAATGGCCATCGTTTATATATCCCACAGGCTGGATGAGGTGGTCACGATAAGCGATCGCATTACCGTGCTCCGGGATGGTGAATACATTACAACAATGGACAATTCAGAAAAAAAAGCAAGCAAGGATGAAATTTGTGCTCATATGATCGGGCGGAGGATTGAAGATTACTACCCCGAAAGAAAGGAGGATGCCATAAGCGATGATGTGATCCTTGAGGTGAAGAACCTGACAACAGAGGGTTATTTTGAAGACATCAGTTTCAATGTCAGAAAAGGCGAAATACTGGGCTTTGCCGGCTTGGTGGGTGCAGGCAGAACGGAAATCATGAAGTCAATCTTTGGCGAATCCAAATACGACAGCGGTGAGATTATTTTGGATGGTGCCAGGAAGAAAATAAAGTCTACCACAGAGGCAATCAAGGAAGGAATTGTGCTGGTGCCCGAAGACAGAAAGCAGGAAGGGTTGGTTCTTTTAATGTCACTGGCTGACAACATCGCGATCCCAAACACGGATCAGATTACATCGCTGGGTACGATCGTTCGAAGAAAGAAATCAAACCTGACCAATGAATATGTTAATAAGCTGTCAATCAGGCCTGCACTGATAAACAGGCCCATTCGAAACTTCAGTGGTGGAAATCAGCAAAAGGCGGTTATTGCAAAATGGCTGGCTACCAATCCAAGGCTGATCATTTTGGATGAACCCACCCGTGGTGTGGATGTTGGAGCAAAAAGTGAGATCTATACAATTGTAAACAGCTTGACGGAGGCTGGTGTGGGCATTGTTTTTGTATCATCAGAATTAACTGAGCTCCTTGGCGTATGTGACCGAATTTTGGTGGTGCATGAAGGAAGAATTACCGGTGAGTTCAACAGAACTGATGCAACAGAAGAAAAAATTATGAGAGCTGCTGCAGGTATGGGAAACGAAATGTGATTCAAGAAATGGCTGAGGAAGGAGTATTGGAATGAGAAGGCTTCATAAATGCAAAATAACAGTGCTGGACCGGTTATTACTGGAGGATATCGCCAGGGAGTACTCAAGTGATCCGAATTTGACAGCATGCGATCTATACCAAAACGGACAGGAATTTATACTTGCGGAAATGGAAAAGCCTGAGGGATTCTGCTCCTGGGCATGGGCTGATATTCAAAGGGATGTTACCTCCGTTATGACAGGCGGCAATATGCCCTGGATCAACCGGGATGCGGTTCAGGTTGTTTGCTGCACAGACGCCTTAAGGCCGGTGATATTTAAGATAGAAAGAGTTGACTAAAGAATAATGTATAAAATCGTGATTACTTGAAAATTTTTGAAATAAGTATTGCAATTTAAAAAACACCGTTATATAATGATTTTGTGTTCTATTCATAGGTCTGTGGTTGAAAATCGATGCCAGTCGCAGGCAAAACGATCCACGTAAGCTGGGAAAAGTCCCGGTGATCATGGTGCGACTTAGATGTAAGTCCGTCCTATAGTTTTGAGTGATGATCTTCAAATGGTTTTCCAGTTTTCGAGCATGTCTTTCGTTCCTTTCTCCTTGACACAGACTTCTAGTCCCGGAGCAGACACTGGTTGCGAATATTGGTTTCAAAATGAAAGGTTATCTCCTGCAAAAGTATAGTGAGAAGTATTAGTAGGAGGGTAATTCCTTGAGCGAGGCTTCCAGGCGGCGTGTGTGGGGGCAAAGACCAGGTCAGCTAGGATAGAGCAGTTATAACTTATTTAAAGCGAGGGGATTTAATCCATGTTCGAAGACAAAACATTAATTTGCAAAGAGTGCGGCTCAGAATTTACCTTCACAGCCGGTGAGCAGGAATTCTATGCTGAAAAGGGTTTCCAGAACGAGCCTGCTCGTTGCAAAGGCTGCCGTGATCAGCGGAAGGCCAACGGCAGAAGAACAGCTGGCGGCAACGGCGGCAGGAGAGAGATGCATGATGCAATCTGTGCTGAATGCGGTGTTCCTACCCAGGTACCCTTTGAACCCAAAAACGACAGACCAATCTACTGCAGTGATTGCTATCAAGCCAGAAGGTAATCCCCAAGCAAGGATACCTTGTACTTTCAAAGAAATTGGTCAAAAACCCCGGAAATTCCGGGGTTTTTTCATACCCTTCCTGCTTCCCTTGAATATTTTCTTTTTCTGCCTCCTGTCTTTTGTTAGGAAATTGCAATTTTTGTGTCAATAAATCAATAAAAGGATGCCAGATATCTGAAGAACAGTGTCGAAATTCGTTGAATTATGGAATAAAGAAAATCTGTTCCCCTGGGTGAAATTGCCTTTTCCACATGGTTAAACGATGAAAAATCAGTTTATACACAGGATTATCCACATTATCCACAAGCAATATGTCCACATATCCACAGCTTCGACGCATTTCATTCATGAAGTTGCAAAATTTGCCGAAAAAAAGTTTATAAATTTATAATTATGCATTGAAATATTATAATTATACGTATATAATAGATTCCAGATGAAATCAAGACATTTTAGGGGGATTTTAAAATGAAAACAAAAAAGCAAATGTTGGCTATATTGCTGGTGATTGCAATGGCATTTTCCGTATACGGCTGTGCATCAAACGGAGATACAGATCAGCCCTCCCAGCAGCCAGGCAATGATCTGCCTGACAAGACGGAAGCACCGGAGCAGACTGAGGAACCTTCCGGTGAAGGCGGTGAAATGAGCGAAAGCCTGGAAAAGATCATGCAGTCCGGGAAAATCGTTTGGGGCACCAATGCCGCGTTCGCTCCTTTTGAGATGCGAAAGGGTGACGATGTAATCGGTGTGGATGCCGAAATCGCAGCAAAAATTGCTGAGAAGCTGGGTGTGGAGCTGGAAGTAGTGGATATGAAGTTTGATGGCCTGCCCAATGCCTTAACCTCCAAACAGATTGACTTTATTGCAGCAGGATATACCATCAGACCGGATCGGGAAGAGCAGATGCTTTTCAGTGATACCTATTTCAAGGCGGTTCAAACTATTATTGTGCAGGAAGGCAATACGGAGATCAAGACTGCGGCAGATCTGGAAGGCAAGACCATAGGGGTACAAAGCGGAACAACCGGTGACTTTACTGCAGAAGAGTACACGGCTGATGAGAATATCATCCGATTCAACAATGCAATGGAAGCTGCAATTGACCTGAGCAATGGCCGGCTGGACGCTGTGATTGTAGACGATCTGCCCGCCCAGATGATAGTTGCAGAAAACCCCGGGCTGGTTCTGCTGGAGGAGAAGGCTGCAGAGGATGAAGAATATGCCCTGGGTGTTCGAAAGGATGCGGAAGATCTTCTTGAGGTGATCAATGAAGTTCTTGCAGAGCTAAAGGCAAGCGGTCAGATAAATGAATGGGTGGAGGAGTATTCCTTCTTGAACTGAGGAACGGGATTTATAACAATTGATGTAGGCTTTGGAGAGCCAGCATGAAGCTTTATGCTGGCTTTCTTTCATAATCCTCATTTATACAGTATGTGGTGTATGAAAAGTTTTCTGGTATCGGTTGTAAGGCTGAACCACATCATGTAGAATGGTTTTGAAAAATAAAAATTGGAGCTGAGGGATTTGACAGTAATCATGAAAATCATCACTACGCTGTCTGACGAGATATTCTTCAATCTAATACGCGAGGAGCGGTATCTGTACTTCGTGAAGGGCTTGGGCATTTCCGTACAGCTTACCCTGTATGCCGCTTTTATAGGGGGAGCAATCGGGTTAATGGTTGCTCTGGCCAGGCTTACAAACAACAAGGTGCTCAACTATCTTGCAGGTAAATATGTTGATATCATCCGGGGCACTCCAGTTGTGGTGCAGCTGCTGATTATCTATTTCGCGGTGTTTGCATCCACCGGTCTGCATCGGGTTACGGTGGCTTCCATCGCTTTTGGAATCAACAGCGGAGCCTATGTGGCTGAGTTGATTCGTGCAGGCATTCAGGCGGTGGATAAGGGTCAGCTGGAGGCGGCACGTTCCTTAGGCCTGTCCTACCCGCAGTCCATGTACTATATTATCATCCCTCAGGCGATTAAGAATATCCTGCCGGGTATGGGCAATGAAGTTATTTCACTTTGGAAAGAGACCGCCATTGCCGGTTTTATAGGTCTGGAGGATCTGATGCGGGGTGCAGAGATTGTTCGCGGGCGAACCTTTTCAAACTATACACCCTATCTGGTTATCGCCTTTATCTATTTGTATATCACGGTACTGATGACCATGACCTTGGGTAAACTGGAAAGGAGGCTGCGAAAGAGTGATTAAGGTAGTTGATTTATATAAATCCTTCGGCGCTTTGGAGGTGCTGAAGGGTATCAGCAATGAAATACACAAGGGGGAAGTGGTCTGCGTCATAGGCCCCAGCGGCTCGGGGAAGAGCACCTTTTTGCGCTGCCTCAATCTTCTGGAGCAGCCTACCAGCGGGGATGTTTATGTAGACGACGTTTCCTTAACCCAGCTTGGAAAGGACATCAACAAGCTGCGTCAAAAAGTGGGAATGGTCTTTCAGCAATTCAACCTTTTCCCCCATATGACCGTTATGGAGAATATCACCCTGGCTCCGATCAAGCTGAAGGGGATGAGCGTGGAGCAGGCAAGAGAAAAGGCAGTCATACTGCTCCGAAAGGTAGGCCTGCCTGATAAGGACAATGAATACCCCAACAAGTTATCCGGTGGTCAAAAGCAGCGTGTTGCCATTGCTCGAGCGTTGGCTATGGACCCGGAGATTATGCTTTTTGATGAACCAACCTCTGCATTGGATCCTGAAATGGTCGGGGAAGTGCTGAGTGTTATGAAACAATTGGTTGTAGAGGGAATGACCATGGTAGTGGTAACCCATGAAATGGGTTTTGCCCGTGAAGTAGGAGACCGGATTCTATTTATGGATGAAGGGTTGATAGCAGAAGAGAATACACCGGCAGAGCTCTTTGGCAACCCGAAAAATGAACGCACCCAGTCATTTTTGAGCAAGGTGCTGTAAGGAGGTCAGACATGCGGGCAGCAAAAATTGTTTATATCATGTTGGCAGTATTTTTGTTATTGCCATGGTTTGCACACAATATCAAGGCCTACTTGAACTTGAGGAACAATAAAAAGAAGTTTTCTGCAGCACGGATTCTGAATCTGATTCTGGTTTCGGCAGTTATCATAACAGGTGTTTATGCCCACTATCGATTTACCATAGCCTATCAGGTTCCATTGGTAGCAGAAAGGGCAGGCATGGTTTTCTCGCAGCGTGTGCAAGGAAAGCTTGACTTGCCGGGCTATCGGAAGGAGATGCAGAAACAGAAGCTGGGAGATCATGCTGAAATCAAAACCATATCCGATGAAGAGCTGGAGAAGCTGGGTTTTCAGAATCGGAATATCATTTTGTCGCTGAGTGAGCGCACCTATCCAAAGGAGGATGGGGGGGTTGTTATTTATTTGATGTACGATGATGGTCAGGAGTCTCTGTATTCTGTTATGCAGTTGACACAGCATTCTGCCAGCTGGAAGGTTGATTCCCATGAAGTATTGTCTCATGAAGCGTTCTCAGAATTGAACGAAGAGATGAAAATAAAGTTTTACCAGGTTCAATCCTGATTCTTCGACAGGGTTTTACAATATTATCAAATTCTGATCGGTTTTTTGCAGTCACCACGCGAAGTATGTTTAATATTAACTGAGAAGGGTAAAAATTGAATAAGAAAATACCCACCATATCCAAATGCAAAAGGATTTTTTAACCAGATCTCGAATAAATAGAAGTATAGTGGATATGGGAAAGGAGCTGACCCAATGAACATTATCATTAGCGGTAAAAACATGGACATCACGGATTCACTGCGGCGACAAATCAACAAGAAGGTTGGCAAACTCAAACGTTATTTTGACCCGGGTACAGAAGCACAGGTAACATTGTCGGTCGAAAAAAATCGACACATTGTAGAGGTTACCATCCCCTTTAACGGTATTTTGATTCGTGCAGAGGAATCAACCGATGATATGTATGCTTCCATTGACATGGTGCTCGACAAGCTGGAAAGGCAGATTCACAAGTATCGCACGAAACTGTGGCGCAAGTTCCGAACAGATGCCTTTACAGATGACCAAATGCTGTTCAGTAAGGGTGAAAGTCATGATGAAAAAGATGATGAACTAAAAATCGTACGAACCAAACGCTTTGCCGTCAAACCCATGTCGGTAGAAGAGGCCCTGATGCAGATGGATTTAATCGGACACAGCTTTTTTGTATTTTCCAATGCGGAAACCGATGAGGTGAATGTCATATACAAACGGCGGGACGGGAAATACGGCCTCATCGAGCCGGAATTTGAATAAAATAGAGGATTCCTTATGATCCATTAAATGAATAGATCAACAAAGCAAACATTCAGCAGCAGGGGAGCGAAAGCTCCCCTTGTCTTTTGAGATTTTGGTGAATTCTTGTAACACAGCTGGTTACATGATACAATAAACTGATGAATTTAAAACCGGGGTGAACGCACGATGGCAAGTCTGATCAAGAAGCTGTTTGGTGACAGCAACGCACGGGAAATCAAGCGTCTTATGAAGACGGTAGAAGAAATAGAGGCTCTCGAGCCTGCAATGCAGGCATTGAGCGACAAGCAGCTTCAGAATAAAACGAAGGAATTCAAGGAACGGTATGCAGCCGGTGAAACGCTGGATGAGTTGCTCCCCGAGGCCTTTGCTGTAGTGAGAGAGGCCTCTGTAAGAGTATTGGGCATGCGTCATTTCAATGTACAGCTGCTGGGCGGTATCGTACTCCATCAGGGCCGAATTGCAGAAATGAAAACCGGCGAAGGAAAGACCCTGGTTGCTACCCTGCCTGCTTATTTGAATGCCCTGAGCGGCAAAGGCGTGCATATTGTAACGGTCAATGACTATCTAGCCCGCAGGGACAGCGAATGGATGGGCAAAATTTACCGTTTTCTGGGCCTGTCTGTCGGTCTGATCGTTCATGGCCTGAAGCCCTCTGAAAGGCGGGTCAGTTATCAATCCGATATTACATACGGTACCAATAACGAGTTTGGATTTGACTATCTGCGGGACAACATGGTTATCTACAAAGAGGAGATGGTGCAGCGGGAGCTGAACTTTGGTATTATTGACGAGGTTGACTCCATTCTCATCGATGAAGCCCGTACCCCTCTTATTATTTCCGGCGCAGGGGACAAATCCACCGACATGTATTTCCGGGTTGATCGGTTTATTGAACGGCTGAAACACGAGCAGGATTATGAAATGGATGAGAAAGCCCGCACCGTCAACCTGACCGAGGAAGGCGTTGCGAAAGCAGAGCAGTACTTTGCTGTGGAGAACCTTGCAGACCCGGATCATTCCGAGCTGTCCCATCATATTAACCAGGCCTTGAAGGCCCATACCCTGATGAAGCGAGACAGAGACTATGTCGTAAAGGATGACCAGGTCATCATAGTAGATGAATTTACCGGCAGGCTTATGCTTGGCCGCAGATACAGCGACGGGCTGCATCAGGCCATCGAAGCCAAGGAAAACGTAAGGGTGCAGCGGGAGAGCAAAACCCTGGCAACCATTACCTTTCAGAACTATTTCCGAATGTATTCCAAGCTGTCCGGTATGACCGGAACCGCCAAAACCGAAGAGGATGAATTCCAATCCATCTACAACCTGGACGTTGTCGTGATTCCCACCAATATGCCCATGATTCGCAAGGATTTCAACGATGTCATTTACTTAACCCAAAGGGGTAAGTACAATGCAGTGATCCAGGAAATTTGCGAGCGGCATGCCTTGGGTCAGCCCATATTGGTTGGTACCATTTCCATTGAAGTATCGGAGATGCTAAGTGGTATGCTGAAGCGGCGGGGTATTGCCCATGAGGTTTTGAATGCCAAATTTCATGATAAAGAAGCGGAGATTGTGGCCCAGGCAGGACGATACAAGGCGGTAACCATTGCTACCAATATGGCCGGCCGCGGTACCGATATCATTTTGGGCGGCAATCCGGAGTTTCTGGCAAAAAGGGAAATGCGCCGCCAGGGATTCTCCGATGAGATCCTGGTTGAGGTTACCGGTGTCAACGAAACTGATGATCCGGAATTGCTGGAAGCCAGAAGGGTTTATGAGAGCCTTTATGCAAAATATCTTGAGGAAACCAGGGAAGAGCGGCAAAAGATCATCGAAGCCGGCGGACTGCATATTATCGGTACAGAGCGCCATGAAAGCAGACGAATTGATAACCAGCTGCGTGGACGCTCAGGCCGTCAGGGCGATCCTGGATCTTCCCGATTCTATATATCCCTGGAAGACGATTTGATGCGGCTGTTTGGGTCGGATCGAATCAAGGGTCTTGTATCCACCCTGGGCATGGAGGAAGATCAACCCATTGAACATAGTCTTTTATCCGGACAGATTGAACAGGCGCAAAAACGGGTGGAAGGGAACAACTTCAATGTCCGCAAGCATGTTCTGCAGTATGACGATGTGATGAATGTACAGCGTGAGCTGATATATTCCCAGCGCCGCAGTGTACTGGAAGGGGAAAACCTGCGTGACAGCGTCATGAATATGGTGGAAACCTTGATTGATTCCGCTATGGAAATTTATTTGGGGGACACCTCCTATCATGACGAATGGGATTTGAAGGGCATGATGACATACCTGGAGAGAATATGCATTCCTCCAAAAGCCGTCAAGGTGGGTGAGCTGGACATTCAAAGCCTGACAAAAACCCTTCTCAGGGAAAAGCTGCTGGATGCAGCCCGGTCTGCTTATAGGAAGCAGGAGGAAGACAACGGAGAAGAGGCCATGCGGGAGGCGGAACGGGTCATTACCCTTAAGGTTGTTGACAGAAAATGGATGGATCATATTGATGCCATGGATCAGCTTCGACAAGGCATCGGTCTAAGGGCTTACGGTCAGCGGGATCCGGTTATGGAATATAAGTTTGAAGGCTATGAAATGTTCCAGGATATGGTTAAGGGCATTCAAGAAGAGGTTGTTAGCCTCTTATACCATATCAAGGTGCAGAGCAATATGCCCAAACGGGAAAAGGTAGCAGAGCCCATTGAAGCCAGCCACGGGAACCAGCCCCAAAAGCCCATCGTAAAGGAAGCGAAGGTAGGTAGAAATGATCCCTGCCCCTGTGGCAGCGGTAAGAAATATAAGAAGTGCTGCGGTGCCTGATGAGCTTCGCAGTGTAAAAGACAGGAAAGGTGTGATGGAGATGATTGAACTGGACCAAGCCCAGCAAAGGCTGCAATCCATTCAGGAGACACTGATAACGATAGGTGATTCACTTTGACCTCCCGGGGTTGAAGCAAAGAATAGAGGAACTGGAAGACCAAATGAACGCTCCGGATTTTTGGAATGACCTGGAACGCTCCCAGAAGGTAAACCAGGAAGTAAAGCAGCTGAAAAACAAGGTGGAAACCTGGCAGAAATCCCAGGCCAAGCTGGAGGATACAAAGGTTCTCATAGAGCTGGGGCAGGAGATGGAGGATGCTTCTGTTGTTCAGGAGGTCCTTGCTGATGTGGATCAGCTGGAAAAGGATGTAGAGCGGATGCGTCTGGCCGCTTTGCTGAAAGGCAAATATGATGCCAATAACGCGATTATTTCCCTGCATGCCGGTGCAGGAGGCACGGAAGCCATGGACTGGGCATCTATGCTGCTGCGTATGTATACAAGATGGTGTGAAGACAACGGGTATGAGGTGAGGACCCTGGATTTCCTTCCGGGGGAGGAAGCCGGAGTGAAAAGCGCTGCCCTGCATATCATTGGAGAAAATGCCTATGGCTATTTGAAAGCGGAAAAAGGGGTGCATCGGCTGGTAAGAATTTCACCCTTTGATTCCTCCGGGAGAAGGCATACCTCCTTTGCTTCCCTGGATGTCATGCCGGAGCTGGAAGACGATCATACCATCGAAATACGTCCGGACGAGCTGAAGGTTGACACATACCGATCCAGTGGGGCAGGTGGACAGCATGTCAACAAAACCGAATCGGCAATCCGCATTACCCATCTGCCCACAGGGATTGTAGTGGCATGTCAGAATGAACGGTCGCAGATACAAAACCGGGAAACTGCCATGAAGATGCTGAGGGCCAAGCTCTTGGAGCTGAAGGAACAGGAAGCTCAGGAGAAGATGAATGAAATGAAGGGTGAAATGAAGAAAATAGAATGGGGCAGTCAGATTCGATCCTACGTGTTTCATCCCTACAACATGGTAAAGGATCACAGAACCAATGCCGAAACCGGAAACATTCAGGCGGTAATGGACGGCGATCTGGACCTGTTCATTCACACTTATCTGCAGATGCTGGGCTGATTCCCTTCCCGGCCTGATCGTGCAGGCAGCTTTGCTGTATGAATGGCAAAAGACAGGGTAAGCTAATTGAGAAATACAGTCGGGAAAATGTTAATTATTTGTCATAGTTCCAAGAAATTTGATTTCCAGACTTGTAAATAGGGTAAATATGTTATAGAATACAATATGAAAAATTTAACGAAAAGAGACAGGAGGATATCTAAATGATAAAAGTAGGTATTAATGGATTTGGACGAATCGGTCGTTTGGTATTTCGGGCATCATTGGACAATCCCAACGTTAAAGTTGTTGGCATAAATGATCCCTTCATCGATTTGGACTATATGGTTTACATGCTCCGTTATGACTCCGTTCATGGCAGATTCCAGGGCGATGTAAAGGTTGAAAATGGCAAGCTGGTTGTAAATGGAGAAGAAGTAAGTGTATATGCTTCCATGAAGCCGGAAGAAATTCCGTGGAAAGAATGCGGTGCTGAATACATAGTTGAGTCAACCGGCGTATTTACCACAACCGAAAAAGCTTCCGCTCACTTTGCAGGCGGTGCTAAAAAGGTAGTTATTTCCGCACCCTCGGCTGATGCTCCCATGTTTGTCATGGGCGTCAATCAGGATAAATATACCAAGGATATGAAGGTTGTTTCCAATGCATCCTGCACCACAAACTGTCTGGCTCCTATGGCCAAGGTTCTTCATGATCAGTTCGGAATTGTCGAAGGCCTGATGACCACGGTACATGCGACCACTGCCACCCAGAAAACAGTTGACGGCCCCTCCAAGAAAGACTGGAGAGGCGGACGCGCAGCTGCATCCAACATCATTCCTTCCTCAACCGGTGCTGCAAAGGCTGTTGGCAAGGTTATTCCTGATCTGAATGGAAAATTGACCGGTATGGCCTTCCGCGTGCCCACCATCAACGTATCCGTTGTAGATCTGACCTGCCGTTTGGAAAAAGAAGCTTCCTATGACGATATCAAGGCAGCGATGAAGAAAGCATCCGAAAACGAACTAAAGGGTATTATGGGTTACACGGAAGACGCAGTGGTTTCCACTGACTTCATTTCAGACCCCAGAACCTGCATCTTTGATGCTGGTGCCGGTATCTCACTCAATGATAATTTCGTTAAGCTGGTTGCCTGGTATGACAACGAATGGGGTTATTCCAACAAGGTTGTGGACCTGATCAACTACATGGCACAGGTTGACGCAGAATAAATCAAACAACAGCAAAGAAGCGGCTCAATCGTTACCCGCTGATATATGAGTGATTGTAAACCATACCCTTCTGCAGCAGGTTCATCTTGCAGCAGAAGGGTATGTTTTTGCATGAATTACCATACACATGCTCTTAAATATGAAGTAGAATAGATATGGTGCATTCAGCAAAAAAATGCAGCCGATGCGAAAGTAAAATATAATTTGTATAGATTAAAATACATAGATAGAGGGATCAGATGTCGAGATTGAAATCAATATTTGCCGCCAGGGATATGACCGAGGGAACACCCTGGAAACGGATTGTGGAATTCAGCATCCCGCTCTTAATAGGCAACATAGCACAGCAATTTTATAATACTGCGGATTCCATTATCGTAGGAAAGTATATAGGTGATAATGCCCTTGCTGCGGTGGGAAGTGCAGGGCCTATCCTGAATCTGCTGCTTGTTCTTTTGGTGGGTGTTGCAACCGGGGCAGGGATTATGGTATCCCAGTATTTCGGGGCCAGGGAAAGGGAAAAGCTGTCCCGAACCATTGGAGTGTGCATCACCTTGACTGCCATTGCTTCCCTGATCGTTATGGTCATTGGCCCCCTGGCAGCCAAACCTCTGTTAAATCTGCTGAAGACACCTGTATCCATTATCGATTGGTGTGAGGAATATCTCATTATCTTTTTCCTGGGTATTGGCGGTTTCTCCTATTTTAATATCCTGTCCGGTATTCTAAGGGGATTGGGGGACTCGCTTTCAGCTCTGGTTTACCTACTGATTTCCACTGCTTTGAACGTAGGACTGGATATCTGGTTTGTGGCCGGGCTGGATATGGGTGTCCCCGGTGTTGCTCTGGCAACGGTGATTGCTCAGGGTATATCTGCTGTTTTTTGTATGATAAAGCTCATGAAGATGTCTGATGTGTTTGACTTCAGGCTGAGGTACTTCAAGCCCTTGAAGGAATATACCTTCAGGCTGATTCATCTGGGCCTGCCTTCCGGGTTAACACAGGCGATCTTCTCTCTGGCTATGATCACCGTGCAATCCCTTACCAATCGTTTTGGAGAGATGATCATTGCCTGTAATGTAATCATCATGCGGGTAGATGGGTTTGCCATGATGCCCAATTTTTCATTTGGTGCGGCCATGACCACCTTTGCAGGCCAGAATGTCGGAGCAGGAAAGCTGGACAGAGTCAAAAAGGGCGCACAAGCCGGGTTGAGAATCTCCACCGCTGTGGCTGCAACGATAACGATCATCATTCTGCTTTTTGGCAGACATCTGATGGGCATCTTTACCGATACCCCCAAGCTTATTGATACCAGCATGCGGATGATGCGAATTTTAGCGGTGGGATATGTAGCCATGGCAATAACGCAGGTTTTATCGGGAGTCATGCGCGGTGCAGGTGACACCATTACCCCTATGTGGATATCATTGATTACCACAATTGGCTTGCGTGTCCCGGTTGCCTACGGTATTGCGTATTTTACCAGAAGTGATGCATTTCCAAACGGCCGTCCGGAATCCGTATTCGTCTCCCTTCTGACTGCCTGGGTTCTGGGCTCTGTCATAAACATCCTGTTCTTTGCAAAAGGCAATTGGAGAAAGAAAGCACTTAAGGAGTTCAGTGCAGAATCCAGGGAAACAGCTGATGCAAAACAGGCCTGATCAGCCGGATGGGGGATTTAATAAAATGAATAAATTATTTCATAAATGCTATTGACTTAATAGAAATAATCTATTATTATATACACAATGATAAAATACCAATCAAGGGAAATCCATACATTTTTTTAAGCGGGAGATTTACAAATTTACATATATATAGAAGATACTAACACAATCCGGGGAATGATATGAGAGGATTCTAAGGCTGGTTTCTCTGGAAAAACTTAAAAATATGATGGATAAGTGATAAAAAGCAACAATTATTTTAAAAATCCATCATATACATTGTTCCAAATAAAAATTCATGTAGAAACTTGGACTGCTGTCGCAACTTAGAAGAACTAATCCACTAAAAGAAAACGGGGATACATTGATTATTCACTTTAAGTGTCTAAAATACAATAAAGTAAAAGGAGAATGATCATGAAAGACATGAAGGAAATGGAACGGATTGTTTTTGGAGAAGGTACGGATTTCGCCTTTGAACCGGCCGATTTTGTACCCTTTAAGGACAGGGAAGTTGTGGA
>DURK01000123.1 GCA_012837325.1 Clostridiales bacterium
CAGATGAGCTTTGTCATGCGGGTGTAGTTCAATGGTAGAATTCCAGCCTTCCAAGCTGGCCGTGTGGGTTCGATTCCCATCACCCGCTCCATGAGCGCCCATAGCTCAGCCGGATAGAGTGACAGACTTCGAATCTGGAGGTCGTAGGTTCGAATCCTACTGGGCGCGCCAATTATCTCAATCAATGCAATATGGACCATTAGCTCAGTTGGTAGAGCACCTGACTCTTAATCAGGGTGCCCAGGGTTCGAGTCCCTGATGGTCCACCACGAATCGCTCGGAAGTTGTTTCCAGCGATTTTTTTATTCAAAACTCGTGACAGTGATTCATTGAAATACCTGTAATAAAACGATGCATTTATATTAATAATAATGATAAATCATTATTGAGGAGGCGAACGATTGATGCAGGAAAGAATAGAGAAAACAAACCATCATCTTCCAGGCGTGAAATGTGTGGTTTCTTCTTGTTATTATTATGCAAAGGGAGATCATTGTTCCGCTGAAAAAATTGAAATCCAGCCCCCGGAAGCTCGAAACACACAAGATACTGATTGTGCAACCTTTATCCAAACATAAGACAGGCAAATCCTTGAGAACGTGGCTATAAAGCCACGTTTTCTTTTGATATGACTTTTCTTTCACTTTTCAATCCCGTATAATAAGATTAAATGTGATTGAGCCTTTCCATTATGAAAGTGCACTTTAATTGGAGGAAAAAAAGATGAGGCCTACTAGAGCTGTCATAAATCTTAGTCGATTAAAGCAAAACATTAAAAGCTTGAAATCCCAAACCAACCCTGAAACTGCATTTTTAGCGGTAGTGAAAGCCAATGCCTATGGTCATGGTTTACTACAGATAGCCCAATGTGCTGCCAAGTCAGGTGCCTCCTGGCTGGGTGTAGCGTTGCCGGAGGAGGGTTTGTTATTAAGAAAGAACGGATTAACCTTGCCAATTTTAGTACTGGGTGATGTAAGCGGGGAACAATGTGAATCCGTTATAAAATATAATTTAACTCAGGCGGTACCATCTCTGCAAACTGCATGCTGCCTGAATTACCATGCTGAGAAATCAGGTAAAATAGCCAGAGTTCATTTAAAATTGGACACTGGTATGGGTCGAATCGGTTTTTACACAATAGATGAAATGAAAGCTGCTATTAAAGAAATAAAAAGTATGAAAGGTATTCTCATCGATGGAGCATTCACCCATTTTGCTGCAGCTGATGAGGAGAGCCCTCACTATACAATAGATCAAACCACCAAGTTTGAGAGTATGCTGCAGGCGATTCAGGAAACCCATACTCATCTGAATTGGATTCATGCTTCCAACAGCGCAGGGGTGTTAATGTTTCCAAAGGCGAACTATGATATAATCAGATGCGGTATAAGCATGTATGGATATTATCCTTCTCACTATTTGAAGAAGCAGGCGGAGATTTCCTTGCATCCAGTTCTGCAATGGGAAACAAGAATCGCTTTCATTAAAAATCTGGATGTTGGATCAAGTGTCAGCTATGGACGGGCTTTTATAGCATCGACACCATCTAGAATCGCTACCTTGCCTGTTGGATATGCAGATGGATACAATCGACTGCTTGGTAATCGGGCATTTGTTCTAATACATGGCAAAAGAGCCCCGGTTGTTGGAAAGGTCTGTATGGATCAGGTAATGGTTGATATCACGCACATTCCTGAGGCATCAGTAGGAGACCCAGTTGTACTGATGGGTGAGCAGGGAACGGAAAAAATAACAGCAGATGAGCTGGCGGATTTATGTGGAACCATCTCCTATGAAATACTTACTTCTATCAGCGAACGTGTTCCTCGCATTTATTTGGATGAAGGCTGAAAGGGGAACGAATTTTGCATAAAGAGCAGCTGAGAAAGCAAATGATGTCAGAACGGGATCGCATCAGCATAAGAGAAAGAGAAATAAGAAGCAGGCGGATTGAATCTCAATTGATAGGTTTACAGGCATATCAGAATGCAGAGATCATTTTCGTCTACGTTAGTTTTCGCAGTGAGGTGGATACAAAGAGCTTTATAAGAAAGGCAAATGAGGATGGCAAGCGTATTGCTGTACCTGTTTCGATACCCAATGGAAAGATATTGCTGCCCTGTGAAATTTCAGGGCTGGATGACCTGGTGCCAGGGACCTGGGGTATTCTTGAACCTGATAAAGATAGGCAAAGGTTAGTAGACAGCAGGAAGATCGATCTGGCAGTTGTGCCGGGCCTGGCCTTCGACCACTTTTTTCAGCGATTGGGGTATGGGGCTGGTTATTACGACCGCTTTCTTCCTTCTTTAAGGGAAGATGCTGTGAAATTGGGAATCGGATACGACTTTCAGCTTATTGACCGATTGCCTGTGGAGAAGTACGATATCCCTCTGGATGGCATTTTAACGGATATCAGGCTACTAGTCAGAGATGGAGTTGACTAGTTTATCATTTTTTGTTTTGAAGAAAGCAAGCTGAATTTGTAAAGGATGAGTACTTGATGAGATATGAGAAGTTAGCTTTGAAGTTTTTTGGAAGTCATGCCTTGGTGACAATATTACAATTGTTATTATCCGGTTTTCTTTTTGGGATCTTCCCTGACAGTCAGTTTTATCAATGGTTAATTGGATTGCTTAATATAATCATATTTTGCGTGGTCATCTATGCGGATGCGTCTTCTTACGGTCAGAATGACTTAAAAAGAGGTACCTTTCGTAAAAGTAAAGGATTTTTGTCCGGTTTCATTGCATCCATACCCGGATTGATTTTATATATTCTTGCTGTTAGTATGCCTTCGGTTGCTTGGTTTACGGTAATTTTGCGTATTTGGCTCATCCCATTCGTCAAACTGATTGTTACCTTTGAAAAATACTCACCAGACATATTAATCGTTTTTCTAGCTCTCTTCCCCCTTATCACTGGTTTCAGTTATCTGGACGGCATACGAAGACGGGAGAAGGTAAAAAAGGCAATCGAAAAGAAAGAAGCTATGAGGGTAGAACTATCCAAAAGGAACAGCTAGAGAATATTGCATGGTATCATTCTTGAATTCTAAGCACCATAAGGTGCTTTTTTTATTGGTTTGAACCTTTTGCATTCTACAGTATAAAACGATTGGTTGTCTGGAAGAATATATGTATTGGTGAAAATGGAGGAACAAAATGAGGGAGCAAAAACAGGGTGTTTTGGTCATAATCGGCGGAGCTGAGGATAAGAAGAACAATTGTACCATCCTCAATAAGACAGCGGAGCTTGCTGGAGGAAAGGATGGAAAAGTGGTTGTTCTTACGGTAGCAACTGAATATCCTTCTCAGGTTGGAAAGGAATATAAATATCTGTTCAATCAGTTGGGCATGAGCAATATAGATGCACTGCATATAGAAACCAGAGAGGAATCCAATGATGAAGAGAAACAACAGCGGTTACGAGAAGCAAGCTGCGTGTTCTTTACAGGCGGGGATCAGTTGAAGATTACCAGTCTGATTGGTGGAACCGCAATAGAACGGCTTTTGAAAGATGCATTCTCCATGGGTTTAATCATAGCGGGCACCAGTGCTGGAGCTTCGGTGATGAGTGAAACGATGATTACATCAGGTCTTGAAGATGACGCTCCCAAGAAATGCACCGTCAAAATGGCTCCAGGGCTTGGCCTGATTCAAGGTGTGGTCATTGACCAGCATTTTGCACAACGAGGTCGAATTGGAAGACTTCTGGCTGCAATAGCCCAAAACCCCGCCGTCATGGGAATCGGCTTGGATGAGGATACGGCGATTGTTGTGAAACCCAACAACACCTTTGAAGTTATCGGCTCGAATGCAGTTACAATTTTAGATGGCATGAACAGCAGCTATTCAAACGTATCTGAGTCTAAACCGGATGATATTTTAGCAATGACGGATATTACATTGCATATTCTCCCGCAAAATTTTGAATTCGACTTAACCACCCGTTCACCAATTCTAAGGAGGTTTATAGATTGCTGATACGCGAGTTGAAAGCATACAATTCCAGAAATATATATAGTCATCAAAAAGTCATTAAAATGATCGTTGATTTGGAGAAATGGGACAATATTCCCACTAATCAGATTCCAAAATTCAACCAGAGACTGCTGGAATTGCTCCCTGGCCTTGCTGCTCATTATTGCTCGCTTGGTTATGAAGGAGGCTTCAAAAGACGTTTGGACGAAGGTACCTATCTAGCCCATGTAATCGAGCATAGTGCGCTCGAGATATTAAACCAGGTCGGTCAACCTGTATCCTTTGGTCAGGCACGAAGAATAAAAAATACAAGCTGTTATACCATTGTCTTTGCCCAACGTGAAGAGCACGCCGGTTTGGAAGCTGGCAAAACAGCAGTTCAAATGGTAAAAGCTATTACCACTGATACGACTTTTGACATAACAGAAAGATTAAATCGTATCCAAGAGCTGTCATGGAAATTTGGATTGGGACCTAGTACCAGGGCTATTGCAGATGCTGCGTTGGATAGGGGCATCCCTGTCACCAGAATTGGGAAAGGAAGCATCATACAGTTGGGATATGGGAAATATCACAAAAAGATAGAAGGAACACTGACAGACAATACCAGTTGTATCTCTGTGGATATGGCCTGTGACAAGACGGTTACCAAAGAACTTCTAGAACAGGCTGGAATTCCGGTTCCTAAGGGAGGAGTATGCAGAACGATTAAAGAAGCAATTCAGACAGCCGAAGAAATTGGCTACCCAGTGGTATTGAAACCTGTTAACGGAAATCAGGGAAAAGGTGTATCCTTAAATATCCAATGTCCTGAAGAAATTCCAGAAGCATTCCGTATCGCTGCGGCTTTTTCTGAAAACATACTGGTAGAAGAATACATAAATGGAAACGACTATCGTATTCTCGTTGTAGGCAATCAGGTAAGCGCTGTATCTCTTCGGATACCAGCTAATGTGATTGGTGACGGCAGGCATACGATTGCTCAATTGGTTGAGTTAAAAAATAAGGATGAACGTCGCGGAGAAGACCATGAAAGGCCGCTTACTAAAATTAAATTAGATGAAATAAGTATGGCTATACTGAAAAAACAAGGATACTTACCGGACAGCATCCCCAAAAAAGGGATCAGGGTATACCTCAAAATGAGTGGAAACCTCAGCACCGGTGGAGAAGCGGTTGATTACACTGACAGAATTCATCCTGACAATCAACAAATTGCTATTCGTGCAGCCAAAATTATTGGTTTGGACATTGCAGGAATTGATATCAAATGTAAGAATATTGATAAACCGCTGACTTTGGGTCAAGGCGCAGTAATAGAAGTAAACGCATCACCTGGCATCCGAATGCATTTATATCCCTCAAAGGGGAAGGTCAGAAAGGTTGGAAATGCGATTGTAGATATGCTATTTCCTTATGGAAGCAAACATTCCGTTCCCATTGTATCTGTAACAGGAACCAATGGAAAAACCACTACCACCAGAATGATATCCCATATATTAAAGACAAGGGGAATGAGAGTGGGAATGACAACAACCGACGGGATTTATATAGATGACAATTGTATAATGAAGGGGGATACAACTGGACCAGCCAGTGCAAAAATGCTGTTAACAGATAAATCAATCGATGTTGCTGTACTGGAAACAGCAAGAGGTGGAATTATCCGTTCAGGCTTAGGGTATGATTTGGCAGATATAGGTGTCCTGACGAATATCAGTGAAGATCATATAGGTTTGGATGGAGTGAATAGTCTTGAGGATATGCTTCATGTAAAATCTCTTGTTATAGAAGCAGTAAAAAGCAATGGTCATGTGGTGTTAAATGCAGACGATCAAATGGTAGTACAAGCAGCAGGTCATAGCAAAGCCAGCATCATCTATTTCTCTCTCCAAGAAGATAATCTAATTGTTCACAAGCATATATCAGATGGCGGAATTGCAGTATTTCTGAAAGATAATTATATTACTTTGGCAACGGGCAATGGTCTTTTAAAAAGCTTGTCAATTATACAGGTACCTTCTGTGTATGGGGGAAAATTAAAATATAATATCGAAAATTGTCTGGCTGCTTTCAGCGCTGCCTATGCTTTGAACATCCCCCTTCAAATAATTGAACGCGCATTAACCTCATTCTATTGTAATGAGATCCATAATCCAGGCAGGTTTAATATTTTCAATATTCGAGATTTTCGAGTCGTA
This sequence comes from Clostridiales bacterium, assembly GCA_012837325.1. Taxonomy (GTDB): domain Bacteria; phylum Bacillota; class Clostridia; order Caldicoprobacterales; family DTU083; genus DURK01. Next base: position 6,182 of record DURK01000123.1, read on the forward strand.
GTTGATTATGGCCACAACCTGGCAGGTTATGCCAGTATAACCGAAGCAGTGAAAAAAATGGGAGGATCCCGTTTAATCGGAATCATCGGCGCACCAGGAGATCGAAGCGACTCGTCAATTCATTCTATGGGCAAAATTGCAGGAAAATCATTCCATCAAATTATCATAAAAGAGGATAGGGTTCTTAGAGGGCGACAAGCAGGTGAGGTATCACATCTCTTAATGAAGGGAGTCCTTTCAAGCGGCCTGCCCAAGCATGCAGTAACGATGATCCGAAATGAAGACGAAGCATTACGTGCTGCGATTCAAAATGCCGCAGCAGGCGATATTATCGTTGTGTTCTATGAAGATCTTGAATGCATAATGAATATAATCAACCAGGAAACTACAAAAATAGAAAAGCAAAACCAGAAAGAAGTTTCATCTGACTTTATGCTAGCAAAGGCATAAAGCAGGATATATTCGGATATTTTTGCATTTACATTGATGTTTTACACCATAAAAAAATGTTATAATATTGTGGAGCATCATTAGGAGGTATTTTTGTGATCATATTCAAGGATATCCAACTGGATGATAAACCACTTTTCGACCGTTATTTTTCTGCCAAACCTTACGAAAACTCCGAGTTCAGTTTTACCAACCTTTTTATCTGGCGATTATCCTATCATTTTCAGTTTGCGGTTATTCATGATCACCTGTGCATAATGGCATTATATCGAAACCAGTATCCCTGCATCTTTGCTCCGCTTAGTTTGAATACTCCCAGTTATGAAAAGGTCTTACCTGTTTTAGCCAGAACCTTCCATGAAAAAGGCTATCCTTTGGTTTTAAAATCTGTTCCCGAGCAACAGAAAGATGAAATACAAAAAGCATTACCAGGCAGGATACTCTTTCGAGAGGATCGTAACAACTTTGATTATGTGTACTTGTCAAGTGATCTAATCAAGTTGAAAGGCAAAAAATTCCGACAAAAACGTAATCATCTCAACAGGTTCCTAAAAAACTATGTGTTTCAATATGAGGAAATGTCTGACCATAACCTGGAGGAATGTTTGAAAACAGAACTGAATTGGTTATCAAAGCAAGGCGATGGGGAAGATGAGAGTATTCTGGAAGAGAAGCAGGCAATAGGAGAAGCCATAAACCATTTTCATGAACTGAAGTTAACCGGCGGGGTTATTCGGATAAATAATAAGGTGATCGCTTTTGCTTTGGGTGAACTTTTGAATCCTGATATGGCTGTCATACATATTGAGAAAGCCAATATTGATTATAAGGGCTCCTTTAATATGATCAACCATATGTTTGCTCATCATGCCTGGTCCCATGTTACCTATATTAACCGCGAAGAGGATATGGGTATTCTCGGATTGCGAAAGGCAAAGGAATCTTACAATCCGATAAAAATGGTGAAGAAGCACACTGGATTTTATTTAGAAGAAGGTGTTTTGTTGTGATCCGATTGGCTGAAGTTCAGGATACTTCACAAATAAAAGACCTATGGAGTTATTGCTTTGATGATACGCCCAAGTTTATTGATTTCTTTTTTCAGTCATGTTACCAGCCGGAGAACACTCTGGTTGTGGTGGAAGATGGGAAAATTCAATCCTGTCTTCAGCTTCTTCCTTATCGCATGATGCTGCGTGAGAGGGAAGTATCTGTACCATATATCGTCGGTGTGTCTACCTGGCCGGAATTTAGAGGGCAGGGAATGGTCAGGCAGCTGCTTCAGTTTGCTCATGAAATACTTCAGGAAAGGAATATACACCTATCCATATTGCTGCCGTTTCAATATGATTTCTATCGAAAGTATGGCTGGGAAATCTGTTATGATTTCTTAAGATACCGAGGGGTGAAGTATCCATCGCATCTTTCCTTAAGGTACTCCACAGAAAGTAAGCACCCTCACAGAAGGTTTAAGAAAATTGATCTTAATCGCGATATAGAGAAGCTTTCAGTATGTTATGATAAATATATGAAGCGTTTTCATGGTTATATTATTCGAAACAGAAAGGAATGGATCAAGGTAATACGTGACGTGGAATTAGATCAAGGTGTATGTTATCTATACGAAGAAGAGAAAAATCCTCTTGGTTATATTCTGTATACAATGCAAGCAAGAAATCTGGTTATTAGCGAGTTGGTATATACAACAGTACAAGCAAAGTTTGCTTTATTAGAGCTTGCATTGTCACATACAGGTCAAATCGATCAAATCGATCGCAAAGCACCTTCCTGTGATTTGGATTATTTATATATGAAGGACTCCAGGGGAAAGCTGGAAAAGGAAACCTTCGTGATGGGTCGAATCCATAATATCATTGGTGCTCTTTCTGGATTGCCTTATTTGGGAGAGTGCTTCATTATACAGGTGGAGGATTGTTTTTATAAAAATAACAATGGAAGATTTCTCATAGACCAAAAAGACGGAATGACTTTTGTCGTAAAAACCAATCAAAAACCACATGTTATAATGGATATCCGAACACTCAATCAATTGTTGTGGGGTTACCTGCAACCGGCAGCAGCTTTAGAAGAGGGGAGGAATATAAACTTACTGGATAAAAAGCAGATAAGCAATTTAACACAACTTTTTCCAAAAAAGCATAATTATATGACAGAAATTTACTAATTCATACATTTATTTAAGAAAATTCAGGACAAATATGGTAAAATAGCTTATAAGGATAACATTTCATTGGAGGGGTTTTATGAATAAGAAGAAAAGATTACTTCTATTCCTTTTCATTTTGATTTGTATCATTCTTACTCCTGTCCTGTTTTTATTATTGCGCCAAACCCATCCTAAAAATGCCTTTCTTACCGCTTCCAATCATGAAGAAGTGAATCAGTTCTATTATCGAGCAGTTCCCGGTCTGCAAATGGCAGAAGAAGCTGGTCTAATTCGAGAAGTGAACATGAATGTTGATTTGCCCGGTCATAATGCTGTCCTTTCCATTGATCGCATCTGGTATAATAAGAAACAAGCGATCATCTTCTATCATGTAGAAGGGATAACCCAGGCTGCCTATCTGGGCGGGGAGTTTTACCTGCCATCCAATGAACCTGTTGACAAACAACCTTATCATGGCAGCAAATCCATTGGAGGCGATACAGAAAAAGGCATCATTTATCAAGATAGTTTTTACAGTTGCCTGAAACTACCTCCCCTGAAGGATCATTCAGGACAAATTTTAACCGAAATCGAAATCCTGACTTTTACACCATATATAAACCTTCCAAAGCAAAGTGAACAGGATCAAATAGATAACATCCGCTTAAAGTCCATTGATATTGCATTGAATTACCAACAGCAGGAGGAGACAGTAATAAAAATTCCTGTCGATGGTCAAATCGACATAGAGGATAGACTCCTTCGATTCTATCAGATTGATTTTTCTCCATCAGTTTTAAAGGTTTACTTTCAATACCTGAATAGCGGCAGAGATCAGGTGTACCGGGTTCGGGGTTCCTATACCACTGACAAGGGTGAAATTCATACATTTGATGCGTTTCCCAATGCTATCACCGATTACCCATATCACTATATAATGGAAATACCCATGTTTCATATTAAACCGGATACGATACAGTTTCAAATCGATTCAATTTCCTGTTTAGGCAATGACAGCGTGTCTTTTCACTTGAATACGAATCAGTTCAGCAAGAGAAATGGAACCCATGAAGTCGAAATAGGAAGAAATCGAATAAAGGAGACAGAGATTCTGATAAGTAAAATTACATTAAACAAGCAATATGCAGAGCTATTGATTGCATTTGTGCCAAGCGCTGTGGAATCTGATTCGATACCCTATCTAGAGTTGAAACCATTGTTGCCAAACTGGTCAAAAGAAGGTGATCTTTCAAAAGCCAGGGCTAATTATCTAACGATTCTGGACAGCGATTTTCAGCCGTACGATTTGGATGAATGGTGTTACGGTGCGGATATTCTCCCGGGGGAAGGGTTGCAAATCCGCCTGGATCGAAAGTTTTGGGAGGAGTCCAAATCAATTTTTATAGAACTGAGCAACCTATCTTATAACTACAATATTAATAAAGCAGTCATTTTAGCTCTGACTAAGGAACAAGCGGAACACGAATAAACTTTCACAACCATATATTTGGTCTGACAGGGATATGGGCTGGCATCCATATCCTTTTTCTTTTTATACAGAATAATCCTATTAAATTTGAACACTCTAAAACTAGAATTGGTTGGATGAATTTTTGGGGAGGAAGTTATGAAAATCATTAAGCGCAGCAAGAATCCCAAAAATAAGGAAGTCATGGACGAACAACAGCAATCCATGACAAAGAGTGAGGATTGTGTCAGTCTTGATCTATCAAAAAAGATAGAGGAAAACTACGAAAAATTTCAAGCCTTTTTAAAAGAAAGCTCAGATGCGGTTTTTCGGAAATTCAAATTGGGTCGCAGCGGGATCAATTGTGCACTTGTATATATAGACGGTTTAATAGATAAAAATGTTGTCCATGATTCAATTTTACGGCCAATGATGTTTGAAATATCCCACTTTGAATATGAAGAGGATGTTATCAAACCGAGTGATGCGTATGATTTAGTTTTAAATCATGCGGTATCCGTTGCAGATATCAAAGAAACAGCCAGCCTTGATGAAGCAATGCTCTATGTCATGTCCGGTGAAGCAGCCTTGATGGTCGATGGCTTTGAGAAATTAATTATTGTTAGTGCAAGAGGATGGGCCACAAGGGGGATTTCCGACCCGCAAACAGAAGGTGTTATCCGGGGGGCAAAAGAAGGGTTTACTGAAACCCTGAGAACCAATACCGCACTTCTCCGTAGAAAATGCAAGGATCCCAATATGGTAATCAAAACCATACGACTTGGCAGAAGAAGTAAGACTGATGTCGCTTATATTTATATCAAAGGTATTACAAATCCAAAGCTGTTGGAAGAAGTGGAAGAGAGGCTTATTAAGATCGATATCGATCAAATCATCAGCTCGGGACATTTAGAACAACTGATTCAGGACAACCGCATTACCCCTATCCCACAATTACAGGCTACAGAGCGGCCTGATAAAGCCATTGCCAACCTGATGGAAGGTCGAGTCATTATTTTGGTGGATAACAGCCCCTTTGCTTTAACCATCCCCACTACCTTTGCCCAGTTCTTCCAAAGTCCCGAGGACTACAATGAAAGATGGGTTGTAGCATCCTTTATCCGTTCATTAAGATGGATTGCTTCTTTTCTGGCAGTATTTACACCAGCCGTATACATCGCGGTTGTAACCTACCATTCAGGCCTGATTCCTACTAGATTGGCCTTATCCATTGCAGCCACACGGGCAGGGGTTCCTTTCCCGTCAATAATTGAAGCTGTATTAATGGAAATTACCATAGAATTACTTAGAGAATCCGGAGCCAGGCTTCCCAAGGCCATAGGTCAGACAATAGGGATTGTAGGTGGTTTGATTATAGGGGATGCTGCTGTCAACGCTGGGCTGACAAGTCCTATTATGGTAATTGTGGTAGCACTGACTGCCATTGCCTCTTTTGTAATCCCTACTTACAGTGCTGCGATTGGGCTTCGGACCATGCGTTTTCCTTTAATGGTATTGGCAGCTTTTTTCGGTTTGTACGGTGTTATGCTTGGATTTATCATTATTAACATACACCTGGTTTCCATTAAGACATTTGGTATGAGTTTTATGACTCCTCAGGCACCAACGATATTTCATGATTTAAAGGACTTTGTGATCCGGGCACCTGCAAGAAAAATGGTAAAAAGACCTGTTCAGTCGTATCCCATTGATATGATTCGAATGGATATGGAGTGAGGGGAGCAATGCAGATACAGCAAAAGGGCGTAACCGGTTTTCAGGTTTCAGCAACCGTAGCCCTAAGTTCAATAGGCTTAACAGTTTTGTTCGTTCCCCGCATTGCAGCTGAACATGCGGGTATCGATGGCGCACTGGCTGCATTTGCCGCCGGCATCTTTTCAATGATTATAACAAGCATTATTATTCTACTAAGCAAACGTTTCCCCAATCAGACTGTTATAGAGTATTCACAACAAATCCTGGGTAAATATCTTGGAAAGATTTTCGGAGCTATCATGATGGTCTATACGCTAACCGTGTCTTCCTATATTCTAAGAGGTTTTGCCGATGCAATGAAGATATTACTGTTACCAAGGACTCCCTTGGAAGTCATCATGATTTGCATGCTTCTGATCGTTCTCTATTGTGTTCACGGCGGTATATCTACCATTTCCAAAACCTTTGAAATTTTTTTATTACCGGTTCTCCTGGTAATAGGTGCTACCTTGCTTTTCAATCTGTCAGATGTACAGTTGTTTCGGTTTCGGAGTTCTCTCTCTGAAGGAATCTTACCTGTCATACAAGGAGCAAGCGGCATTACATTCTCTTATCTGGGGTATGAAATTCTTTTTTTTCTCCTGCCTTTTGTTCAGGATAAGCAAAAGGTAATGTTGTTCGGCATAATTGGTATGGTTCCTTCTATTATCATATACAGCGGATTAACTTTTGTGGCGATCGGTATTCTTGATTCTCTGCCTACCTCTGAGCTGATGTATCCAACGATTCATTTGGCAAGACGTATCGGATTTGAATTCATTGAACGGTTTGATATCTTTTTCATTGTTTTTTGGATTTTAGCTGTCTTTACATCTCTTACAATCTACCTTTATATGGCTGCCATATCTCTAACACGTTTGATTGGTTTACGCAACTACAAGCCCTTTATTTCCATTTTGCTCCCAGTCTGCTATTCAATTGCCATACTACCGCAAAATATTTCAGAGATTGGCATTTTAGGTCTGATAACGAACTACAGTGGCTTGTTCATCATACTAAACAGCATACCATTGCTGATTCTGTCCATCATTCGGAAAAAGGGAGGAGTGAACAATGCTTAAAAAATGTGTTGTTGTGTGCATATTATTGTTTTTACTCTTGGCAACCACATCATGCTGGGATCACCTGGAAATTGAAAGACAAGCTTTTATTTTAGGTCTTGCTATGGATAAAGCTGAAAACGGTCAAGAAATAGAGGTAACCTTTCAGATTGCCAAACCTCAGGCTTTTACGGGAGATGCCAATGCAGATGATCCTTTTTGGAATACCACTCAAATTTCTGTTGATATGACAGAGGCATATAAGCAATTGACTAAGGCAATCAATCAGATCCCAACACTGGAGCATTGTCAGGTTATCCTAATTGGAGAGGAACTGGCAAGAGGTGGATTGGAAGAGAACTTTGATTATCTGTTTCGAACGCATGAAATAAGGCGATTGGTGCGTATCGGAGTTGTACAGGGCAAAGCAAAGGATGTATTGGATATGGAGTTTCAAACAGACTTATTGCCTGCTTTTGTTCTTTCCGAGATGATGGAAGAAAACAGTAAACACTCACTGGAAGTAACAGACTTCATGAATATTGGAAAGCTTCATACCGCAGATGCAACGGGGAATGATTTTGTTTTATCACGAGTTGTACCACTTGATAATAAAATACTAGATATGTCAGGTGCAGGTGTATTTCAGGATTTAAAGCTGATTGGTTGGCTGAGTGGGAAAGAATTAACCGGAATCCGATTTATAAGGGGGGATGTCGGATCAGGTTACCTGGCATTACAGCTTCCTGAAGACCTTGGAAAGCGTGCCATGCTGGAGATATTCGAAACCAACTCCATTATGGAGCCTGAAATAAGAGACAACAGGTTATACGTACACCTGGAGCTGCGCATTGAAGGTGATATCATAGAGATCATAAAACAAAATGAAGAGATTGCCGAAATGGAATTTCTGAAACGTTTGGAGCAGCTTTACGAACAGGATATAAAAAACAATATACAAAAATCTTTTCAGAAGATGCAAATCGAATTCAACAGCGATCCCTTCCTCTTGAAGGAAAAAGTAAAGAGCTATTATCCCGAGTTTTGGAAGCAAAACCATGAAATGTGGGATGAAATTTACAGATCTGCGATATTGGAAACGGAAGCCAGGGTATTGATACGCCGGATTGGTGAAATCAGGCATTAAACCAAACTGATGCTATATAATTGACATCATTGTCTTATATTGGTAAGTGATTTCCGGACTAACACATGAAATTTGATCAACCAAAGAGCTTTACAGCAATAAAAACAGCTAAGCTCCCGCTTACATAGAGGTACCCAATAACTCTTCCAATCTTGTATTCCTTCTTAAACTCCGTATCTGAATTGTGAATCAGGAATGGATAAACAAAGGAAAGAATAATCCCGCAGAATATAGATAAGCCAACAAAGTAAGAAGAGAATATCATTTTTAAAATGAGAAAAAAGCTGTCAATCATTATGCAACCCTCCTAGTTTATTAATGCCCTTTTTCTGCTGAAACTTGCGCAAAAAACATGAAGCTTATATAATGTTTCTATTATAAGTTCGAAAGGAAGACTTCAATGTCAAATAGGAGAAAGGATTCTGTTTCATCACTGGAAAGGCTGGAGCAGATACAATATATTGACAATTTAAAAAATCGTATTTTCAAAAAAGGTCTAAAATATCATATTGTTACCTATGGTTGCCAAATGAATGTCCATGATTCTGAAAAACTGGCTGGCATGCTGCATGAAATCGGATATACACAAACCGATGATCAACGCCAGGCGGATTTGATTTTGTTCAATACCTGTTGTGTACGTGAAAATGCAGAATTAAGAGTATATGGAAACGTTGGTGCACTAAAATCTTTCAAGCAGGCCAACCCCAACCTAATTATCGGTATTTGCGGTTGTATGATGCAGCAAAACGATGTATCTGAATATATAAAAAGTACATTTCCCTTTGTCGATTTGATATTCGGAACTCATAATCTTCATCGATTTCCGCTGTTGTTGCTTCAGGCAATGGATTCCAACCAAACTGTGATCGAGATACTCGATACGGAAGGTGCTGTCGTAGAGCATGTTCCTGCCAAGCGTGCCAAAGAAGTCAGTGCCTGGGTTACCATAATGTATGGCTGCAATAACTTTTGCAGTTATTGTATTGTACCTTATGTCAGAGGCAGAGAGCGAAGCAGACTGAAAGATGATATTCTTAGCGAAATTCATGAGCTGGCCGGCAGGGGGTATAAGGAAGTAACCTTATTGGGGCAGAATGTAAATTCCTATGGCAAGGACCTGAATCATAAGTACCTGTTCCATAATCTTCTCCGAGATATCAATGAAATTAATGGAATCCAACGTATCCGTTTTATGACATCACACCCCAAAGATCTGTCTGATGAATTGATTCAAACGATGGCTGAGTGTGATAAAGTCTGCAAACACCTTCACCTTCCAATACAGGCTGGCAGTAATCGGATATTGCATTCTATGAACCGAAAGTATACCAGAGAAGATTATTCAGGTTTGGTGGGGAAGGTTAAAGCAGTTATTCCTGAAATAGCACTGACTACCGATATCATTGTCGGATTCCCCGGGGAAACAGAAAATGATTTTCTTGAAACATTGGAGATAGTCGAGCAAGTACGATATGATTCTGCATTTACATTTCTTTACTCTCCCCGAAAAGGGACACCTGCAGAGAAAAGAAAGGATCAAATTCCTCAGGATGCAAAAAAGGATCGGCTTTTGCGATTGAATGATGCTGTCAATAGAATCAGTCTGGAAAAGAATCTTGCTTATATTGGGAGAAATGTAGAAGTATTGGTAGAGGGAGTAAGTAAAAATCGGACAGATGTTTTGACTGGACGAACAGATACCAATAAAACCGTAAATTTGAAAGGAGACAGCGATCTGATAGGGAAAATCGCAACAGTAGAGATAACAAATGCTCATTCCTGGTCACTGGAAGGCAGGGTTGCAGTACCTGCAGACTTGCTTTGACAGCTTGCAGGTTTTGACTGCCCGGGGTATAATTAACACTGGGTATATCCTGGACAGGAGGTATAATATGGCAGGTCTGACCCCTATGATGCAGCAATATATGCAGATTAAAGAGCAGCACAAAGATGCCATTCTTTTTTTCCGATTAGGAGATTTTTATGAAATGTTCTTTGAAGATGCAATCCTTGCTTCACGTGAGTTGGAGATTACACTAACCGGCAGGGAATGCGGGCTTGAGGATAAGGCACCAATGTGCGGTGTGCCTTATCACGCAGCAGATGGATACATCGCAAGGTTAATTGAAAAAGGACATAAAGTAGCCATATGTGAACAAACTCAGGATCCGGAAGAAGCCAATGGGCTGGTTGAGCGACAGGTAATCCGGGTCATTACTCCTGGTACTCTTATAGAAAGCTCCATATTGGAAGAGAAAGCCAACAATTACCTGCTGTCTCTTTTTCGGGATGCTCAATCTTTTGGCTTAGCCGGTGTAGATGTCTCAACGGGAGAATTTTTTATTTCTGAAATCACTACAGGTGATGTTCTTGATCAGGTAATGAACGAGCTGTCTCGAATTCAGCCCAGTGAAATTTTGATAAATGACTCTCTGCAAATAGATCAAGGATTTTTAAATGTAATTCGACATCGATATTCCTCCCATATTACCCCTTATCCGGAATGGTCTTATCAAAAGATCAACGCATATCAGGCTTTGTTGGAACATTTTCAAGTACGATCACTGGAGATATACGGCTGCGAAGATATGACATATGGAATCTGTGCAGCCGGCGCTTTGATTGCATATTTAACTGAAACCCAGAAAAATGCTCTGAGTCACATCAATTTTATTAAAACCCTGTCCAGCCATTCCTATATGGTGTTGGATGAAACAGCCAGGCGCAATCTGGAACTGACAGAAACCATACGAGGCAAGAATAAAAAAGGTTCTCTGCTTTGGATCTTGGATAAAACCGAGACAGCTATGGGGGGCAGGTTAATAAGACAATGGATTCAGCAGCCATTGATCCACAAAGAGAGCATAGAAGCTCGATTGGATGCAGTGCAGGAATTGATGGAAAACTCCATAAAGGCTGAGGAGATCAAGGAGCTTCTCCAAAAGATGTATGATCTGGAGCGATTGGCAGGCAGGATTGCATTTGGCAGTGCCAATGCTCGTGATTTACTCTCCTTAAAGCAGTCCTTGCAGCTGCTGCCGAAAATTAAGATGCTGCTGAAAGACTGCAACAGCACTCTGTTGTCTATGTTTCATATAAAAATGGATACAATGGATGACATCTATGAATTACTTGAGCAGACTATTTTTGAAGATCCACCTTTGGCTTTGAAAGAAGGGAACCTGATTAAGGATGGGTGGAACGAAGAGCTGGATCAATATCGTCTGGCAATCACTCAAGGTAAAAATTGGATTGCAGCATTGGAACAGCAGGAACGTGACAAAACAGGGATTAAGACCTTGAAAATCGGGTTCAACAAGGTGTTCGGGTATTATATAGATGTCACCAAATCCTATTATGATCTGGTACCGGAATCCTATATCCGGAAACAAACACTGGCCAATTCAGAGCGGTACATCACACCTGAGTTAAAGGAAGTAGAAAATAAAGTGCTAGGTGCTGAAGACAAGAGTATCCGAATGGAATATCAATTGTTTATTGAAATACGGGAACAAGTTAGTAAGGAGATAGATCGGATTCAAGCTGCAGCAGCAATCCTTGCCTCTTTAGATGCTCTGCTGTCCTTTGCTCGAGTCTCTTTCGAGAACCATTACAGCAGACCAACTATACGGGAAGATGGGCTTATCAACATCAAAGATGGACGACATCCTGTTGTAGAGAAGACCATGGGCAATGGTCTATTTGTACCCAATAATACAAATATGCAAACCGGAGCAGACCACCTGATGATTATAACCGGGCCTAATATGGCAGGAAAAAGTACTTATATGCGCCAAGTAGCTTTAATTGTTTTAATGGCTCAAGTTGGTTGTTTTGTTCCTGCAAAAAAAGCGGATATCGGAATTGTAGATCGAATCTTTACCAGAGTGGGTGCGTCGGATGATCTATCATCCGGCCAGAGTACTTTTATGGTAGAGATGAGCGAGGTTGCAAATATCCTTCATAATGCAACCTCCAACAGTCTGTTGATTTTAGATGAAATAGGGAGGGGTACGAGCACATACGATGGTTTGAGCATCGCTTACGCTGTTGTAGAGCATATATGCCAGACTCCGGCTATTAAGGCCAAAACCCTGTTTGCAACTCATTACCATGAGCTTACCGAACTGGAAGGACAGCTTCCAGGAGCTAGAAACTATTGTATTGCTGTTAGAGAAAAAGGTGATGATATTATTTTTCTTCGCAGGATTGTAAGGGGAGGAGCAGATAAGAGCTTTGGTATACAAGTAGCCAAGTTAGCAGGTTTACCTGAGGAGGTTATCCAGCGCGCCAAAAGAATACTGAAAAAGCTGGAGGATTCTGATATTAATAAACATAAGAATAAAAGTGCTGCCATTTCGGAATCTGATTCAAGCAACATGAAGCAAATGGATATGTTCCATATCGGGCCTTCTGAGATTGAAAAGGAGCTGCAAGAACTGGATGTAGATGTGATGACACCTATCGAAGCAATTGGTATTCTGCATCGATTGGTACAAAAGGCAAAAGAATAGAGGGGAAGGAAGCTAATGGCTGTCATTCAAAAGCTTGACAACAAAACGATCAATCAAATCGCAGCAGGAGAAGTGGTAGAGCGGCCATCCTCCATTGTCAAGGAATTGGTCGAGAATTCCATTGATGCTGATGCCAGAGCAATAACCATTGAAATAAAAAACGGCGGCATTTCGCTGATTCGTGTGACCGATAACGGGATTGGCATGGACAGAGAAGATGCCGAAACCGCCTTTCATAGACATGCAACCAGTAAAATTTCCAGTGTTGATGATTTGAATCACATCCAAACTCTTGGATTTCGCGGAGAAGCTTTAGCCAGCATTGCAGCTGTTACACAAATGGAGTTGCTGACCAGACAGAAAGGAACGATTTCCGGCTGCCAAATAATAAATCACGGAGGACAGTTTGTTAAAATATCCGAAGTGGGTTGCCCGGAAGGTACCACCATTTTGGTACGAAACTTATTCTATAATACCCCGGCACGACTGAAATTTTTAAAATCAGCCCGCAGTGAAACAGCAGCAATCAGTGATTTATTGGCCAAGCTTATATTAGCCAATCCCCATATTTCCATCAGGTATATCAACAATGAGAGAACAATATACCATTCACCCGGCAATGAAAATCTATTAGATGCTATTATAAGTGTTTACGGAAAGGATATTAAAGACCAACTGGTAATGATAAACTCAAATACGGAAAATGATCTTTCCATTTCAGGATATGTTGGAAAGCCGTCTCTGAACAGAGCTAATCGAACACATCAATCCTTTTATGTAAACGGCCGCTATGTTTATAGTAACTTGTTGTCAAAATGTCTGGAAGAGGCCTTAAAAGAACAGACGATGATCAATCAGTTTCCCTGGTGCGTTCTGAACATCCGTCTGCCTGCCCAGGAAGTGGATGTCAATGTGCACCCGTCCAAGACTCGTATCCGTTTTCGAAATCCGGAGAAAATCAGTAAATTCCTTACAGACCGTATTGTGGGTGCAATTGTGAAACATCCCTATATTCCCGAAGTGTTCCCTTCACTGGAATACAAAGAAAAGCTGCCACCAAAGATTGAAGTAAATGAAGAAAAGAACATGAGAGATGCTGTCAGTGAAATAGAGCAAAGCAAACCGGCTAAACATGTTCATATCAAAAGGGAGTTTCAAGAAGAAATGTTTCCAGATCCCGGTATGGTTGGTATTAAGAATGATAATACTATAGATGTCTATAATTTCATGAAGTTGAATATAATAGGAAGTGCTTTTTCAACCTTTATTTTAGTAGAGTCGGATACTCAGCTTTACATCATTGATCAGCATGCTGCTCATGAGCGGCTGATTTATGAACAGCTCAGGGAATCCATATATAAACAGCAGGTAGTCAGTCAACAACTGCTGCCGCCATATTTATTGGAAATGACTCATGATGAATTTATTGCCATTATGGATAATTTGGAATCATTCCGGGCCGTGGGTTTTGAAATAGAGCCATTTGGCGGTAAAGCCTTTTTAATCAGGGGAATACCGGTTATCCTGAAGGAAGCGAATATCCATGAGTTATTCAATGAATTGATGGATGGAGCAGACAAAATAAATCAAAAAATAATGCTGCAGCAAGAGGATATCATAAAAATGTCGTGCAAAAAGGCAGTAAAAGCCCATGATAGATTGTCCCAACAGGAAATACGCGATCTGTTAAAAGAATTGGATTTAAATAGTTTCCCTCCAACTTGTCCTCATGGAAGACCTATTATGATTTCCATGAGCCGATATGAGCTGGAGAAACGGTTCAAAAGAATTCAATAGGGGAAAGTTGTAGCATGAGCAAAATTTCCTTACTCGTAATTACCGGTCCAACTGCTTCGGGAAAAACTGCTTTGGCAATCGAGGCAGCCAGCCATCTTAACGGTGAGATTATATCTGCGGATTCCATGCAGATCTATCGATATATGGATATTGGTACAGCAAAACCTACCATAGAAGAGCAGCAAGGCATTCCACATCATATGATTGATATTGTGGATCCGGATGAAGAATACAATGCTGCATTGTATCAACAACACGCAAAAGATTGCATTCAAGACATAGCGGAAAGGGGAAAGCTGCCTATACTTGCAGGTGGAACCGGGCTGTATATTAACTCCATTATTTATCCTATGAACTTCACCGATGCAGTGAACGACCCGGATTATCGTAAACAATTACAGGAGATGTTGGTTGAGTATGGTGCTCTATATCTGCACAATATGCTGAGAAAGATTGATCCGGATACAGCTGACAGGCTTCACCATAATGATACTCGTAGAATAGTAAGAGCTTTAGAGGTTTATCACGTATCCGGAAAAACCATGAAGGAATGCCAGCAGGATTATAGAAAGATGGAATCTCCATACAATTTGCTTTTATATGGATTAACGATGGATCGTCAGCGATTATATGACAGAATTAATCTAAGAGTTGATAATATGATCAAAGCGGGATTGATTCAAGAGGTGAAAAGCTTATTAAGCAGAGGGTACACAAAAGATCTGGTTTCCATGCAAGGACTGGGATATAAAGAAATGATATCATACTTGCGAGGTTTATCAACCCTGGATGAAACACTTTCTATCCTGAAGCGTGATACCCGAAGATTTGCAAAACGTCAGCTGACCTGGTTTAGAAGAGAAGATAGAATGCTGTGGCTAAACCGTGATAAATTTAATGATTCCAGTTCGATGACCAAGTGGCTGATAACGGATGTTAAGAAGAAACTGCTTTCTAATTGGTAATGAATGGTGTATAATAATAGGGAATTGCACACCAATGAATACCGTTAGATGTCGGAACAAGGAATAGGAAAGGTGGTATGGCAAATGGCAGGTAAAATTTCAGTTATTCTGCAGGATGTTTTTTTAAATCAGATTCGAAGGGATCACATTCCTGTTACAATTCATTTAACCAATGGATTTCAGTTAAGAGGCATGATAAAGGGCTTTGATAATTTCACAGTTGTACTGGAAAGTGATGGTAAGCAAATGATGATCTACAAACATGCAATTTCCACCATTACACCGGCTCGACCCGTGGCATTTGGAGTTGATGCCCAGGATAACTCATAAATATACTTAGTTAATAATTTAATGAGAAGTATAGTTAAGAAGGGGACCATCCTGTGGCTGGTTCCTTTTGCATGAATAAACCACAAAGGATGACAAGAGGTGTGAAATGAACTATCAGAATTATTATGTGAATGATGCAGTCATCCATCCTAAAGCACTGCAGTTTGTAAATAAAGCCCAGGATGATATCATTTCTATGTTTTTAAAAATTGATGAAAGAGCACAGTATCATCAATCCAGAATTTTAAATACATTTACCCGGCACAGGATCAGCCAGAGACATTTTGCTGCCACATCGGGCTATGGGTACGGAGATGATGGCAGAGACACCTTAGATTTAGTTTTCAAGGACCTGTTCGGTTGTGAGGACGCTTTGGTTCGTCCACAATGGGTATCAGGAACTCATGTTATAAGCGACAGTCTCTACGCTCTCTTACGACCAGGGGACACCTTGTTATCCATTTCAGGTGAACCATACGATACCCTTCACGATGTAATTGGCATTAAAAAGTGCGTTCCTGGATCCCTGTGTGAATGGCAGGTTGATTACAAACAGATAGAATTAACACCGGAGGGTTGTATCAATCAAGCTGAAATTGAGAAGCAATTAATCGATCCGACTATCAAGGTTGTTTTAATACAACGCTCCAGAGGCTACAGCATCAGAAGATCACTAACAATCAAGGAAATCAGAGAAAGTATTGAGCTGATAAGAAAACTTAGAAATGATGTTTTTGTTCTTGTAGACAATTGTTACGGAGAATTTACTGAAGACCAGGAACCGAGCAGCACCAAGGCTGATTTGGTGGTTGGCTCCTTAATCAAAAATCCAGGAGGGGGATTGGCACCTACCGGGGCTTATGCTGCAGGTACAAAAAAAGCAATTCAGTTGCTTTCTTCCCGGCTGACCTCTCCTGGTATTGGAAGAGAAGTCGGCTCTTATCCATCCAGCTACCAGTATTTTTATCAGGGTTTGTTTTTGGCTCCACATACTGTAGCGCAAGCTCTGAAAGGAGCAATATTGACAGGCAGAATTTTTGATCAGCTGGGCTATCGTGTTTTTCCTCATTGGTCGGATCATCGTTCTGATATTATTCAAGCTATTGAATTTCATTCTTCAGAGGAGTTGATATCCTTCTGTCAAGCCATTCAGTCTGCTTCGCCCGTGGAGGGTTATGTGGTTCCATATCCATGGGATATGCCTGGTTATGATCATCAGGTCATTATGGCAGCAGGAGCTTTTGTACAGGGAGCATCCATTGAACTAAGTGCAGATGCACCAATTAAAAAGCCGTATGTAGCTTATCTGCAAGGGGGCTTGACCTTCGAACATGTAAAACTGGCTATAATGAAAGTGCTCACTGTAATGCAGAAAGAAGGATACATCCAGCTGATTTAAAGCTGGATGCATCCTTCTTTTTTTATGAAACCCAATATTCACATCATATCAATTCAATGGTTATCTAGTGAAACATACGAATGACGCCGATTACCTTTCCCAATATGGAAACATCCCGTACAATAATGGGCTCCATTGCTGCATTTTCCGGTTGGAGACGAATATGATCTTTTTCCTTATAAAAGGTTTTTACCGTTGCTTCATCTTCAATAAGAGCAACAACCATATCGCCATTTTGCGCGGTCGGTTTTTTCTCTATAATAACCAAATCTCCGTCTAGAATCCCGGCTTCGATCATACTTTCACCCCGGACGGACAGCATAAAAACATCATTGCTGTGATTATGAAGGTATTCTGCGGGAATTGGAAAGGTATCCTCGATGTTCTCTACGGCGAGAATAGGCTGGCCAGCTGTAACCTGTCCTACAATGGGAACATTAATCAATTCTTTTTTGAATACATAAGTGGTATCATCCAGTATTTCAATTGCCCTTGGCTTCGTAGGATCTCGTCTGATTAAACCTTTCTTTTCCAGCCTTTCCAGATAGCCGTGGACGGTGGAAGTGGATTTTAATCCTACAGCATCACAGATTTCGCGGACGGAGGGGGGATAACCTTTTGTTCGGATTTCCTTTTTGAGAAAATTTAGGATTTTCTTTTGCTTTTCGCTAAGGGCTTGGGCCATAGAGCACACCTCACTGTATAAAAGTCTTTCAAGTCTATTTATTGTTGACTGAATTATAACATAAAAAATAGGAAAAATCAAACAAATGTTCGGATAATTTCCTGAAAAAAAAATAAAAAATGCATTGACCCAGAACAAGTGTTCTTGTATAATAGTAACAGAACATATGTTCGGGGAGGCGTTTCGAATGACAATCCGTATCAAATCAAAATTCAGATTGACGATCTCTATTATGATTCTGTTGTTACTTTTTAGTTTTATACTTTCTTTTTTTCTGCTAAAGGGGAAGGCACAGGTCACACCTAGCTATTATTTAAAATGGAGTGTTTCAAGCGGTGATACCTTATGGAAAATAGCTGAAAGTTCACTTCCAAAAGGCCGGGATATTCGGTGCTATATTAGTGAAATACGCGAATGGAATCATTTAAGCTCTTCTGTTATCAAAGAAGGTCAAACGCTGCAAATTCCTATTTATGATAGCGACAACACAGTTCAAACAGCAGTCCGTTAATCGTCCCTTAACTTGACAACACGTGCTGCTATCCGTCTTTTATCATCACTTATGGCAGCATAATGTTTTCTGGTTGTGTTTACATCTTTGTGGCCCAATACATCCGCTACCAGGTAAATATCACCGGTTTCCCGATAAAGAGTGGTACCATATGTACTGCGTAATTTATGAGGCGATATTTTTTTTAATGGGCTGACTATCCTTGCATATTTTTTTACCAGGTTTTGAATAGCACGGTTGCTTAAACGTTTTCGTTGCATTGAAAGAAACAATGCATCCTCATGACCAGCCAATGGTTCTATTTGCGTTCTTTCCTTCAAGTAAGCCTCCAATGTTTCTCGAACCTCAGTTCCGAAATATAGAAAAACTTGATTACCGCCTTTTCTAGTTACCTTAAACCCATTGGTGTTAAAATCAAAGTCTGTTATATTCAGCCCTACGCACTCACTGATTCGAATACCGGTTCCTAAAAACAGCGTTAATATGGCTAGATCTCTTTGCCTAGTATATTTATGATATCGTTTTTGTGTATCTGTCAGACCAAATCCATTTTCAACAGAGTCCAGTAGTCTGGCCACTTCATCCACATCCAGGCGGATAATCGCTTTTTCATGAATCTTTGGTATATCAACCAGTTCTGTTACATTACGATCCAGATAACCCTTTTTATAGAAATGGGAGAAGCAAGAGCGTATTGCCGAAAGCTTTCGAGCTTTGCCAGACTCATGATTTGCCATACCATCTCCTGAACTTCCTGAAGACCTGTTGTATAAGGTTATATATTCCAAAAACATTTCCAGGTGAACAGCTTCTATTCTCTTTAAATCCTGTATTGTAAGATCCTGTGGTATTTTCTCACAAAATTCTTCAACTTCACTGGTAAGATATTGAAAAAAGAGCCGCAGATCATAACCATAATTAATTCGCGTCAATATAGAAGTATGAGGCTCTATTCCACGGAAATATTCAGCGCAAAAAGGAGGAAGGTCTTTTATTACTTTCCTCAGCCTGATTATGTTCAATTTGCTTTGATGAATACTGAAGGGTTTTGAAGTATGCACTTTAATGATTCCTCATCTTCATACAGTTATTTCCTTATATTTATTATATCATAGATTATATTTATTGTACAAAATGATGCATCGGTACCTAATCACAAGGTTTAAAATATTTCATATACTGCTAATAGGCGATAAAAAAGATATCCATCTGACTGAACAGACTATTTATGAAAGGGGAAAGGATCATGAGCAGCGGTATCTTAGGTGGAGCATTCGGGAATGCAGACGATAGTTTACTTTTTTTCTTCCTGCTTCTTGTTATTATCTTCTGCAATTGCGGGTTGTTCCGTAAAGATAATTCTGAACTACTGTTCTTTTTCTTACTGTTGGTAATTCTGTTTGGCGGCGGGACCTGCTGCGGAATTGGCAGATAAAACAGAATACACAGGTAAGAGGTAAGAGGTGCGCTGAAAAGCTTAAACTGGGCAGGATAGCAGTATGATAGATCAACATACTGTTATCCTTTACATATTTTTTGTTACTCTGCGTAAAACTTGTATTTTGCGCATAGTTACAAATTTTAACATTGTCTCTTCTCTATCTAAAAAAGTATATTTCATAACCACCAATTGTCTGCTAAGCAATTCCACATATCCCCTTTGCTAACCTATTTAAATTTTTAAATCATCAAGTTAACATAACATTATTATGTCAACTTGATGATTCTTTAGTATTCATCATTCATATCGATCTATTCAATTGACTCATTTTTAAGCTGTTTTATGGCAGATCTAGCCAGCGCATCGCATCGATTGTTTTTCTCATTGTCGCTATGGCCTTTAACCTTATTCCATTCTATCTGGTGTGAATCAATAAGTCTTAACAAGGCTTTCCATAAGTCTTGATTTTCAACCGGATCTTTCCTGCTGTTGATCCAGTTGTTTTTTTGCCATGTTTCAATCCAACCTTGTGTAAACGCGTTGTAAACATAGGCACTATCGGTATAAATTTTTACGTAACATGGTTGATTTAATGCTTCCAATGCCTTTATTATACCAGTTAATTCCATACGGTTATTGGTTGTACTTGCCTCACACCCAGATATTTCCTTTTCTGTGTCCATATAGGATAAAATGGCACCCCAGCCACCCGGGCCGGGATTTCCGCTGCAGGCACCATCTGTATATATTTCTACTTCTTTCAAGGATTCTATCTTCCTTTCTCCATATCCATACTCTTTTTTGCACATGCACGAACTGCTTCAATGATGGTACTTCTAAACTTGCCTTGTTCAAGGGAAGCAACTGCATTGATGGTTGTACCTCCAGGAGAACAAACCATATCCTTCAGTTCTCCTGGGTGCTTTCCAGTCTGTAATACCATCTTTGCCGCACCTAAAAGAGATTGGGCAGCCATCTTATAGCTTTGCTCCCTGGAAAGCCCCATCATGACTCCACCATCAGCCAGAGCTTCTAAAAATAAAAAGGCATAAGCAGGACTGCTCCCACTGATAGCCGTAGCTCCATGAATCTGGCTTTCCGTAACAAATTCTATACTCCCGAAAGACTTCAGAATGCTGCATGCTTTTGTGAGATATTCCTCAGGTATGGAAGAATCTTTACATATAGCAGTCATACCCTCCCCTATCAATGCTGGAGTATTGGGCATGGTGCGAATAACATAACATTTCTCCTGTATCATATCCTTTAACTGCCTTATGGTAATACCTGCCGCAATAGACAAGACTAAATGGCTTGGTGTAAGTGCATTCTTGATCTCAGATAGAACGCCGGCAACAAATGATGGTTTCACCGCTAAGACAATTATACTGCAGTTTACAGCAAGATGCTTGGATGATTGAGCAATGTTAACGCCCAGCTCCTCTTGCAGCTGCTGACATTTATCTTGCTGCTGATCATAAATCCAGATGAACTCCGGCTTGGCAGCGTTTCTTTTTATCATGCATCGAATCATGGCGGAGCCCATGTTCCCTGCTCCGATAAAACCAATGGTTACTCTTTGAAAAGTCATGTCGAATCGCCTTTTCTTATATTTATTTACTGGATAATCTTACTATACCATAGACTTTATGGCTTTTCCATGCAAAATATTTTTCAAATATCATTGACTTATTTGGTCTGTTATCCTATAATAAATGATGTCGCCATTTGAGGACAATAATTTATAGGGGAGTAGCTCAATTGGTAGAGTAGTGGTCTCCAAAACCATTGGTTGCGTGTTCGAGTCGCGTCTCCCCTGCCAACAAAAAGAGTGGTTCTATTCCACTCTTTTTGTTTTCACAAGCTTGCTGCATTTTCATTAATCCAAAACCAAGACAGCTGGAAAGATTTGAATCAGTAAAACCCATAGCAATCAAACCAGTTCTTCCATAAATTGTTGAATGCGGTCTAATCCCTTTTGAATTTTGTCCATAGAGGTGGCATAAGACAACCTGACAAAAAGATCTGCACCAAATGCAATACCTGGTACAATCGTAACCTTCTTGGATTCAAGCAAGGCATCGGCAAATGATATAGAACCATTAATGAGAGTGTTTCCGTGTCTCTTGCCTATGGCTTGGCTGATGTTCATCATCACATAAAAGGATCCCTTAGGTAATTTACATGATAGAAGAGGTATGGAATTAATTTTTTCAACCATGTAAAGACGTCTCTCATCAAACACGCTAACCATTTCCTGTATTTTTTCCTTTGGTGTTTCCAATGCAGCTATACTAGCATATTGTGCAATGGAATTTGGATTTGAAGTGGAATGAGATTGTATATTGCTCATGACATTGATTACATCCAGGGGACCTGCTACGTAACCAATCCTCCACCCAGTCATGGCATAAGCTTTTGACATGCCGTTTACAGTAAGAGTTAACTCCTTCACCTTATCATTAAGAGAAGCAATGCTGACGTGCTGTGTTTCATCATAGACCATTTCCTCGTAGATTTCATCGGAAACAATGAAAAGCCCTCGCTTCACAGCAAGTTCTGCTATCACTTCCAGCTCTTCCTTCTTATAAACACATCCATTTGGATTGCTCGGGCTGTTTAGAATAATGGCTTTGGTATTGGGATTAATTGCCTTCTCTATATCATCTCTGGTAACTTTAAAACAATTTTCTTCTTTCGTATCAATAAAAACAGGTATTCCATCTGCCATCTTTACCATTTCCGGATAGCTGAGCCAATAAGGCTTCGGAATCAGAACCTGGTCCCCCGGGTTTAAAATCGCCTGGAAAATATTATATAAGGAGTGCTTGGCTCCATTGGAAACAATAATTTCATCAGGTGTATAGACAATATGATTGTCTCTTTCCAACTTCCTGCATATTGCCTTTCTCAACTGAAGGATGCCTGATGAAGGAGTATACCTGGTAAGACCTTGATCCAATGCATTCTTGGCAGCTTGAATGATATAATCCGGTGTGGGGAAATCCGGTTCTCCTGCTCCAAATCCAATTACATCGTACCCTTCTGATAGCATCTTTTTTGCTTTGGCATCGATGGCAAGGGTTAACGACTCCGAAATATTTAGGTTTTTTTGAGATAAAATCATGTATGGATAGCCTCCTGAATGAAAGATTTATGTGTGAATCCATCAATTCTTTGTATTATAACATGATTATTATTCAATGTCTATGCATAAATGAAGCTTAGGACTTGCAATTATTCATTGCTTTCCTTGCAGCCATATTTCTTAAGGCTTTCACCTCTTCCATTCCCACTGTAACATCACCAATAATAGGCATTCCATCAAATAATTCGCCATGGCAATCACTTCCCCCAGTGATCAATAATTCATTTTGTTTGGCAATATCTTCAAAGTTTTTCGTTTGCTGCAAGGTATGTCTGCTGTGATATACCTCTATTCCTTCAATCCCGCACTTTATCAGATCATTTATTAGCCCGTGATTATGCATCAAACCAGGATGTGCAAGCACGGCTACACCTCCGATGCGATGGATCAGTTGAATACCTTCTTTCGGTGTTAAATGGTAACGCTCAACATAAGCTGGACAGTGATTACCAATATACTTTTCAAAAGCTTCATTCACGTCCTGAACAATACCCTTTGATATTAGTACACGGGCGATGTGCGGTCTGGCAACTGTTCCATCCTTCGCTTGATGTTGTACTTCCTCATTGCTGATATCAAATCCATAGAGCGCAACTAGCTTTTGCACCATGATTTCAGCACGACTTTTCCTGATTTCCTTCATCTCTGACAGTACGTTCTGAAGAAGTGACGATTTCCAATCTATATAATAGCCTAAAATATGTATTTCATCGCTGCCAAGCTGCGTGTTGATCTCAATTCCAGGTACCACTACTATTTTTTGTATCTTGCCTGCTGCTAGCCCTTCATCAATGCCATCAGTGGTATCATGATCTGTTATAGCCAGAGCACCAAGGCTTTTTCGAGCTGCATACTCAACCAACTGCGCCGGCTTTAGCAATCCATCTGATGCTGTTGTATGATTATGAAGATCTGCCCTGCTGCCATTTGTTACCTGAGCCATTATTTTACCAGCCTCCTTAGTACAATAGGAAATCCTAAAGTATGTCTTTTAACAGCCTGAGATAATTCTTGTATGCTACTTTTCTAACGTCTTCTTCCTTATAATTGCGTTTGAATAAAGCATTGATAACCTTTTCAAAGTGTTGGGGCCCGCTGATTCCCTCCGGCAGTCTTTCAATACCATCAAAATCTGAACCGAAAACAACCACATCTATTCCTGCCAGATCTATAATATATTCAATATGACGGATAATATCATTCAGACTTGCTTGTTGGCCGGATAAAAAGTCGGGATAAAAATTAATTCCCATCACTCCTCCTGAATTGGCCAGGGATTTGATTTGATCGTTTGTCAAGTTTCTTGGATGGGGCTGAAGAGCCCATGCATTCGAATGGGTGGCCGCAACCGGTTTTTTGGAAGCTTCCAAAACAGAGTAAAACCCATTCTCAGAAAGATGAGATACATCTATCAACATACCCAGTCTGTTCATTTCATTGATTACATCATGTCCGAACGACGACAATCCTCCTTTTGACCTGCTTTCCAAGACCCCATCTGCAATTTCATTTCGATAATTCCAGGTTAATGTCATTGCTCTTACACCCAGGGAATACAGAATACGAAGATTCAGCAATTCCCCCTCTAAGACATCCCCGCCTTCTACAGTGAGCATTGACCCTATCTTGCCCTGTTGTACAGCCTGGGCGATATCATCAAATTTTAACACTCTTTGAAAGCTGTGCTGGTATTGGTCAGTCATAGCATGGTATGCGTCGATCAATTTCAAACCCCTCTGAAGACAAGGTCGGCTTCCTTTGGGAGCAACAAAAGCAGCAAAAAATTGAAGGCCTACTTTTCCCATTTTTAAGCCTTCCAGGGTAACCTGACATTTCTGTTCTTGAAACATATTCAGTCCTTGATCCGCGATAATTTCAATTGTGTCACAATGACCATCAATAATATAAAAAGAGTCCATAACTTGTTCCCTCCTTATATTAGAAAGAGCCTTTTCAAATCTTAAGGCCCTTTCCATTATAGGTATCTATTCTAATTCTACTGCCAGGGTTAAAGAGTTTATTCCACTCTACCATCATTCCTGAAATAAGAAAATTTGACTGACCGTCATTCAGACTGGATGAATCTGATAGGTGTAATTTTCCTGTGTACTTTCAATTCCATATTTTTCTGCTTGGCGATACTTGAAGTATTGTTCCGCTACCTGAGGGAATAAAGCATAAGACAGTACATCCTCTTCTTGCTCCATATATCCCTTAATTGCCTTTCTATATTCCTTTAAAGCAGGCTTGATCAAGTCAGCGGGACGACAGGTAATAGGCTGCTCATCACCAATTATTTTACGCTGAATCTCTTCTTTGATCTCAACCGGGGGCTTGCCGTATTCACCTCGTACATATGCCTTGGTTTCCTTTGTCACCATTTTGTATCGTTCACCCGTAATAACATTTAAAACAGCCTGGGTTCCTACTATTTGACTGGTTGGTGTTACGAGAGGAGGATATCCCAGATCTTCCCTGACTCTCGGTACTTCTTTCAAGACTTCATCCAGTTTATTTTCTTTTCCTTGCTGCTTAAGCTGTGAAACAAGGTTGGAGAGCATTCCTCCGGGAACTTGGTATATCAATGCATTGACATCCACTGATAATACCTTTGCATCCAAAAGACCGGATTGTATATATTTTTCACGAAGAGGCTTGAAATAATCTGCTATCTCATTTAGGATATCCAGATTCAACCCTGTGTCATAGTCCGTTCCTTGTAGTGAGGCAACCAAAGGCTCAGTCGGCGGCTGGGAAGTACCCATTGCAACTGGTGAAATCGCACAGTCCACAATGTCTGCACGAGCTTCTATTGCCTTCATGTAGGTCATTGATGCCAGCCCGCTGGTATAATGAGAGTGAACATCAATGGGAATTTTTACAGCCTGTTTTAATTCGGAAACCAACTCAAAGGCAGTATATGGCTTAAGCAATCCAGCCATGTCTTTAATACAGAGTGAACTAGCACCCATTGCTTCCAATTTTTTTGCCAGATCAATATAATGCGGAATATTATGAATCGGACTTGTAGTATAAGACAAAGCTGCCTGAGCATGCGCTCCTTCCTTAACGGTAGCTGACATGGCAGTCTCCAGGTTACGAATGTCATTTAAAGCATCAAAAATACGTATGATGTCAATACCGTTTCCTACAGCCCGTTTCACAAATTCAATCAATACATCATCAGGGTAATGTTTGTATCCGAGAATATTTTGCCCGCGCAGCAACATCTGCAGCTTGGTGTTCTTTACAGCTTTACGAACTTTCCTCAATCGTTCCCAAGGATCTTCATTTAAAAAGCGAAGACAGGAATCAAAGGTAGCCCCGCCCCAAACTTCAAGGGAATAATAGCCAACCTGATCCATCAGCTCTGCAATAGGTAGGATTTCTTCAGTTGTCATTCGTGTTGCAATGAGAGACTGATGAGCATCTCGAAAAGCGGTTTCCGTTATTTGAACTTTTGCCATAATCGCTGCCTCCTGGTTTATCTGTCGTTCTGTTGATTATTCGTTTATGGTGAAGAGCAGGTCTCCGGAATTGACTGAGGTACCTTTGCTGGTTTGGATAGATGAAATTATGCCGTCCTGCGGAGCCATAATCTCATTTTCCATTTTCATAGCCTCCAGTATCAAAACAACCTGTCCTTTTTTTATACTGTCGCCGGCTTGCATTCTGATGTCAAGGATGGTACCTGGCATGGGCGCTTTTACCTGAACAGAACCAGCCTTTACCGGACTCACAGCAGCAGCTTGAGGCTGCTCAGCAGGCTTAGGTTGAGCAGCAGGAGCAGCTGATTGTTGGGAAGGTGCAGTTTGTGGTACTGGCTGAGATACAACTGCAGGTACAGGAGCAAGGGGCACTGCAGGAGCTGCAGAAACGCCATCCAGAATTTCCTCCACCTCTACTTCATAGGACTTTCCATTTACATTTATCATGAATCTACGCATTGTATTTCCTCCTTAGATGCAATTGTTTATAATTTGTTCGCAGTTAAATCGTATCTTGCAGCTCTATTCCATACCGGCGAAGTGGTAGGAGTCTGCTGTATCGACCGAACAATTATGGAATGAGCAGTTCGTTTCAGGGATGCGGCGATTGCGGCAGTTATGACTGCAATGAATTCATCGTCTTCCATGACTCCAACTTCTGATATTTCAACAACTTGATACTTTATTTTTTCCACCACGGTAACACCTCGCTTTGAAATGGCATTTCTTTTTTATAGGGGAATATTGCCATGCTTTTTAGGCGGCCTGGTTTCTCTTTTGCTTTGCAGCATTTCCAATGCACTTATCAAACGAGGCCTGGTCGCTTCTGGTTCAATAACGTCATCAATATATCCTCTGGCAGCAGCAGCATATGGATTGGTGAAGCGATCGCGGTATTCCTGTATCTTTTCCTGGCGTTTGGCTACAGGATCCTCTGCCTTTTCAATTTCTTTTCGAAAAATAATATTGGCAGCACCTTCCGGCCCCATTACTGCAATTTCAGCCGTCGGCCATGCATACACCAGATCCGTTCCTAAATGCTTGCTGCTCATGGCAATATAGGCACCACCATAGGCTTTGCGCAGGATAACATTAACCTTTGGCACAGTTGCTTCTGAATAGGCATAAAGAAGTTTCGCCCCATGTCTGATTATGCCATTGTATTCTTGATCTATACCGGGAAGGAAGGCTGGAACGTCTGTCAGGGTAACAATGGGGACGTTGAAGCAATTGCAGAAACGAATAAAACGTGCTGCTTTATCGGAAGCGTCAATATCCAATGCTCCAGCTTTCACCTTTGGCTGATTTGCAATAAGCCCAATGGACCTTCCATTGAGTCGTGCAAACCCGACTACTATATTTTGGGCAAATAAAGATTGGACTTCCAAAAATTCACCATTATCCACTATATGCCGAATAACTTCCTTGACATCATAAGATTTGTTTGGATTATCTGGAATGATGGAGTTGAGCTCTGGAGCCAGACGATTTAAATCATCGTTGCTATTGTAAATAAGGGTGTCCTCTAGGTTGTTTTGTGGAAGATAAGATAGAAGAGAACGTATTCCTGTAAAACATTCCTCTTCGGTTGAATACTTGAAATGCGCTACACCGCTTACCTGATTATGGGTCTGTGCTCCCCCTAGGTCTTCCTCTGTAACCTGTTCACCTGTA
The DNA here is from genome assembly GCA_012837325.1 of Clostridiales bacterium. Taxonomy (GTDB): domain Bacteria; phylum Bacillota; class Clostridia; order Caldicoprobacterales; family DTU083; genus DURK01. Next base: position 34,185 of record DURK01000123.1, read on the forward strand.
GCTGCCTGCACAACCTGCGGACCGGTGATGAACATCTTGCTGATATGATCAACCATAAAGATAAAGTCAGTAAGAGCAGGAGAATAAACAGCTCCACCAGCACAAGGTCCGAGAATCACGGAAATCTGTGGAATGACTCCGGAAGCCATGGTGTTACGGAAAAAAATCTCTCCATAACCGCTTAGACTGTCGATTCCTTCTTGAATGCGTGCTCCGCCGGAGTCATTGATACAAAGAATAGGACAGCCCATCTTCATGGCCATATCCATGATCTTGGTAATTTTTTTTGCATGCATCTCCCCCAGAGAACCTCCTCGAACGGTAAAGTCCTGAGAATATAGGTATACAGGCCGGTTGTTGATGGTAGCATATCCAATGATGACACCATCAGCAGGAGCATTTTCCTTCTCCATGCCAAATTCTGTACAGCGATGCGTAACAAAGCTGTCGACTTCAGCAAAACTGCCCGGGTCTACCAATTTTTCAATTCTTTCCCGTGCAGTCAGCTTACCGCTTTTATGCTGTTTTTCGATTCTGCTCACACCACCGCCCTGTTGCAGAGATCGCTTTTTGTTCTGCATTTCTCTGATTTTTTGTTCAGTAGACATTGATTAACCTCCTGGTGAAAAGTATCAAAATATGTGAAGTATATAAGAGACAGGATTTTCGTAAAATTTAAGCCAATTTTATTTTATTCTACATCTATTCCTTGTTTTCCTCCCTGGTTCTATTACTTTTGGTGTTTTGCGAAAAATTTTCTCAAATCTATCCAATAAATGGTTCCCTCTTGAAAAGCCTCTTGTATCTGTTCCTTCTGCTTATCCAAGAATTTCTCCGTACCATGCAGTTTATGAAATCCAATAGAGGAATATAGAGACTCATCCCCATCTCCTTTAATGAGCAATAAATCCAGTCCATCCAATTCAAGAAAGTGGATTAAAGAACGGATTAGACCATCAATGTATGCTGAATACTCACCAACTTCCTTTAAAACCATAGTTAGCACAAATGCAGCATTATCCACCGCATAACCGGAGACTCCGCCAATTATATCTCCCTCTTGTTCAATTATGACTGCGAAGCTGTTTCCCTTATAAGATGTTGTAATCAGTGGTCGGATCTCCGGATCACGGTAGATCCGATCCAGATCGCTTAATCTCATTCTTCTAAAATGAACCATTTTTATACGTTCCCCCTATTGAATCTACTAGCTCTATTATCTCTTCCTTTGAAAGGTACCGCCAAAATCCAGGTTTAAGTTTATCCAGTGTAATACTTCCAATTCGTTCTCTTTTAAGATATAGTACTGGATGGCCTACCGCTTCAAACATCCTGCGAACCTGTCGATTTTTCCCTTCATGTATCACCAGACGAAATTCTGCATTCCCATTCTTACTTCCCATATACTTAATTTCCGCTGGTGAGGTAACAAAATCCCCTATGTTGACACCTTGCCTTAATCGGTTCACAGCCTTTGACTTGGGTGAGCCTTTGACGATACAATAGTATTCCTTTTCAACCTGATATTTTGGATGGGTCAAGGCAAAGGCGAAATCGCCATCATTGGTTAGTATTAGAGCTCCTTCCGTTTCATAATCCAATCTCCCAACAGGATAGATTCGGCTCCCTTTCCATCCGATTCGATCCAGCACGGTTTCTCTGCCTTGAGGATCCTTTACAGAAGTAATGGTTCCAGATGGTTTATTTAAAAGAATATATATTTTGTCTTCAACAGGGATCAAGATTTGCTTTTGATCTAGTAAAACCTTATCATTTCTGGGGTCAACAAGAGTCCCCATTTCCACTACTTGTTTGCCGTTCAGGTAAACCCTGCCCTGTCTGATTAAATCCTCAGATTTCCTTCTGGAACCCACACCACAAAGGGCCATATACTTCTGCAGCCGCATTCCTTATCCTACCTCCATAAGTTGACCATTCTACGGAAAAAGTTCCATATCGTTTTCTTTTCCACAGCTTGTCCGGTAACAATCGGTATCTCTTTCAATAATTCATGGTTGTGATAAATCTGAAGAGATCCGATCCATTGACCTGCTTTAACAGGAGCTGTCAGCTCAGCGGGCAATATCAACCTTGTTCGAATCTGCTTTTCTTCCATCTCATTTAAGGCAACGGAATACTCCTGTTCTGCCAACAACTCTACTTCTTCACACGTTCCTTGAATGACAGGAATATTTTGCAGGAATTGTCCTTGTTCTACTATTGATACACTTCGAAAATTCGCAAAGCCATAATCCATCAGAGCCGCACTTTCTTCAAACATAGGTCCGCAATTCAGCACCACAGCAATCAGTTGCATATCTTCTCTTTTTGATGAACCAACAAAGCAACGGCCTGCCTTTTTCGTATAACCGGTCTTTACCCCGTTGGCTCCTTCATAAGTCCACAGCATCCTGTTTTTATTTCTCATCGCACGATCCCATTCATGTCCTTCCCAAGGCATAGTATGGTATTTAGCGGATACGATCGACTCAAAATCCGGATTTTTTAATCCATAAGAGGCGATAAGGGCCAAGTCATAAGCTGTCGTATAATGTTCATCATGGTGTAAACCATGGGGATTGACAAAATGGGTATCATATGCACCGATTTTTTTCGCTGTTTCGTTCATCATCGCAACAAACCCTTCCACTGAGCCTCCGATATGGATGGCAATGGCAGTTGCTGCATCATTACCGGAACGCAGCATTAAACCATACAGCAAATCCTCAAGGGTGTGGACTTCGCCCGCAGAAAGCCATATAGAAGAACCTTCGATTCCGGAGGCTTCCAAAGGAATGGTAACTAGTTCATCCAACTCCCCATGTTCCAACGCAACAACAGCAGTCATGATTTTTGTAGTACTCGCCATAGGCAACTTTTCTCTGCAGTTGCTTTCATATAATATACGGTTGCTTTTGCCATCCATCAATATGGATGCTTTTCCGCTGGTTCGAGGAGTATAGGCTGCGACACCAATGATAGTATACACGAACAATATAGTTGTCACCAGTATGAATTTTACAGTTTTCAAGATAGCAGCTCCCTTTCCAGATTGATTTATAATAAGAAAAGCGGCTTGCCAGCCGCTTTTATCAATAAGTAAAACTCTTACTTGTTATGGCGTTGATTTTTCTGCATATCCATACAACATGATTACTGTTGTGGTACGTTAGTTATAATGGTCTCAGTTTTTTTATCCTTGGCTTTGTTCTGACCCTTGCCAATCATATTTTGAAGCTCACCGACCACACTGGGTACCAGCTCGACAATTCGATCAACTGTTGAATTATACTGTACAGGAAGCAGCTTGATCTTGTCCTCCCCTACTACCAAAAAAGCAATGGGGTTAACTGAAACTCCTGCTCCACTGCCACCCGCAAATGGCATTTCCTTTGCTTCTCCATCTGCAGAACCGTTGCTGTTTCCACTGCCATTGCCAAATGCCTTTTTGGAAGCACCTTCTTCCTTGTATTCACCGCCACCTGCAATAAATCCAAAGGACACTTTTGATATAGGGACAATAACCGTCCCTTCTGCAGTCTCCACTGCATCGCCTACAATGGTATTTACATCTATCATTTCCTTAAGATTTTCCATGGTGGTCTTCATCACATTTTCAATAGGATGTTCAGACATCATTACACCGCCTTTATCTTTTTCGTGAGCATTTTCATTCCCGTAGTAATAATATGACCGATTTTAAAATTGATTATGCAATCCAGATCAAGATCAAACAAAGGACCTTGAAAATAAGGCAGGATATCCAGATCATGTTTTTTCAAATGATAGTATTCATCAAAATGACGGCTTAAGAGTGAAAAAAAAGCATAAAACCCACCAATAGACAAAGCAGTGGTAGCTGCATCTCCAGTACCAATTCTGGTTCGGATCGAAAAGTTATTGATATTGATATATTTTTTCATAATATTAATTTGCTCAATGTTGCTGCTATAAAAACGAACTATTTTTTTTATATAGTTCCAAGCCTGCTCCACAGTAGTCTTCTTCTCACTATCCGTATCCGTTTTGCGTATGGACAGTGAAAACAGTCTATTTCCATCTCTATCTACGGACAGATTCAAGCGCAATCGGATCAAACGAAGCAGCCGAATAATCAAAAAGGAAAAATTTCTGCCATTTTTGATAATAACCTTGATTTCTATTTGAACTTTCAAAAAAAGTAGTACAAGAGATAATAAAAGGAAAAACAAAAATAAATAAAGAACCAAGAGAATACACTCCAAGCTGTTTTTCCTATTTTTTCTCAAATTCTGAAAATAATACAGTTTGATGGTGTTGCTCTGCTTCCAATGGTGGTAATTCTTTCAAGGTCGTTAATCCAAAGCTTCTCAAAAAAAGGTCGGTGGTGCCATACAGAATAGGCCGGCCCGGCGCATCCATTCTGGCTACTTCATGGATAAAACCCCTGTTTACCAGGGTGTTTACGATATAGTCGCACTTCACCCCTCTTATTGCTTCAATGTCCGCTTTTGTAACAGGCTGCTGATAGGCAATAATAGCAAGGGTTTCCAAACCAGCTTGAGACAAATTTTGTTTATGCACCTGTCCTAAGTATCGTTCAATATATTCGCTGTACTCTGGCTTGGTAGCCAGCTGGTAGGTGTCGTTAACCATAACAATCTGCAGTCCGCGCTGTTCCAATTGAAAACTATCAATCATTTTCTTTATATATTTACGAACCAATCGAACATCCAAATCCAGTATCCTGCTGATTTCTTTTGCACTTACCGGATCGCCGGACACAAATAGAATGGATTCTATAACACCTATTATTTCCCTTTCATCCATTATATGTTCTCCTCTTAATCACGATATCCCCAAAGGGGTAAGCTTGACTGACATCAATAAAGTTATCCTTTAATAGCTCCAATAAAGCTAGAAAGGTTACAATGATTTCTTCGCGGTCAAATTGGTTCTGGAACATTTCAAAAAAAGTGGTTTGGAAGCGACTGGAAAAATACTTCTTGAGACTGCTCACTTTTTCTTTGATTGTAATGGGATCTCGTTTAATCTCATGTACCATTGGTTGTCTTTCACGAATACTGCTTCTCCTGGAATGAAGAAGCTCATACAATGCATCTTGCAGCATACGGATGTCCAAATCAGCAGGAAAAACTTCTTTGTTATCTGCTTGAAGCCTTTCCTCAGGCAGCTTAAAGAACATGTTTGAGAAACAGGATTCTCGTTCCCGCAAGCGCACTCCTGCCTCCTTATATTTCTTGTATTCCAGTAGTCTTGTAATCAACTCCTGTCTTGGATCACTTTCGTCTTCCAGAGACAGCTCCGGTTCCTGCTTGACTTTGGGGACAAGCATACAGGACTTAATATGCAATAAGGTTGCCGCCATGACCAAGAAGTCGCTTGCTACTTCGATATCGAACTGATCCATCATCTGCAAGGTGTCTAGATATTGCTCTGTGATTTCAGCTATGGAAATTTCCTCAATTTGAACTTTGGATTTGGAAATTAGATGAAGCAAGAGATCCAATGGACCTTCAAACTGCTGCAATTTAACAAGATAGGACATCGTCTTACCACCTTCATGGATTGCTACAGACCTAATAACTTCATACCATTTGAAACCAAAAATCGATAAACAGCATACGCAGGAATGCTGACTGCGGTATCAAATAATCCCAGAAGCAAAAAGGCAATCAAAATATAGGTTCCATACCGCTCGTAAAGCAAAAATAAACGAATGTTCGATCGAAAGAACAAATTCTTGATTATCCGATATCCATCCAAAGGTGGGATAGGCAAAAGATTTAACAAACAAAAAACAATATTGAGATATATTATGTAATCTGTTATAGCAAGGATTGTATCCACTGCAGGATAATTTGGTGCGAATGCGGACAGTGCAACATACAAAAAGACTGCTATAACTGCTGTCAGAAGATTGGCAGCAGGTCCCGATAAAGCAACCAATATATCTCCGAGTCTCTTTTTTCGAAACTTGGATGGGTTGACCTGTACGGGCTTGGCCCACCCAAACCCAAATAAAGCAAATAAAACCAGCCCCATCCAATCAATATGAACCAAAGGAGCCAGTGTGAGGCGACCATGCTTTCTTGGTGTATCGTCTCCCAGCCTATCTGCAGTCCATGCATGAGCAAACTCATGAAAAGACAAAGCAAGAAATACAGCTGGTAAACTGAGTATAATTTCCATAGGCTGTCGAAACATTTGTTCTCCTCCAAAAAACATTCACCTCATTATAGCATAAAAAAGTGCGCCTTAGCACACTTTTTTATCTGGTTTGGTATCTCTTGGATCATCTTCAGGTCTGTTTTCTTATCCAGTTATTAAATATTTTCTTGAAATAGTCAAATACATTTGCTTTTTGAACATTCCGATCCGATACAATATCCAAGGTTTGTAAAACCTTTGTTCCCTGTTTTATGGTCAATGTTCCAATTTTATCACCCTGTAGTAAAGGTGCTTGAATCTTTTCTTCCACAACTACTTCTTTATCAAACTCTTTGGATTCTCCGACTTTTACTAGAAACGCAGCATTTTGTGAAACGATGCCGTTGATTCGCTCTTCTCTTCCCCCGAAGACAACAACATCACTCTCTACTATTTGACCATTTTTCAAAACTGATACCACTTCATAATTGGCAAATCCGTAATCCATCATTTTGGTTGATTCCGAAAACCTTACTTTGGTAGAAGGGGCATTTAATACGATAGCCAACAACCGCATATTTCCACGCTTGGCGGTTGCAGACAAACAATAACCAGCTTCTTGTGTAGAGCCCGTTTTTACACCATCCGCTCCATCATAAAATCGAATCAAGCGGTTGGTATTGGCCAATTCGGTTTTGTTTTGACTTTCCTCTAAGGTATCCCACCAAATGGTGCTCCAGCGGAAAAACAACGGATGCTTAAGAAGTTCTTGCGACATTAAGGCTACATCATGTGCTGTCGAATAATTATTATCAGCAGGAAGTCCGGTCGCATTGGCAAAGCTGGTGTTTGTCATACCCAACTCCTTCGCACGCTCATTCATTCTGGATACAAAAACCTCATGGGTGCCTGAGATCTTCTCTGCCAATGCAACGCTGGCGTCGTTGCCGGAAGCTATTACGACAGCCTTGAGCAATGCTTCCACTGTCAGTGTTTCTCCTTCATGCAGGAATACCTGAGAACCGCCCATTGAAGCAGCAAGTTCACTGATTTGAACAGGTTCATCCAAGCTTAATTTCCCTTCATCGACAGCTTCAAGAGCAAGTAAGATAGTCATAATTTTGGTCAAACTTGCAACAGGTAGTTTTTCGTGAGAATTCTTTTCATATAATATGGTGCCAGTTTCGTAATCCATCAGTATTGCAGATTTTGCCTGAACATCAAATGGCGGCTGTTCTGCGAAAGCTACAACAGCATTTGACATGACAAGCAAAATAACGAGTATCAATGAAAAAAAGCTGTTACGAAATTTCCTCATTTTTTCCCTCCTTATCGGCTTTTTCTAACAATAGGTTTTCCAACAAGGATGGTTGTTATTCGAAGGTGTTACTGGCTGAATTCACTGCAGAAGAGTCAAGAAACCTTTAAAAATCTAAATCTTAATTTTGGATTTAAAGCTGATTCCATGTAATGAAGGCTCAACTCCCAGTAAATCCAGAACGGTTGCACCAATGTCGCTGAAGCTATCAAGTACGCCTAGATCAACACCCTTTGTTAAGGAATGCCCGTATACCAAAACCGGTATGTACTCTCTGGAATGATCCGTACTGGCAGTGGTTGGGTCGCAGCCATGATCTGCAGTCAAAATTAAAACATCATTTTCACTTAGAGAATCCATTAATTGTGGAATTCTCCTGTCCATGGTTTCAAGTGCATGGGCGTAGCCCTTAACATCGTTCCGGTGTCCATACAGCATATCAAAATCCACCAAGTTGGTAAAAATCAAGCCTTTGGTTTCACTTTGAATGAGCTGCAGCGTTTCGTTTATTCCGTCCTCATTGCTTTTTGTCTTAATAGAATTCTTGAGCCCTCTGCCTGCAAAAATATCACTTATTTTTCCTACACCGGTAGTAGGAATGCCATTCTCAGTTAATACATCTAAAATAGTAGGCGCAACTGGGGGTAAAGAAAAATCCTTCCTTTTGTCAGTTCGGACATATTTCCCTGATGTACCGATAAAAGGTCGTGCAATCACTCTGCCTACTCCATGTTTTCCCTTCAGTATTTCCCTCGCTGCCTGACAGTATTCATAGAGTTTTTCTACTGGAACGAAATCTTCATGGGCAGCGATTTGAAAAACACTATCCGCAGACGTATACACAATCAATTTCCCGGTTTGTATATGCTCGTCTCCCAGTAAATTTATAATTTCGCTTCCGGAAGCGGGTTGATTCCATAGGCTGAGGGTATTGGTTGCTTTGTGAAAAGCATCCATGACTTCAAGCGGAAAGCCGCTGGGGTAAACTGGAAAAGGCTGACTAAGCTGAACTCCGGCAATTTCCCAATGACCGGTTGTTGTATCCTTGCCTTTTGATTTTTCATTTGCCTTGCCAAAGTTACCAACTGGTGACGAATGGTAGTATGGAATTCCAATGTCTCTTATGTTTCCAATCCCCAGCTTAACCAGGTTGGGTATTTCAAGACCATCCATTTTTTTTATTATGTTTCCCAGCGTATGACTTCCTTGATCACCAAAGTCAGAAGCATCTGGCAATTCCCCAACGCCTACACTATCCATAACGATTAAAATTACTCTGTCAATCATAGATTTCCTCCTGTAACATCATATAGTTATAATAACCAGATTCTAATGGTTTCAATTACATAAAAACAAAGCCCATCCAGGTTATGATTTTGGATGGGGCTTGATAAAAGTATCTTTTTTCATTTCCAACTGCATCTGGCTGTAAATTTGAGTGGTAGAGAGATCGGAATGTCCCAGCATTTCTTGAACAGATCGGATATCCGCCCCGCTTTCCATTAAGTGAACAGCAAAAGAATGTCTCAGCGTATGCGGAGTGATTTCCTTATCGATATTGGCTGATTCTTTGTATTGTTTGATAATTTTCCAAAAACCCTGCCGTGTCATTCTCTTTCCATGTACATTAACAAACAGAGCCATTTCACTTTTATCCTGCACCTGCTTATTTCTAGCTTCTTTCAAATAATTTTCCAGGTGATGAATTGCAGCAGAGGAAATTGGAATAATCCGTTCTCTGGAGGCTTGACCGATGCATTTGAGCCAGCCTATCTTTATATTGATATCTTCCAGGTTAAGAGCAATCAATTCGGATACACGGATGCCGGTAGCATAGAGCAGTTCTAGCATGGCTTTATCTCTTAAAGATTTAAAATCCTTCCCTCGGGGTTGACTCAACAGGCGGGTTGCTTCATAAAAGGTGAGTGCACTTGGAATTTTTCTTTCATTTTTAGGTGGTTGCAGGTTAGTTGTAGGATCCTTCTTTATCAGACGCTGTGTCAATAAATATTTGTAATAACTTCTCAAAGAGGAAAGTTTGCGGAGAATCGTGGCCGGCGCCATATCTTCCTTCTCCAGATAAAGCATATAAGATAAGATGATTGCGTTAGAGGAATGATTGATATCAAAAATATTCTTTGAAAGTAAAAACTCAATATGCTGCCTGACATCCGATAAATAGGACTCCAGTGTGTTGGCGGAAAGGTTTCTTTCTGATTTCAGGTATGCAGTATATGTATCGAAATAAAAATTCATTTAAATATCCTCCTGAATTTACCAAAACGGATAACTTTCCAAAATTAGTATTCAACAAAAATACAAAAAATCCTCTAATAATTACATAAGACTTCTGATTTCAATTAAATACCCATTTAAACAAGCCGAAAAATGCGGGAGTAACATAGGCTTCCAATAAGCTTCCAATTGTTAAAAACAGCAACAAAATTACTGTTTTCATAATATATTGCATCGTTTCTCTCTTTATCTGTTCTCTGGGCAGAGTGGTTTTTCTATTTTTGAAACGTTCCATCGAATTCTCCATAGCGATTACTCCGATTAACAGAAATCCACTAAGATAGATCAATGTTTGCGGGAAAATGCAGAGCAATGAAAACAAAAAACCGCCTACTCGATATTGTTCCAAAAGAAAACCAACCGCAAAACCAATAAAAAAGCTTCGTATACCTACAAAAAGGAATACAAATGGGATTCCAAACAGCACAAAACCTGCCAGCCAGATAATAAACGAGCACTGAATATTTTGCTTTGTAGATTGCCAAAATACTGCATTACGATTAACTGATTCATGGATGTTTTGTTGAAAAAATGTTTCTAAATAGCTGCCTAATGCAAGCTTCTGATCAATTGTCATAGCACCGGCAGTAAAAATGCCGGAAGCAATTCCAGTCAAGATTGCGAATAAAACGATTAGGTACAGGGTTATTTTTTTTTGCATATGTAGAATAATATCGGTCCTTAATCGTTTCAGCACCTGTTGTGCCCCCTATCAAACCAGTATACTGATAACTATGACAGACAAGCTTATTTTATAACCCTGCTCGAAGAGCAAAATGTTGACAATGCTTTTTTTGCTACCGCTCCGATCGTATAAAAAAATGCTGGATCTTCCATCATTCCTCTGCCCATAGTTGTGACAGAGATTCCATAGTGTTCCATTGCATTGCGAATCTCTCTGCCGTCTGTGATAAATATATGATGTTTACCATGCAAACTGTTCTCCTGCAGTTGTTGATATAAAAACCTCATCTTATCCTTCTTCAGGCTGGGCAGGATGATTGAAATAGGTGATTGCACAATATCTTTTAGTATAGTCAAAGAATGATGGCTGATCCCATAATGACGAGCACGTGTTTCTGCAAAACTGATTCTAGGAATAAAGAAGCACTTCCCTCCATAACGATAAGCTAAATCCAGATATAATCCCATGTCCAGTCCAGAAAAACCATAACGGGTGCCTGTTCCTGTAATCCCAGGCCCCATAGAGACCAGAATGATATCACATTTTTGAATAGCTGAAGCTGCTTGCATACCGGTATAAATATTAACACATTCCACATCACCTCCGAAAGCATTCCCTATTGTTATGACGGTATCGAGAATACTGCATTCTTTTAAATATGCAATATTTTTACTGAAAGCCATAGGAAGAGCTGCATGATCTGTCATAATATAACCAATCCGAAGGTTGATTTTAGAAAAATACTTAAAAAAGGCACAAAGAGGTGGAATCATACTATGTAACTCCCCGAAGCAGACTATTCTGCCTGCCAAATTCAACGGAGTGTCAAAAATTGCCTTTTGCTGAGCAAACTCTTCTTCGATAAAGGAAACCTTAACCTGCGAAGGTGTATATCGTACCTTCATTCCATGTCCTTCTGGAGACATGGATAATTTCGCCAGAGTGTGATTAGCCATTACAAAATGATAACCCCCTGTGCCAAGAGACAAGGAAGCAGCTGTGGTATTCAACGTTACCTGATCCCCCACTGATACCTGGCCAGTAATTCGATTGTAGTTTAACGCTTTTTTTACAGGATGCTCTGTATCCAGTATTACTTCTGTAATGTCTTTACCCTGAGATAAAATTTTCAAAACTTTCCCTGCATATGCTTCTAACACGAATTGGTTCACCTTTCCTCTTGTTTTCTTCCTAACATATCAATTTTTTTTAATAGAGGGATATTTTCAATGGATGCAGAAAGAGAATGGAACTCCGTAAACAAGTGGAGAAAAAGAAGCAAGAAAAGTAAAATTCCTTTTATCGCCGGTGTAAGAACCAAAACACCATAAAATCCTAAAATTCCTCCAAGCAAATTTGATCCTATGTCCCCCAGCATATAAACTTCTTCCATCTCTCCTCTTATATAAAACATCAAAACAGTAATTATCGGCATAACATACTGCATTTGGGAAAAACCAGAAAAGACCGCTATTAGAAAAACAATGACAGCAAAGCTCTTAATTGCCCTTCCAGGCCTCAGATCCATTAAATTGACAGTGTTTACTGAAAAAGCAAATACAAATGTATCCAAGATTAATAGAATCCATCCATTATTTCGAAGCCATGCCAGTAAGAAGCCAATCAGAACCCCGGTTATTGCCTTCAGTATGCCTGTTGAAAAACTCCCTTTAAGAAAGTTTTTAATGTGATCCGCTAAACCTTTTGAAGAGGAATCACCAAGTAAATCATCCAACATACCACAAAAAGCAAGTGACAGGATGATTATGACAAACAAAGGCAGCAGTGGAGATGGACTGATTAAAAAACTTGGCAGGACAGCCAAAAGGCAGGGAATTAGGATTAGTAATCCGCCGCTTCCCAGTACCTGTTCACCTGCATAATTGCGCTGGACCACGTTTTTTTGCTTCAGAAAATACATAATTTGCCCTCTTATTGCATAAAAAGAGAAACCTGAAATTGCTGACGAAAGCAATAGTAAAGTAATATACAATCTTCGTCCTGCTCCTTATAAAGTTTTATCCCCCCGAATGAGAGTTCATTATTGATTTTTTTAGAATTACCCTTAGAATATCAGTGAATTGATGGAATCGATGCAAAAATCCCTGAATATCCCGTCCTGTTGTACGATGCGTCATGTTCACATCAACCTCCAGAACTTTTATATTTTTCAATAACATATCCACCGTCATTCCGAATTCAACTCCAAATCCCTTATAATCAAAAAAATCAGAAGATAATACATTATGTAAAAATGCTCTCTGACCGGACAAAACGCTGCTTAGGCTGCTTCCGGTTAAGACTTGCAGCCCCCATGCTGCCAGGGCTTTTACAAGCCCAAAGCCTCCCTTTCCAGGGGTCATTGGAAATCGTGCGATGGTAGCGGCTGCCTTGCCTTCACAAATCGGTTTAACCAGACTGGTGATTTGATCTGCACCTTCACCAATATCACCATCAAGAAAAACGAGAATATGAGTATGCATGGTTTCATATCCTTTTTTCATTGCATAAGCTTTGCCTTTGTTTTGTGTTAAAGATAATACATCAGCTCCCGCTTCGGCAGCAATAAAAGCAGTGTTATCTAAAGAACCATCATCTACAACAAGAATACGGTCAATATAATGTAAAAGATATAATGTTCTGATTGTATGCTCTATTCGATCTCCCTCGTTATATGCTGGAATGACAACTCCAATGTCATACCCATTTATGCTCATTGGAGATTCCCTCCGTGTGTTGCTTGTCCTCCTCTTATCTCAGAAAGGGACCTTTGATAAAACAAGGGTTTGGGGAGTCTATCCAGACCTTCGGAGTCAAAATCAAAATTCCCTCTATTACCGGATAGTATAGATGTAAGGGCAAGCCTCCCATAAATGGATTCCAGCTGATCAACTGTTGATATTCCTAAGGACTTGTATTTTAAAACCGCATCATCTTCCATTTCTCCCGTACCCACTGCAACCAAAGAAACACCTGCATCCTTTGCATTTTGAATAAAAATGCTGTCATATTCAAGAATTGACGATCCTCGTCCGATTAAGATAACTGCATCTACAGGGAAATCATAATTCCCTATGTGAGAAATTATCATCAAACCTTCAGCTTCTTCAACCAAGGGGCTGGAAACACCATAATTCATGCAAAACAACAACTCTTGCATAATTGCAGACATCATTTCATCAGGTTGCTGTGCAGCATGAATCATTGTTTCACTATTGTCGCTCTCGTTGGAAAATATGGTTACTGCAGACTGAACCGATGCACCAGCCAAATCCAGGAAACTTAACAGTTCTTTCATAGGAGCCTGACTGGAAAAGTTTATTATGCCTACATGTATTCCATTTAACTTGTCTTGTACCAGTTCAGTTAACAATAGTGAGGATAATTCATATAACTGTGATTTTTGATTCTCTAACTTTTCGAGCTCCAATTTCATCTGCTCTGTCTCGATGCGCAGACTGTCAAAATGATCTTCAATTTGATGAATCAATTGGGTTTGCTGGTTTTCTATTATATTTTGATTTTCTAATGTAATACCGATCATCATTCCCAAACCCAAAGCAAGAAAAATCCCCACAATAAGCAATACAAAGAATTTGATGTTGATCATTCCAATCACCTACAATCCTATTAGAATTTTCAAGCGAAGAGCAATCAGCTGATACCATTCCCTGATAAGAGGCGACACGTTTATAATCATGGCTAATGGAAAAAGCGCAGCTGCAAACAAAGCAGCAAGATAAGAAGGCTTCATATTGTTTCGATAGAGCTCACTGACGCCTTTGGCATCGATAACCTTATACCCTACCTTCAGTCTGACAAGAAAAGTACTGGCCATCCCGCTTCTCCCCTTTTCCAAAAAATCAATCATATTTGTATGACTGCCTACAGCAACAATAAGCTCTGCTTTTTGTTCATAAGCCAGTATTAGGGCTGCATCTTCGCTGGTGCCAGGGTAAGCGAAAACTTCTGCGTCCAATTTCAGTTCCCGTATGCGTTCCATCCCCGGTGCCCGCCCGTCCGGATAAGCATGAACAATGATTTGATTGCATTTTGTAAGTGCACGGTTGCTGACGCTATCCATATCTCCAATTATAATATCCGGCTTCCATCCGAATTCGAGTATTGCATCTGCCCCGCCATCTACCCCGATCATAACGGGTTTGGTTTCCGCTATATATGAACGGATAGCTTTTAGATCATCTTTATAATTTTTCCCTCGGACTACAACAAGTACATGGCGAGCATTCACGTCTACGTTTATAATTGGCAACTGTATGGGAGAAAGAATAATATCCTTCTCTTTCCCCGCATAATCCAGAGTGTTTTCAATAAAACTATGAAGCACATCCCGTATGTTTTCGGAAGCCTTTTCCATTAACCATCGCATCTCCTCACCGGTTAAACAATTGACCTGGCAGACAGGCAAGTGATTCAAAAACAAGGTATCCTCTGCTATTTCAATCAGGTCGCCTTCTTCAACCCGTTCAAAGAAGTCCTTGCTTACATTGTCATACAAGGGAATCCCCGCTTCATGCAAAATCCGCGGACCTTGATTTGGAAATGTGCCGGCAATGGATTGTTCACAGTTAATAACTGCCTTCACCTTACATTCAGCAAGATGAATTGCTGCGACTTCATCCAGGTTTCTATGAAGAATGATTGCGATATCAGAATTTGTTAAGCGGTTGATTAAATTCTTAGTCTTTTTGTCTTTTTTTGCATAACCACGAATCAAAATTATCAAACTCCTAAGAATGTATTCAATAGTATCATTAGCAATATCTTACAATTTATTCGCACCAAAAATACAAAAAGCTCATATATTCTCACAGGAACCCTGTCAAATATAGAGCTTTCTTTATCTAACAATTTACATAATCACTTCTATCAGCCCATCTGGGCTGGTCACCTAGTACGATTTATTAAAAATTGCTTTGCATTTTGCTTTGCATTCTAAGCTTGTCAGCCACCATTGCAATAAACTCACCATTGGTTGGTTTTCCTTTTTCATCATGAATGGTATACCCGAACAATCTGTTTATGGTATCCACTCTGCCACGGCTCCAGGCGACCTCTATTGCATGCCGAATGGCACGCTCCACCCTGCTGGGAGTGGTATTAAATTTTTCGGCAATTCCTGGATACAACTCCTTGGTAATACCGCTTAACAATTCCATGTCATTGATAACCATGGTAATGGCTTCTCTTAAATATTGATATCCTTTAATATGGGCAGGCACACCTATTTCATGTATGATGTTGGTAATTTCCGCTTCTAAAATACGTTCCTTACTGTTTTCCAAAAAGTTGACATTCGGCAGAAAAGACGCTGATAAAGAGGTATCCGGTGAACCAAATTCATCTGACACCAGCTCTCTGATTCGTTTTACAAATACTTCCAGATCGAAAGGTTTAACTATATAATAGTCGGCTCCTAAAGCGATGGCCCTTTGGGTTATTTTATCCTGTCCAACTGCAGAAAGAATGATTATCTTGGGGAAGTTTTCCATGCTCTCATGGTTGAGCTTTTCCAATACACCAAGCCCATCCATAAGAGGCATGATGATATCAAGAACTACTACGTCAGGTTGATATCTTCTAATTTGATTTAGGGTATCGACACCGTCATGGGCTACACCCACAACTTCAATGTCGTCATGTTTGGAAAGATATTGGCCGATAATGTCACAAAAGTCTTTATTGTCATCGGCAATGAGCACTGTAATCCTCTCATTCATAAAATATACCCCCTATATTTATTAACCCCTTATTCATAAATCTCATGACTTATTTGCAGAGCTTATTAAAGCTATTCGACAAAATTAAAATGATTCCTGCCTGGATATGGAAATATTCACACAACAATCCTTCTCTTTCTAATCAATAATTTTATTCGCTTCCTCTAACATCCATTCAATAAACATCCCATAACCTTTTCTGGGATCATTTACGAAAACATGGGTCACTGCACCTATCACTCTTCCGTTTTGCAGAATGGGACTGCCACTCATACCTTGAACAATTCCACCGGTCTTTTCCAAAAGTCGGGGATCGGTAATTTCCAGCACCAAACCTTTTGATCCAGGCACAGCCTGCCTGTTAATCTTAATCAATTGGATTTCATACTCCTGAATTCCTTTGTCATCAATGGTAGTTAAAATGGTTGCTTTACCCGGCTTTATATTGTATTGAAAAGCTATGGGCATCGGGTTATTATAAATCGGATTTGATATTTTCCGGGTTGCTTTACCATAAATACCAAAGCTCGTATTCTTAATAATCGTCCCCAATACTTTTCTGTTGTTGGTGAAGTTGCCCACCAGCTCACCCGGCATTCCTTTTTTTCCCATATTGACATCTATGATAGTGGATTCTGAAATCACCCCGTCTTTTACAGACAGCAAGGCACCGGTATCCACATCAGTGATAGCATGACCAAGTGCACCCATATACCCTGATTCAGGATCAACAAAAGTTAAAGTTCCAACTCCTGCAGTGCTGTCTCTAACCCACAACCCCAAACGATATTTTGAGTCCGAAGCATCTTGAATTGGATGAATTCGAGCAACAAAGACACGATTGTTTCTTCTACATTCCAGATCAACAGATTTTCCTTTTACTTTATTAACCAGTTGTGATAAGTGTCCAGCATCCTTCACCGCTATGCCATTCACTTTTTCAATGACATCACCCGGTAAGAGTCCAGCATCAATAGCCGGAAAATGAGTGATACCAGCTGGATCTGTTACATCAGAGGTTCCTACTATCAATGCACCGTTTGTATATAGGGATACCCCTATAGAGTTTCCTCCCGGAATCAGCTTTTTAGGTGAGGTAACAGAAATTGTCAGCTTCTTAACAGGTATGAAACCAAACAACAAAAAATCAAGGCTTACATTTCCTTGGTTCACCGGTTCAATGGTCAACGGTCTGCTAATGTCATAACTATTCTGACCTTTTAATGAATTACCATTGAATTTTAGAACATTGATATCATTCTTGCCCGTAATCTTCGCATGCAAAGGCAAACCAAAGCGCAGTACCTGGGATTCTCCCTCAAAAATCTGCAATTCAGCAGGAAAACGGACAATATTCTGCACAACAGGTGAATAATTGAAAGCCAAAACCAAGACTACGACTACAATACCGAATGCTTTCTTAAAAGCTGCTCTTTTCATCCTTCACGCTCCTGCATAGTCATTTTTTAATGCTGCTTAAAAATACAAGCTTACTTTAAGGTAACCTTTAAAAAGTGATTTATGCAGAGAATAATAAGCGCGTAAAGATAGGTGGAAGTGGTGATCAATGGATGAAGAACTAATCAGCCTTGATAAAGTTCTTATGAATCAATGCTGATTCAATCAATTCTCCTGCATGCTCCAAACTGATTTTCGTTAATTTGGCCCCTCCAATCATTCGGGCAATCTCTTCTTTGCGTTGCTCCAAATTCAAACGTGAAACTGTAGTTCGGGTATGATCACCTGAAATGCTTTTTTTAATGACAAAATGATAATCTGCCATCGCAGCAATTTGCGGCAGATGGGAGACACAGATAACTTGTCTACTACTTGCAATGGAGCCAATTTTTTCTGCTGCTTTTTGAGCCGTTCTTCCACTGATACCTACATCGATTTCATCAAAAATCATCGTTGGGATTTCATCCAGGTCACCGAGAATTGTTTTGAAAGCTAACATTACCCTGGACATTTCACCGCCGGAAATGATTTTTGCCAATGGCTTAACCGGTTCTCCGGGATTGGGAGAGATTAAAAACTCCACTGTATCATATCCGTTTTCTGTAATACCGGTTATTTCGAAATCTTCCGCCTTTGGATGATCAGGATTAGACAAGGATACTTGAAATTTTGTTTTACTCATATTTAGGTCATTCAGTTCCTTCATCAGCTTTTTCTCTAAAAATTCCGCCCATTTCTTGCGAATCAGTGACAAATCCCTGCATTGTTTTAAAATTTTCTTGTATAAGGCATTGTATTCACTTGACAAGTTCTTTAATCTTTGCTGACTGTTCTCCAGTATATCCAATTCAGATTCCATGTCAACTTTCAGCTTAAGTACATCATCCACTGTTTTTCCGTATTTGCGTTTCATGGCCAGAATGACATCCAACCGGGAATCCAATCGTTCCAACCGTTCGGGGTCATAGTCAAAGCCGTCTCGATATGTTCTCAGTTCATGTATGCAGTCTTCTAAGGAGTACTGCAAGCTTTCCAGCCGGCTTATTATATCGTCCAAAGCCTCATCAATTCCCTGTATGCTCTGCAGTTGTCTTACAGTACCGGCAAGAATGTCCAAGACTGGATTAGACTGAGGTTTGCCTGTGTATAGTGCTAAATAGGCATCATTAACCGTATTGGATATCCTTTCAGCATGAGTCAGAATAGCCCGCTCTTTCCGCAAGGCATCTTCTTCTCCAGGGTGAAGAGCTGCGTTTTCGATTTCCTCGATTTGATATCGTAAAATATCTTTCCGTCGTTCACCATCCTGATTCCAACCATGAATTTTATCAATTTCATTTTTTACAGCTTGCCAAGAGGACCACGTAAGAGCCAACTCGTTTTTTCGGTTTTTCAGATCCTGGCCGCCAAGCCTGTCCAGAAATACAATATGAGATTCCGGAGTCAATAAGGACTGGTGCTGATGTTGTCCATGTAAATCAACCAAATACCGGCTGATCTCTCGCAGCATGGATAAGGTAACCAAACGACCGTTTATTTTGCATAGATTGCGTCCTTGAACGGTCAATTCCCGCATGAGAAGCAAGCCGTCATCCTCTTCTGGTGGAATATCGAACCTGGATAGAATTTCAAGAATCCGGTGATTTTCTGGCAATGAAAAAAGAATCTCAACCCTGGCATAATCCTTGCCGGTTTGTATTAGATCTCGATCTGCTCTTTCTCCCAAAGCCAAATTAACCGCATCAATAATAATGGATTTTCCTGCACCTGTTTCACCGGTCAAAACATTAAATCCTTTATCAAAAGATATGGTAAGCTGATCAATCAGGGCAATGTTTCGAATTGAGATTTCACGAATCATTCAATCCCCCCAACCGTATTACAAAAGAATTTTTTGCTTACTTTCGCATAAGCTTTGAAAAACGTTTTAATACATCCTGTACCATGCTGTCGTCTCGTACAATGACTAAAATGGTATCATCTCCTGCAATGCACCCGATAATTTCCGGCCAGTTCATGGAATCAATAGCAGAAGCTGCAGCCTGTGCACCAGCGACAATGGTTCGAATGACAAGCAGATTATTGGCATGCTCCATAGAGATTACGGATTCGGAAAAAACTCGGAATAACCTTTCGGACATATCGGGATCGTTACGTTCCATAGCCGCATATTTGTAAATCCCGGATTTCCCCATTACCTTAACCAAGCGCAGCTCTTTGATATCCCTGGATACTGTGGCTTGAGTGATATCCATTCCGTAGTTTCGAAGCTCAGCTGCAAGCTCTTCCTGGGTTTCAATGTCCTTTTCTTCAATAATCTTTAGAATCAATGCATGCCTGTCATATTTCATAGCTTTAACCACACTCCATTCCATATCGTTATCTAATTTATGATTATGGTCATTTACTCATTACGCGCTGACAGTTTATTGCGAAGTAAATTAAAGAAGCCATATCCGGACAGACGAATCAGTTGTGTTTTTAAAGGGGATTTGCTAATGGTGATATGATCGCCCTCTTGAAGGCTTTTCACCTGTTGGCCGTCTATTGTCACCTGAATTTCCCGGTTTCTATCAATTACACCAATTTCAATTATTGAGTCCGCATTGGTCACGATTGGTCTGGAAGTCATTGTATGGGGACAGATTGGGGTCATAAGCAGACATTCCATCCCCGGGTAAATGACAGGGCCTCCTGCAGATAAGGAGTAAGCAGTAGAACCGGTAGGACTGGATACCAGTAAACCATCAGCAGCATAGTGATTGACGAATTCTCCATCAATTCTCACATTTAAGTGAATAATTCTGGCAAAGGAACCTTTGGCAACCGCTACATCATTTAAAGCCAGAAACTGCTTTATCAGCTGATTATTCCGAATTAATCGGGCTTCCAGCATCATTCTATGTTCAATCTGGTAAGAACTGGAAGCTAGCGTATCAAGGATATGTTCAAGATCCGACATTTCTGCCTCAGCCAAGAAACCGAGACGTCCAAGATTGATTCCCAGCAAAGGCTTGTTGAATTTTGCAGCGCTGCGCGAGGTTTGTAAAATGGTGCCATCGCCTCCCAAAACCAGAATTAAATCTGACAACTGGTATATCTCCTTTTCCCTGAGCAAGGTTCCCTGTTTTAATTGCTTGTAAACAGAAGATGTAACCAGAGGCTGCATATTTCGTTTTATCATCCCTTTAAGCACTTTGTCAGTATATTCCCCCGTAGGGTCTTTATACAAATTGGAAACGATTCCAATCTTAACCATCATATCACCTGCCAGCGAAAAAAATATGAGCATTTCGGACTACTGTTTGGGATAGACTTCGGTAATCCAATTTAGCCGACATGCCGTTATACTTGTAAAAATGTGCTAAAAATTCGATATTCCCTTCAGGTCCGGTAATCGGCGAATAATCCAGGTTTTTTATTTCCAGGTTTAACGAGTCTGCAAATGTTAATATGTTGTTCAAAACCTCCAAATGGAGTGTCTCATCTCGAACAACCCCTCTTTTACCAACCTTTCCTTTCCCCACCTCGAATTGAGGCTTAATAAGGGATACAATGTGACTGTTGTTATCCAGTATACGGATCACCACCGGTAAAACCAGCTTAAGTGAAATAAAGGATACATCAATGACAGCCCCTTGTGGAGGTTCTGGAAAGGCTTCTTCTTGAACATTTCGGATGTTGGTACGTTCCATTACAACAACTCTTGGATCTTGTCTGAGTTCCCATGCCAATTGACCATAGCCGACATCGATAGAGTATACCTTTCTTGCTCCATGGTGAAGAAGGCAATGGGTAAATCCTCCCGTTGATGCTCCAATGTCCATCCAAGTTCTATCTTCAACTGGTATGGCGAACTTTTTGAGCGCTTTTTCCAGTTTCAAACCGCCTCGGCTGACAAAGAGGTTATCTGCTCCTTTAATCTGGATTTTGTCGTCCACCAAAACCATAGAACCAGGTTTGTCCACTCTTTGTTGGTTAACAAATACCAGCCCAGCCATAATTAGTCGTTTTGCTTTTTCCCTGCTGCTTGCCAAGCCACTTTGAACCAGAAGAACGTCAAGCCGTTCCCTTCGGGAATCATTCATGCTCATTCTCCTTTCCACACATGGCACAAATCTGCATGGCAATGGCATCCGGTTCCAAATGAAGAGATTTTTTCAGTTCATCTATAGAGCCATGCTCGATAAATCTATCCGGAATCCCAATATTTCTTATTCTGACATCCATGTCCTGACCCATAGCAAATTCATTCACACTGCTGCCAAATCCACCTTCTACAGCATTATCTTCCATGGTTACCCAAAGCAATGGATGGGTTTCAGTCAACTGACTCAACATCTCGTAATCCAGAGGTTTGATGATTCGTGCATTGATGACAGTGGTTTGAAGCCCTTTTTTCTTTAGAATATCAGCTACTTGTAAAGCCGTCTCAACCATGGACCCCACTGCAATAATGGCAATATCCCTGCCTTCTATCAGGGTTTCCCACTTTAGATGCTGCAATGGAAAACTAGGTAAATCCTCCACAGTTCCTTTGCTGTCCTTGGAGTATCGAATAGCAGCAGGTCCGTTCATGTGGAGGACGTAATCCAGCATGTGCTTCAATTCCTCTGTATTCTTTGGAGCCATAATGGTCAAGTTGGGAACATGACGCAAAAAGCTGATATCAAATACCCCTTGATGGGTGTCTCCATCCTCTCCTACCAGGCCTGAACGGTCAATGGCAAACACGACAGGAAGATTCTGCCTGCAGACATCATGAACAATCTGATCGTAAGCTCGCTGCAGGAAGGTGGAGTATATGGCAACCACCGGCCTCATGTTGCTTGCAGCCAGCCCTGCAGCAAAGGTAACCGCATGCTGCTCAGCTATCCCTACATCAAAGAACCGTTCAGGATGCTTTGTTTGAAAATAAGACAAACCTGTTCCATCTGGCATGGCAGCCGTAATAGCAACGATTTCATGTCTGGTATGTGCTAATTGGGCAAGATAAATCCCCAGTGTTTTGGAAAACGAAGTATTTTTTTTTCCATTTGCTCCTTTCCCATTATCTATATCAAATGGTGAAACTCCATGGTATTGAGCAGGGTTTGATTCAGAAAATGGATAACCCTTACCTTTTTGGGTAACAACATGTACCAAGGTAGGTCCATTTACCTGTCTGGCACGCTTCAAAATACGAAGCAGCATTGGCAGATCATGCCCGTCCACCGGCCCAATATAGGTATAACCCAACTCTTCAAACAGAACACCGGGAACCAACAAATACTTTAAGCTGTTTTTTACTTTTTCAGCTTTTTCAGCAATCCAATTGCCGCCTAATGGCAGTTTCCTCAGAAATTGCTCTACTACCTTCTTAAACCATTTATATCGCGGGTTGGATCGAATTTTGTATAGGTATGAGGCCAGAGCACCTACATTTGGAGCAATGGACATCTCATTGTCATTCAAAATTATAGTCAGTCTTGAACTAAGGCGTCCGGCATCATTCAAGGCTTCCATGGCCATCCCGCCTGTCAGGGCACCATCTCCGATGATAGCGACAACATGATACTTTTCCTGCCTTAAGTCACGAGCCTTGGCAATCCCCAGTGCAGCAGAAAGAGCAGTACTGCTGTGTCCAGTTTCAAAAATATCATGAATACTTTCACTTCGCTTTGGAAAACCGCTTAATCCGCCATATTGTCTTAAAGTATGAAACTGGCCTTTTCGAGAAGTCAATATTTTATGAATGTAGCTTTGATGACCCACATCCCAAATAAATTTATCGACAGGACTGTTATAAACATAATGAAGTGCCAGTGTCAATTCCACTACTCCTAGATTAGAGGCCAAATGACCTCCGGTTTCCGCAACTTTTTCAAGAATAAACTGTCGGATTTCCTGTGCTAAAGATTCAATATCTTCTGGATTCAGTTTTTTCAAGTCATTGGGGCTGTCTATATTATCAAGCAATGCCATCTATGGATTCCTTTCTGCAGCAAGATAAAATATTATCATATATATATTGGCAGGCTTCAAATAGGTCTGATGGGTTTTCTAAGCGCTTCAAAAAGAATAACGAAACAAAATTGAAACCAGGATACCAAGAATGGCACCAGCTATGACCTCTACCGGTGTATGCCCGAGTAATTCCTTTAGCTTCTCTTCGGTGATACCGCGATGAGCCTGAAGCTCTGCTACAATTTCATTAAGAACAGCAGCCTGCCTGCCCGCTGCTCTTCGCACTCCTGCTGCGTCATACATGACAATGGTTGCAACAATCGCTGAGAGAGCAAACATTGTTGAATGATACCCTTCTACGTATCCAATAGAGGTTGCCATACAGACAACCAAAGCAGAATGCGAGCTGGGCATCCCGCCGGAACCTACAAAACGAGTTAAATCCAGTGTTTTCCCAAAGATGATCGTTAACAGAACCTTTATCAACTGGGCTATAAACCAGGCTAACAGACTGACCCAGAGTATTTTGTTATGTAAAATTTCATGAAAAAAAATCGAGGAACCCTCCTAACTCAACGGTTTCTAACCAAAATTGACTCGGCAAGTGAAATCAGAAATTCGGATTTGCTGCCGAAAGGCTGCAACAGCGAAACCGCCTCCTCAATATATTGACTTGCCATTATTTGAGATTTCTTCAATCCATATTTAGCCGGATAGGTAAGCTTTCCCTTTCTTTCATCACTACCAGGTGCCTTACCTAATTGATTAAGATCTCCCATAAGATCAAGTATATCATCAGTTATTTGAAAAGCAAGACCGAAGGCTTTTCCATAGCCGGAAACCGCCTCCAATACCTCCTTATCCTCTCTGCAGGCTAAAACACCAGCTTTTAGAGCACCAGTAATCAAAGCCTCTGTTTTGTGGGTATGGATAAAGGATAACATCGACTCATCACTGTTTACACCTTGATTTTCTATATCAGCACTCTGTCCTCCTATCATACCGGAAATGCCGGCCGAATGGGCAATGACCTTCATGGCTTTCAAATAGCCAAATTGCTTGTTAGGATCAGCAGGCAGACTTTCCAGCATCACCTCATAAGCCAGGTTCAATAGTCCGTCTCCTGCAAGGATAGCAGTTGCTTCTCCATATACCTTATGATTGGTAAGCTTGCCTCTTCTATAATCATCATTGTCCATAGCAGGAAGGTCATCGTGTATCAGAGAATAAGTATGAATCATCTCAATTGCGCATGACATGGAAAGAATCGGATCCTGTTTTAAGGTGGGAGGTTGCGCCTTGCTGCAGTCACCTAAAGCCAGTTCATAAGCAGATAAGAATAGAATAGGTCGCAGCCGCTTTCCTCCTGCCTGCAGACTATATCTTATTGCATCGAGAATCGTTGGGTGACTCTCTCTTTGGCTCAATAGAAAAGCCAGACCTTGGTTGATATAATCCACTTTTTCACGGTAAACAGTTTGGAAGCCCATATTCAGCGCAACTCCTTTTTATCTGTTTCCAAGGTGTCCAATGGGCTCTCCAGTAATTCTCCTGTTTTGCTTTGGGACAAGAAACTGACGATTCCCTGTGCTTCTGTTAATTTTTTACTGCAAAACTCCAAAAGGGTGATCCCCTGCTTATACAATTTAAGAGATTGATCCAGGGGAACCTCTCCTTCTTGCAATGCATTTACGATTAACTCCAACTCTTTTATTGCTTCCTCAAAAGTAGAAACCTGATTTTTCGAGTTTGTTCTTTCCATAATCGATTCTCCCTATTCTCTTAAGTTTCTTCATCTTTCTTTTTCCTCAGGCTGAATCTTTTCTACACAGCATGTTGCTTGTCCATCACTGAATAATATATTTATGCGTTGCGAAGGAGAAATTTGCTTGATGGAACTGATAGGTTCCATCCTGTCTTCCGGCGAGACAATCGAATATCCTCTGGCCAGCACTTTAAGCGGGTTGAATGCTTCCAAGGTAACAGCAGATTTTGAAACCAGATCTGACTTTTTCTGCAGCTCGGTTTGCATAGCATTGGTAAGCCTTTGATTTATTTGATCCAAGTATTGACTAAGCTGATCTACCAATAAACGCGGAGTTTGAAAGGCGTAATGATTCTTTATCAATTCCAGCTGATACTGCTTTGCTTTCAGAGAATCTGTTATGGCATCTTTAAGGGTTTTCTGAAAGCTATCAACCAGAGAAAGCATATAAGAGGACTCCGGAACAGCCAGCTCCGCTCCGTTAGAAGGTGTAGCGGCTCTGACATCGGCAACAAAGTCCGCAATGGTAAAATCTGTTTCATGGCCGACTGCAGATATAATAGGAATATCCGAATGAAAAATTGCACGGGCTACAATTTCTTCATTGAAGGGCCATAGGTCTTCAATAGAACCTCCGCCTCTTCCAGCGATAATCAAATCAATGTCACTTCTTGTATTGATGTAGTCTATCGCCCTGACAATTTGCTCGGCCGCTCCCTGTCCTTGAACGGCAACGGGCACAAGTAGGATATCCACATTTTTGTTGCGATATCGTATTACTTGGATGATATCCCGGACTGCAGCACCGGTATGCGAGGTCACCA
Organism: Clostridiales bacterium; assembly: GCA_012837325.1. Classification (GTDB taxonomy): domain Bacteria; phylum Bacillota; class Clostridia; order Caldicoprobacterales; family DTU083; genus DURK01. The sequence continues at coordinate 60,367 of DURK01000123.1, forward strand.
CTGCTATTTTTTGTGGAAACAATGGCAGCGGTTTCTTATAAGCAGCATCAAAAAGGCCTTCTTCCCTCAACTTTTTCTTTAATTCCTCAAAAGCAAGGTGAAGATCTCCCAAACCGTCTCGTTCAATTTGATCTATATAAAGCTGATACTGTCCGTCTCGAGTATACAAAGAAACTGTGCCGGTGGCAATAATCTGCATGCCGTCTCGAGGCAGAAAGCCCAAGTCTTTTCTTCTTTGTTTAAAAAACACACAGTGGATCCGATCCTGTTCGTCTTTCAGGGAAAAGTACATGTGCCCCGATGAATGAAGTTTGAAATTTGATATTTCACCTCTTACCCGCACATTTTGAAGCAGCGGATCTCTTGTCAGCAATATGCGGACATAGTCATTCAATTGGTGAACAGTTAAAATGACATTACTCATAGGCTTCTCTTGGCTGCGATTAAAGTGTTTTCCATCAGCATCGTGATGGTCATAGGTCCGACCCCTCCAGGTACGGGAGTAATATATCCGGCCTTTTCTCTCACCTCTTCAAATATGACATCGCCTTTGAGTGATCCATTAACTCTGGTAGTACCGACGTCGATAACCACAGCGCCTTTCTTGACAAAGCTGCTGTCTATAAATCCGGGCTTTCCGATGGCAACCACTAAAATATCTGCAGATTGCGCAATTTTATCCAGGTTCTTGGTGCGGGAATGAGCAATGGTTACGGTAGCATGTTTTTGAAGCAGCATTAAAGCCACTGGTTTTCCGACAATGTTGCTGCGCCCAATTACAACCGCCTGTTTGCCTGCTATGTCTTCACCGGTTTCTTCAATTAATCGGATGATTCCTTTTGGTGTGCAAGGTTCCAATTGCGCCTGCCCTGTCATCAGCATTCCGCAATTTATCGGATGAAACCCATCTACATCTTTAGCTGCACTTATGGCATTGATGACAGAATCTTCGTTGATATGATCGGGCAGAGGCAACTGAACCAATATTCCATGTATGGTATCATCCTGGTTTAACCTCTCTATGGTCTCGAGCAGTTCTTTTTCAGTCACTCGTTCGCTCATATGGATTACAGAGGAATGAATGCCTACTTCCTTGCAGGCACGTTCCTTATTGCGTACATAGACTTGTGAAGCGGGATTGTCACCTACCAATATAACACACAATCCGGGAGTCAGACCGTGTTTCATATTTAGTGCAAGAACATCTTCCTTGATGCTCTTCCTGATTTGTCTGGCAATCGTTTTGCCATCAATTAGTTGAGACATATTATTTCCTCTTTTCCAAATAATCTAGTTGGTAGACCTGTAGCCCGAGTAAAGCCGTACCTACAGCATTGTCTTTTGATAACTCAGGACTGGCAAAAAACACTCTGATGTTTCGGTTTCGTTTTTTTAGGCGATCCTGCAGCCCTTGTCTAAAAATATTGCTGGAAGAAACGCCGCCCACCAATAGTATCTCCTTGGGATAACCCATTTCCACTGCACGTAAAATCCATTTGCTTACAATTCGGCTCAATAAGTCATATACTGCATAAGCAACCTCAGAATACGGCGTATTTTCCTTGATCAGACGCTGCCCCTGGGTCTCAGGTCCAGAAAAGCTGACGTCCAAGCCTTTTACCCGTCCAGTCAGCATAACTGAACCAGTACCGATAGCTGCCAATTCTTCCAAATGAGGCCCGGCAGGAAAAGAAAGCCCCATAGCTACTCCAATTCGATCAACAAATTGTCCTGCAGGAATATCCAAGCTGTTTCCTACTAAATCGATTTCAAGGCCTGTCTGCGTTGGATGAACAAAAAGCAATTCTGTGGTACCGCCGGATAGATGTAAAGCTAGAAAATCACTGGAATGTGGGCCTTTAGCTGCATACAGACCCGCCATAATATGACTTTCCTGATGACTGACAGGATAAAAAGGAACCTGAAACAAGTCAGATACAGCTTGTCCAATATGATGAGAGAACTGAAACACAGGCATATATGAGTCTTTAGCCGGTCTGGGTCGTACACTGGCACAAACAGCTGCCAGGCTGCCACGAGGCATGGATTCCCGGATGTATGCTGTAGCCAAAGGTAAATTCTTCAGATGATGAAACAACGCTACGGATTGCTGGAGACCTCTTTCGCCATGCGGTACATTTAAAGGTACTTGATGATTAAACAAAATTTTTCCATTCAAAGCCACACCGGCAATTGAAGTAGTATAGCAGCTGGTATCAAAGCCAAGAATATATCTCATGGTGTTTCTTTTTTGCTCCGCAGGAAGCTGCCTAAAATACCATTGACAAAAGATCCAGTTTTTTCTCCGCCGTATTTTTTTGCTAACTCAACCGCTTCGTTTACTGAGACACTATCAGGGATATCATCACGGTATAGTATTTCATACAGAGAGAGGCGGAGAATGGAAAGATCTACTTTGGAGATTCTTTCAAACCTCCACCCTTTGCTGTTCTTTCGGATAATATCATCAATTTTATCTAAATTCTTGCTGCAGCCTTTTATTATATCTTCAATATAGGCTACGTCTCCATCGTTTAATTCCAACTCGTGATCTGTCATGCTGCTCAATCTATCTAAGTCATATTCGGTTGAAAATATACTTTGATATAACAAGCTCATAGCGGCTTCTCTAGCCGATTTTCTTGCCATTATGCCCTCCTGCAGCTCCTTATCGGCTGTTAAATAATTTGCCATAAGTTTATGATATTCTTATTACCTTGCAAACAAGATGTTTTACTGCTTGGTTATTGCATTTTATTTCGGATTCCATCCGGTAGTATCTTGTCCAAAATACTAAGGAAACTTTCTTCTTTGTCACGAAAACTACCCAGCCAATAACCGATCGCAGCGCACAGGACAAGAAAAATACCTCGCCAAAAACCCAGTGATAAGATTAAGATACCTAAAATCAGTCCGCCAACAACTCCAATGCTTCTCCCCTTGTGTGTAGTAAAACAGGTTTCCATCCACTTGCGAACACTTTTCATGCCTGTCCTCCTTAATCAACACGGGCTTGTTTGGCAACACTTAGACTTTCAATATAAACCTGAACTTCTTTTACTATTATACCAGATGAAGATTCCACATACTCCTTAACCTTTTGTTGAATATCTCTGGAAAGTTCAGGCATGACGACATCCGGCAAAATACTGACCTTTAATTGTACCCGGATTCCATCCGGATCGGAGAGTACAACGCTTTTGACGTCCTTTACTTCCTGGAAACTTCGTACAGCTTTTTGAGTAAGTGTATCAAGGGTACTTATAGAGACCCGAATGATGCCCATTTCAGTATTCATCAGAAGTGCACTGACCGTCTTCTTTTTGCTGTAGCCTGCAATCAGCAAACGAATGCTGATAAGAAAAAGAATAACAGCAGCAGCAATCAGAATGATCTGAGGCCAGCCAAAGATGGCATCTGATAACAGATCCAAACTGACAAGATTTAAGGCTTCAGCTAAAAGCACAAAAGACAACAATATGTTAAATAGAGATAAAATAGTAAGAAGTATGCGATCCAAAATTCTCATTTTCATATGTCACATTCCTTTCTGGTGCGCAGAAAGACAGCCTTATATGCCAGTAACCCTCTGAAAGATCAGAGGGTTGTGGTTCAGCGTATCTTCTGTGCGTGATCTTCTGTTTTGGTTTCCTTTTCGAAGTTGACGCCTTGAATATGTATGTTTACCTCTATCACATTAAGTCCAGTCATATTTTCAACTGCTTTTTTCACATTTTCCTGTATATTCCAAGCTATTTCGGGAATTCTTATGCCATATTCCACTACGATATAAAGGTCGATGGCGGTTTCCTTTTCTCCCACTTCAACTTTTACGCCTTTTGACAGGTTCTTTCTACCTAGTTTTTCGACAATGCCTCCGGCAATGCCACCGCTCATAGCTGCCACACCAGAAACTTCTGTTGCTGCCAGACCTGCGATAATAGCAACTACCTCATCGGCAAATGTAACTTTACCATAATTATCGGAAGATTGCTCTGTCAATACTTCCACCTCCCATCTTGATTTGTGTTTATATTATACCAAAGAACATGCATATTTACAAATAATTCTATCCTGCTTTCTAGATTTTGGGTATAATTTTAATGTTATCCGTATCCTTCCCTGACTCCCTTTTTACGATATCCAGAATCATTGCCACTTCATCTGGTACGAGTTCGGTCTTATCTACAATCACATTGACGTTATCTCTATGAATGATGACAATTGCGTCACGAAAGCCTTTTGCTTTGATTAGATTCTCCATGGCAAGCTCTGCCTCCATATTGGCCGTAATTTCCAAAAGCTGAGACTGAGCTTCCTTGATTAACTCAGGATCAGAAGCAGGATTGTTTACCACTGAATTGATGTATTCTATCTCCTCACTGCGTACTTGCTCTCTTTCAAATCGGTAATCTCGAAAGAAGGAGGCATAGGCAGAAGCAGTTGCTTCTGATGTACCTTCCTCTTCTCCAAAATCTGTCGGTTGCTCTAGATCGGTTATTGTAATTTTCCCGCCAAAAGTTTGATCTTCTTCTGTTTTTAGCTGGTCTTCTTCCTGTCGATTCCCTTCCTTGTCACCGGTTGGAGGTCTGTTATCTTCGGGTTTTACAGCTGGAGTGGTATTTTGATTAAACCAAAAATTCAGGTAACCGATTACAATCAAAAGCACCACCAGCAACCCAACAATTATATTCTTCTTCCGGATAACTAACATGACTCTCATCTCCTCACTACATCGTTTTCCATTACAAAAACATCTACCTGGTTGGCATGTACCCCTAATACGGTCTGAACCGCTTGCTGCAGTTCCATCCTCACTCGTATATCTTCAGCTCCTTCAGCAATCACAACTACTCCAAGTACTTCTGGTTGAATCTCCCTTGTTATCAATGGTTGAGAACCTTCCGACGTTGTCATGCTGACAGGCTGGCTGTTGGTATCGACTTGACGTACTTTGCGAATTCCTCCGTTGCTGTCCTTTTCTTCCGTTTCGGTGTTGGATTCAACAGTATTCATAGCTGGTATTAATTCTTTCCCTGTTTTATAGGAAATCATAACTTCAACTCTTCCTGCGCCTTTCATCGAAGATAAGATCTTCTTCAGTCGATATTCCTGGTCCTGAGTATCCTTATCATCAGAACCCGTTGGAGGACTGTTTTCTTGGTTCTGAACAAGAGATGTCTCCTGACCACGATTCACAGATTGAAACCAATTGCTGAACAAGCCTATAACTATTGCTATGGCCAGAACTAGGATAAAATACTCAATATTTTTGATTTTTTTTAACCTTTTGAAAAATTCTTTCAAGCTTAACCCCTTTTCCATTGTATTCCTCCTTAATCATTCTTAGTTCTAATATACAAATACCAAATTTGAATCAATTTGATATAAATCGGAAACCATTTCTCTGATCTCCATTACCTTTTCATTGTCAATAACGCTGTATTCTTTTATGGATTCATCTTTCAAATCAATCTGTACCTGGTCTATCCCAGCTTGTTGTTTTAATGGTGATACATAGACGTCAATTTGCTGGATAATCGAATAATCAAATTCCCCATACGCTTTGTCAAAAACAATTTTTGTGTCATGGATGTTCAAACCGGTCTTATAAGTTAATTCCGCAGCCAAATTTTTTTCCAAGCTTTCTCTCATGAATGACTCCATATTTTGCTTATAGCTGCCTTCTGCCTGGCTGCTATAATAAGCGGCTGAATCTCTGGCTTGATCAAATGTATTTTTAAATATGATTGATTCCAGGTTGGATGACTGTCTGAATAATTGAAACAAAGGATTTAGAAACATAACCAATATGACAAGACCAAAGAGAAAGCTGGTATATTTCCGCATGTTGCCATTTGGTAAAATCATATCCACAAGAGCTGCCAAAATCGCAATAACTGCCAGATTGGTAATCCATACTCCAACTATCGATGCCATGTAATCACCTCAACATTACAGCTGTATTCCCCGTTGCTATCATCAAAGTTATAGTCAGGAAGAACATCAAAGCGATACCAAGAACTGTTATCAATAGAATGCCTAAAACACTACTGATACCGTTTAAGCATTCTATAATTCGCCTATCTGTAATCGGTTCCAGTAATGCACCAGCCAACTTGTACAAAAACATAAGACTGAAAATTTTTACTGCTGGAGCCAGGCATAACAATATAATAATGATCATTCCTGCTGCACCTACTGCGTTTTTAACCAGAAGTGCGCATCCTATAATGGTATCCAAAGATTGAGAGAACATTTTCCCTACTACGGGAACAAAGGTATCCATGGCAAATCTTGCTGTTCGGATAGAAATACCATCAAAAGTAGCAGTCAAGACTCCTTGAATAGTAAGGACCCCAATAAAAATGGTAAATACAAAGGTTAAAGTCCATATACATAGATTGTTCAGCAATTTGCCCAGCCTTTGGACCTGTATCCTTTCACTGATTTGGTTCACCAGAGAAGTCACAGCGGAAAGGGTGATCAGCGGAAAGACAAAATTGGTTAGAACAGATCCAGTAATTGCTACCAAGATTCCCACAGCAGGCTGCAAAACTGTAACAGACGTAAAATTACCCATAGAAGTCAATAGTCCTAGAAGAACAGGAAACAGTATCTTCATGAAAGCAGACATTCTCTCAACACTTAGTTTGCCGACGGATAGAATTGACAGGAAACTTTGAATAATCAGTATCATCACAATACTGTAGCACACATAATAACCAATTCCCCCTACAGAAGGATTATCAAACGAATCATTCATATTTTTAAAAATACTGCAGATTACCGATATGACTGTAATCTTGACTATCAACATTAAATTTAGATTGAATTCATGAAAAAAGATTCGAAGAATGTGATTCAATAAATCCTGCCAGGTAAATGAAAAATGTCCTGTTATAAGTCTCCGAATCACTTGATCAATCGTTTCTCCTCCCAAAAAATCCGCATCTTCAAGCTGGATATACCTTAAGAACGGCTCCCAATCGTTTGTGTTTAATTCATCTAATTGATCAGTCAATATTTCCTCAATGCTTTCATTCCATCCACTGTCCGCCTGAGGAGCTGCCAGTGCTTGTACAGGAAACAGCATGATTCCAAGAATAAGTAACAGCAACCACCTTTTCATATGTGCTCTCCTTTGTTATGAAAGGATTGCCAGAACAGCTTCCAGCAAGGCAGTTAAAATCGGCAAAGCCAAAACCATCATTAAAACTTTTCCGCCTAATTCGATTTTTGAAGCAATTGCACCTTCTCCGGAATCCTTGCAGATCTGCGAACCGAATTCTGCAATATAGGCAATTCCAATCACCTTCAATACGGTGGTTAAATATATGGAATCCAGGTTGGCTCTTTGCGCAATTTCTTCCACAGAGGAAGCAATGGTTTTCAAATAACCCAGAAGCATAATGAATAGGATCGCTCCTGCAGCCAAAGAAATTATCATTGCAATATCCGGCCTCTGCTGCTTTACAATCATCACCAGCAGAGCAGTTACCAAACCAATTGCAGTGATCTGCATGATATTCATTCCCTGATGCCTCCTCCTGTAATTAACAACACTTGAAGTCAAATAAACCAGACCATTTTAATACAACTTAAAAATAGATTTTACATTTTGAAATAGTTGGTTAATTAAGTTAATAACCATAAGCAACACAATAACAATTCCTGCTAATGTCGCCATCATTGCTATTTCTTCCCTGCCTGCTTTTTGAAGAACCATATTGATTACAGCAATCAGAATTCCTACGGCTGCAATTTTAAATATTAAATCCACATTCATTTATCGTCCCTCCGTTAAAGCAATAAGATTGCCAGTGCAATTCCTCCGAGTATCCCTAGATTTCGGTACATTTTTTCATATTTGTCGCGGATCATCCTTGCTTTTTGTTCTTCTTCACGCAGCTGTAACAAGGTTAATCGAATAAAACGAACCTGACCTTCTCTGTCGCTGCTTCCTAACTGATTACCAAATCGATGTAGTATATCCAGATCTTCTTGTTGAAAGAACAGTTCCCTTTTCAATTGTCCCAATGAAGAACTCCATGCTTCAGCGACGGTAAACTTTTTTTTGTCGGTCAAGGTTTGTCCAGTTAAGCAAAATAGTCTACCAGTACCGCCTCCAACTGACTCTCCAATCCGTATCAGTGCTTCCGGGAGATGAGAAGCATAGTGCAGAATCTCCGTCTCCAGCCTTGATAAGGCTCCCTGCAATGCACTCAGTTCTCTGGTGCGTGCAACGTATCGCCTGGCCAGCTCCAGTCCTATAAAGGTTGAAATTAAAATAATGACACAGCTGTTGATGAGTTTTATAACCACGTAAGATCTAACCTCCTGTATCAACGAATGGGCTGGCTTAAAAATTGAGTAGAGAAGTCTGCGTTGTAAATTTTCTCCAAAGTCCCTACCCCAAGGGTATCTCCTAACACAGCAACCCTTTCAAAAATTCGACTTTCCAGGAGACTGGAGAGAAACGGCCTAGCTAATGCGTCCTTGATACCGGCCGCATGTGCAGAAGTTATAATTCGTATACCTGCATTTAAAGCTTCCTGTATCGCTGCAACATCCTCAACTCTTCCGATTTCGTCTGTTATGATAACTCGGGGGGACATGGATCGAATCATCATCATGATACCTGCTGCTTTAGGGCAGCCGTCCAATACATCGGTTTGAAACCCAATCTTTTTTTGGGGAAGTCCATGCCAGCATCCGGCAATTTCGGAGCGTTCGTCTACAACTCCTACCTTCAGTCCCTGAAAACCAGGAAAACCGTCACTTATCTTTCTTGCAAGGTCTCGCAAAAGAGTCGTCTTACCCATCTGTGGTGGGGAAAGAATCAAAGTATGACAGATATCTTTGCCAGTAAGCAGATAAGGCATGATTTTGTCAGCTGCTCCGATAACTTCCCTGGAGATGCGAATGTTGAAGGACTTGATATATTTCATGGTTCGGATCTTCCCATCTTCCAATACAGCCTTTCCAGTCATTCCTACCCGGTGGCCACCTCTCAAAGTAAGGTATCCGTTACGTATTTCTTCGTCAAAGGCGTAAAGAGAATAATCCGATATCAATTGGAGTAATTTTTGTGTATCATCTGCAGTAATCTGGTAGGCTGTATCCCGGCGTGAGCTGATTGTTCCTTCCTGAGAAACAAAGTATTCCCTGCCGTTGCTATACACCATAAGAGGTCGATTTTCTCGAATTCTAATTTCTTCCATGTCTTGCAAGAGATAAATTGGCAGCCTTTTTATCATTTTTTGAATGGTGTCCGGTAGCGCTTCCAGAATCGGCAATTGCCAAAGCAGTGCCGATTCTTTCCTCTGTGTTGCGGTAGACATAAATCCATCCTCCTTTGCTTAATCTATATCTATGAAGGGCTTATCCCAAATATCACTGAAAAATAAAAAAACACGGGACATGTCCCGTGTTTTAAAACAAGAAAAAAGCTCCGATTGAAACGAGCTAGAAACTATTCTTTTTATTCGCTGCTGCCATCCGTTTGATATTCGCTTTCCGAGTAAATTGTTTCATTACAATTGGGGCAAACAATGTCATCATCGTCATCAAAAATGTCTTCATCAAAGAAGACGGTTTCGTGACAATGAGGGCACTCCACTTCAATATAATGTGTATTACCGAGTTCAGCGTCATCCTCTTGTTCTTCGTAAAGAAATTCCTCCATATCAGCCAGATCTTCGTCGATGGTTTCTACATATTCTTCCATTTCTGCCTGTGCAGTTTCCAATTCAGTTATGGCCTGAGCCATATCGTCAAGTACATCGATGATATGGGAAAAGAGCTTCCCTTCGTTTGTATCCTCCTTAAGCCCCATTCCTTCTTTCAGGCCACGGAGGTAGGATACTTTTTCGTTCAAATCAAACATGATTAGTCGCCTCCTTTTCTTTTTTAATTAGAATAATCAAAAGAGTTGATTTTTATCCACTGTCTTACACTCTTTCCATATATTCGTCTGTTCGGGTGTCTACACGGATATGATCCCCAATATTAATAAACAGCGGCACCTGAATGACGGCTCCTGTTTCCAGGGTAGCAGGCTTCGTCCCGCCGGTAGCCGTATCTCCTTTGAACCCTGGTTCGGTTTGTGTGACTTCAAGCTCAACAAAATTCGGGGGTTCTACTGAAAAAGCAGCACCCTTAAAGAACTTGATAATCACGTTCGAATTTTCTTTTACATATTGTATTGCTTCCTCAACCTGGGAATGGTTTAGAGGAATCTGTTCATAGGTTTCCATGTCCATGAAATAATATAGTTCGCCGTCGTTGTATAAATATTGCATTTCCTTGGTCTCTACATGAGCTCTGGGAAGTTTGTCAGTGGGACTGAAAGTTTTTTCTAAAACACCGCCTGTCATGATGTTCTTTAATTTGGTTCGGACAAAAGCTGCACCCTTTCCTGGTTTTACATGTTGAAAATCAACTATGGTGAATACAACATTGTCCATTTCTACAGTAATACCCTTCCTGAAGTCACCTGCTGAAATCATCTCATTCATCCTTTCCTATATCTTTGTTGTATAATACTTACAGTACTATGAGATCCTTTCTGGAAGACACCAAATTTTCATATCCATTCTTTGTTATCACAACCAAATCTTCTATTCTGACGCCTCCTTTGCCTGGAAGGTAAATGCCAGGCTCTACCGATACTACCATGCCCGGTTCCAGCATGTTTTCCCCTCTTGGCGAAAGGGTGGGCGCTTCATGAACATTCAAGCCGACTCCATGCCCCAGGCCGTGACC
>DURK01000015.1 GCA_012837325.1 Clostridiales bacterium
AGAAGCCACGCAAAGCAGCATCAATGCGGTGGAAGACATCATGAAGGTGCGGGAGTTTGAAGACACTCCGATCGAAGCCTTTGACGGGAAGACCCGTGCAGTATTGAAGATTCAGGAAGGCTGCAATCAGTTCTGCTCCTATTGCATTATACCTTATGCCAGAGGTCCCATTCGCAGCAGGAACCCGAATAGTGTTTTGAGTGAAGTACAGCGTCTGGCAGAGGCAGGGTTTCAAGAGGTGGTCCTAACTGGTATCCACATTGCATCCTATGGGAAGGACTTGAAAGCTGCCGATCTGCTTGGTTTATTGAAGAGCATCCATGATGTAGAGGGGATTCAAAGAATAAGACTGGGCTCCATTGAACCCACTCTGCTTTCGGATGAATTTGTCCAAACGGTCAAAGATTTGTCCAAGGTGTGCAGACACTACCATATTTCGCTTCAAAGCGGATGCGATGCGACCTTGAAGCGTATGAATCGAAAGTATACCGCTGCTCAGTACCGGACGATTGTGGAGCGCTTACGGAAGGAAATTCCTGAAGCAGCCGTAACCACGGATATCATGGTTGGTTTTCCCGGTGAAACTCATGATGAGTTTTTAGAATCCTATGCCTTTGCAGAAGCGATTGAGTTCAGCAAAATCCATGTGTTCCAATATTCCCCAAGAGCAGGCACCCCCGCTGCTTCTTTTGCAAATCAAGTGCCTGCTGAATGCAAGGAACAGCGAAGCCGTAAGCTGATTGAGCTGGGGCATCAACTGGAACGGACATTCATGAAGCAGTTTCTAGACAGAGAGGTAACCGTGCTTTTCGAAGAGGAACATCCGGATCGGGAAGGATTCTATGAGGGGTATACCGATCAATATGTACGAGTCATGGCAAAGGGAAATTCCGAGCTGGAAGGCAGACTGCTTCCGGTCATGATTAAGGGAATAGACGAAGACAGGCTGATGGGACAGATCATCTGCCGGGAAATTGATTGAAAGAGATAAAATGGGATAAATAGGAGGATTTTATGGACAATTGTTTGTTTTGCAGGATCGTGAATAAGGAGATCCCATCCCGGATTGTTTACGAGGATGACTTGGTTTTGGGATTCAATGATATCCAGCCTCAGGCACCGGTTCATGTGCTGTTGATTCCAAAAACCCATGTGGCATCCATGAATGATGTTGGCAGGGAGCATGGAGATTTGGTTGCACATTTGACATCGGTCATTCCACAGGTGGCTGAAAAAATGGGCATTAAGGATTCCGGTTACCGGGTTGTAGTAAATTGCGGGAAAGATGGCGGACAGACGGTTTCGCACCTTCACTATCATATTCTGGGAGGCAAAACCCTGGAGGTTACCTTTGGATGAGACCCATTTTGCATGCTCCTGATACAAGGTTGAATACCCTTGTGTCAATAATGGAAAAGCATGGTGTGAAACAGGTGTAAAAAACATTAGTTGACATGTTGAAATCCCCTGCGGTATAATAAGCTATATTATGGCTTCTATTAATTTCCCACAGTTCAACAGCCCCAATATCAGGGCAATTGTGCTAGCGGAGGGAGGGAAAGCAAGATGTCCGAAATTAGAGTAGGGGAAAACGAATCATTAGAGAGCGCTTTAAAACGATTTAAGAGGAAATGCTCCAAGTCTGGTGTATTAGCAGAAGTACGTAAAAGAGAGCATTATGAGAAACCCAGTGTCAGAAGGAAGAAAAAGTCAGAAGCTGCTCGTAAGAGGAAATTCTAGGGATAGATAATAACTGCAGCGATCCTTCCCAAGCAGTGGAATTCAACAAAACCAGACCTGATATCATCACCATTTTCGATGATTGCAGGTAAAATAAAATCAGGAAAGAATATAGAAGCTTATGAAAAAGCTTATGTAAAGCTGAATCAGAAATGAACGAAAGCCCGATGGCCGCATCGGGCTTTTTTACGTCCAATTTTTCAATATTTTTGAGGCTGTTTGCTGTAATTTGTGCCGAATCTGATGTATAATCTAGTTAACATAATTAATTTGGGGGTATCTATGAAGCAGAAGGGGCTTTGGGCAACATTGGGTATTGTTTTGCTGCTGTTACTGGGATTGAGAAGAGACTCTGCTGCTTTTTGCTGTCATCGAAACCCGCTTTCCGACTTCATGGCAGCGGGTATAGAATTAAACAGCAATGTGGAAGCAATGGAGATGCAGCCTGGAAGAATTGAATTGGAAAGAGCGATTAAACCGCCTACGGATGAAGCCCGGCCCCTGACGCTTTTGACCTTTAACATACGCAGTGCCAATGATAAAATCGGATCGGTAAAGCTGGAGGAAATTGTTGAAGAGATTCGTGAAACCGATGCCCATATAATAGGGCTTCAGGAAGTGGAGCGAATGATGCCGCGCTCAGGTTACCGGGATCAGGCTCGGCTTGTTGCAGAAGAGCTTGGCTATCACTATTACTATGGAGGGAATATCAATATTTTTGGTGTTCAATATGGGAATGCCTTACTCAGCAAATATCCCATATTGGCA
>DURK01000124.1 GCA_012837325.1 Clostridiales bacterium
GCCTGCACCAAAGGTCAATGGTGCAACATTTCCGTCCTCATCCGCCCATTCATCCATTGCAAAGGCATGGACATTTCGGCAGTTCACATTGAACTTGTTGATCATTTCCGCTACGGCCCCGTAGGCGGCAGGCCATTGATTCGGGAAAATCGCAGTAAAAGGCTTGTCCATAACGTCGCTCAGGTAGAATCTGTGGAAAATATCCTGCACCAATATCAGCGTGGGATCTAGAACTATTTTTACACTGAAACCGTTCTCATTGGTGTACTCCATGTCTTCCCGCTTGATATTGCGCACTCGCTTGAGCATTTCCACGTCTCTGGAGGGCAGCCAGGATGCCGGTTTGAAAGAAAATTCCTCGAACATGATATCAACCTCTCTTTTTTTATTTTTGCCTTTTGGCCCCTACACTATGGATAGTGTAGTGATTAACAAAATTTTACTAAAGACATTCTACCATACTTTGGTCGCCTTCTACCATATCATGAACCCAAAGACTCGGTTCAATCAGCATGATCTCAACCATGTTTTTTGACGTAAAGGTATGCGCTGCCATCTTGTCCGCTTAAATCTGATTTGGCATCTAATGTCATATGATGGCTTATCCCTTATTATAAGTAAGCATCCATAAAGCGTCAACCATTGCACTACTCATGACGAAATAAAATGATTGCCCCTGTCATTTCCGTAAAGCAAATCAAAATGTAAATAATGAGTAAGCAAGATTGACTTTTTTCTTTCAATAATCTATAATTATTACCAACAGCAAGATTTGTAAAAGGGGAGAAAAACACCCATCACACGTCACCAATACTACATAGGAGGATTATAATATGGAATTTAAAGTTGTTCAAAAAGAACTGGAACTCCAGTCCAAGGGTTGGATCCCTACTTTTCATGACATCTCCAAGGAAGTCCTTGAGATTGTAGCGGCATCCGGCGTCAAAAACGGCACCTGCTCTATCGTATCCCATCACACTACCTGCAGCGTTATGATTCAGGAATGCTCCCACGACGTTGACTCCTTTGACCTTGAATACCTGCAGCACGACCTGCTCGACATCATGCGGAAATTAATTCCTGACTATGCAGAAGAAAACCAATATCGACATCCCGGCCCCGTTCATGCACAATTTGGACGCTATGTCGGTGAACCCGGTAATTATACCAGCATGAATACAGACGGCCACCTTCGCAGCGTATTCTTCGGCCGCAGCGAAACCATGACCATCAAGGACGGCAAGCTGGACGGCGGCGAATTTGCCCATATTTATTTTATTGACTGGGATCATGTACGCGCCCGCCGCCGACAGGCCAACATCACAATTATGGGAACAACGGACGAAGTGGAAGATCGTAAATGGAACAACGGAGAAGTAATCAATACCCTGCGCAAATTCACCGATGAAGAAAAGGCGTATATGCCTGAATTTGACCTGCAGCAGAAAAGATAATTTGACTCGGTAATGCAAAACAAAACCCGGACAGGAAAAGGATGTCATCCGTTTCCGCTGTCCGGGTTTTTTTGCTTTCTTTGAGCCTGGCCGGTGCTTGATGGGAAAAAGCCTTATCTGCCTGCCGTATCGAAATGATCGGGCCAGCCGGCTGCCTCCAGATCCTTCCTGATCTGCTGCTTTTTCTGTTCATCAAATCTTACCATGGGATAGGTAGCTTCTCCTGCCTCAAAGCCCAGCATTTCCATGGCAAACTTTATAGTGGGTATGGTATTGTGACGAATCAGAACATCTATCACCCTGTTTACCTTGCGCTGCATCTGTCTGGCTTGTTCCAGGTCACCGCTTTTGAAGGCCTGGTAGATCTGCCTGAACTCTGCTGTCATCGGATTGTAGGTCGCGCCGATGCCGCCGTCTGCACCAGCTGCAAGGCCGCATATCAATGTTTCATCCGGTCCATTGATAATATTGATCTCGCCGTTGGTCATATCCTTCAGCCTCAGCATTTCATAATAGTTGCCGCTGCTCCATTTAACCGAGGTAACATGCTCCAGCTTGAAGATTTCAGCGATCAGCTCAGCCTTCATATTGGCATTGGCTGCAGGATGATAGTATACCATGATCGGGATCTGTACTGCCTGATCCAATTCCTTATAATAGTTTACAATGTCGTTGTTGCTGTAACTGAAATAGAAAGGCGGAACAGACGCGATGCAGTCCACTCCGGCAGCTTCAGCATGTTTGGCAAGCTCAATGGATGTTGTCAGATCCATGGCTGCAATATGGCTTATGACCGGCTTTCGCCCTTTTACCTGATCCAGGACGATTTCGCATAGTTTCTTTCGCTCCTGCTTCTGCATGACCAGGCCTTCTCCGGTTGCCCCGCAGACATAAAACCCGTCCGCTCCCAGGGAAAGCTGGAAATCAATCAATTCCCGTGCGGCTTTTTCATTCACGGTAATGTTATCGCTCTGGAAGGGGGAGATAAAGGCCGGCATAATTCCTTCAAATTTCATAATAACAGTCCTTTCTTTTTTTCCTTGGTGTGGCAAAAAAGCTCTTACTTGTTTATCATACGCTTGTTTCTTTGGCTTATCCCTTATTTCAAACCGAAGATATGGGCTGCATTGGACCAGAATATACGTTCAATATCGCTTTGCCCAAGGCCTGTTTTCAATGCAGCCTGCCGCATGGCCTCGATCTCCTCGTAAAGGAAAAAGGTCAATTGATCGGATTCCGGCGGATCCAACTCATCCATGTTGGGATCATCGCTTACATCTCCGTATAGTCCGCGGGGTACGAGGTTGACATAAATGCCGTTTCGTTCAATTCGTCTCATTCTCATGCGGGTTATTGGCAGGTCGCTTCCAAAGACGATTCTGGAGCTGCCCACGGCACGGATCAGCTGTTCGAACACCCAGGCATTGGTATTGGCAGAAAAATCAAAGATCATATTTCGGGTGTCCTTGAGCTGTTCAAAGGCATCACCGACGTCTTTCTGTGTATAAGCCCGGCCTACATGCGCTACAATTAAATGCAGATTCTTGTATGTATTCTCGATTTCGAGAAGCTGTGCAATATTAAGCGGATCACGCAAGCGTTTGGGACGGGGAATGTGCAGCATAACAGTTAAGCCATGGCGGTCACATACTTCAAGGTGAGAATGAGGCAGAAAATCAAAAATTCGTATTTCATTTACGGGGATATACTGGGGAGCCAGGTTTAAGTACACCTTGATTCCCGAAAAGCCCCCTTCCAGGATTCCGGATTCCACTTCCGCTGCGGTCATATCCGGTCGTACCAGCATCAATGCCGGATAGCCCCTGGATGCGGAACACGCAGACACATAGGCATTGCCTTTTGCCATGTCGCCTCCCTCTGACGGCATGCCAAACATGAGAGGCACATAGGTCTTACCGGGGAACATAAGCCGGGCAGTTTCATCCAAATCATCGATGGGGTTTGCATTTGCAACCAGCGACGGCCAGCTAACGGTTCGGCCGGAATTATATTCATCGGGGTCAGGTAAATATACATGTGTATGGACATCCAGGATCTTTTCCGGTAAAAAATCCTGCAGTCTTTCCCTGTAAAAAGCTTTGTCGACTTGGTTTACTGTGAATAATGCCATAGCATGGTGCTCCTTTCATTATACTTACATGCTATTCTATCATAAATTACCAGAGCTGTAGAGTATAAAATGCTTCATTCCGCAAGCAGGGTTGCATCAATTTTTCTGATTCCATCATCTCCTGAAATATAATAGGATACCATGATCGTACCATCTGGCAGTTGAATCGAATGGGGGTAACCCAAATCGCCGTTTGGAGCATCATCTCTCAGTATCATTTCAGGAGCTTCATTTAGGTCAGACAATTCTCCATTACACAAACGAGCACGGATTCCGAATGGTTTGCGACGGTATCCATAGGTTACAAGCACCTTACCGCTCTTTAGTCTGAGTGCATGGAAGGGGCTTGAGCCCCATAGCGTATCCGCCTCAAAGACAGGACCAAAGGTTTTGCCGTCATCCTCCGATACAGACATATGCAAATTGAGATAGGTCTGTTCAAAATCAACGCCTTTTTTCAGGAAATCTGTTTGGGTCCGGAACAAACCGATGATACGCCCGCTTTCTGTACGGTAAATACCCGGCTCAAGAAAGTTTTTCTCACCCTGGGAATCATAAGCCATTTCACTATAGTAGTACCAGCTTTCACCACGGTCATCTGAACGCAAAAGGCCGGCCCTTGATAATTCACCCGGGTTTTTTGAACCATAAAAGGGAAGAAGCAGGGTTCCGTCGTCCAGCTCCACCAAATTGCCGCGTATGGCAGTGCCCTTCAGATACCCTTCCGGAGAAATGACGGGCATATGTCTCCAGGTTTTCCCGCAATCATCTGAGATGCTGTAGCTTGCTCCATCGGTAAAACAATCATATTTACCATGCAGGGTACGGCCATAACGCTTAAATACTTCCTCGCCCCATGTCTTGGATCCTTCACCTATTGGAACCAGCGCCCACCTGAAATAAGTGACAATGATCCGCCCGTCTGACAACACATTGACACAGGGATCCTGGTCACTCATTTCATCATCGATAATAACATGAAGTTCAGGGGAAAAGGTTTTTCCATTATCCTCCGACAAAATATAGACGTCTTTGGCTGTGGGATCAACATGGGTTACTCGTCCAAATTCCTTCTGCCGTTCTTTTGCATGGCGAAAGGCACACATAAGCCGTCCGTCCGGAAGAAATGCCAGATTGGGAAAGGCAACATATTCCCCGTCCCGATATAGGGTTCGGTGCTCTAAAATTTTCACAATTGTCTCCTCCAAGATCATCTTAATTTATAATGGTACACCTGCTTTGTTTACAGAAGTGATTCCTGTTTTGCTTATCCTTTTATTCCGGTTGTAACGATGGATTGTACAAAGCTTTTCTGAAAAACAAAGAACAAGACCATGATGGGAATCAGCATGCATACATTGGCGGCCATGATCGCCGGATAGTTTTGAAACTGGTCATCCGCAAAGTATTTTACCGCAAAAGGCAGTGTGAACAGCTCTCTGCTTCGTAAATACAGGAGCGGCCTTTCATAATCATTCCAAATCGAAATAAAATAAAGAAACAAAAGTGTAGATATGGCTGCTCTGGAGCTGGGAAGTGCAATGTTCCAATAGATGCCGGGATGACTTGCACCATCGATCCTTGCAGCTTCAATCAGTTCATTTGGAAGCGACACAAAAAACTGCCTCATGATAAAAACACCCATTGCACCGCCCAGAAACCATGGAATCCACAGCGCTGCACGGGTATTAACAAGCCCCAGGGCTGAATAGATCATGAAGGTAGGCAGAATTGTGACCATGGAGGGTATCATGGTACTGGACAGCTTGACCAGGAAAATTTTGTCCCGGCCATAGAAGTTTATTTTTGCGTAGGAATAACCAGCCAGGGTACAGGAAAAGAAGGTGCCGATCAGCCCTAACACAGCGACGATGACGGAGTTTTTATAAAACACGCTGAAGGGAACCTTGCCGCTGAACAGAAGCTCATAACCCTTTGTGCTTACAGGGTTTGGTATCCACCGAATCGGGAACTCAAACACATCATTGATTCCCTTGAAAGAAGCCGAGACCATCCAAAGAAAGGGGAATATCATTGCCACACCCGCTGCACATATGATTACTGAAAGAAGAATCTTCCCAATCTCCCTCCCGACCTTTTTTCTGCCTGTCCTTTTATTTGTCCTGGAAGTCATTGATCCATCTCCTTTCTTAATAGTTGACCCATTTCTTTTGGCCTCTCCATTGAATCAGCGTAATAACCAGTATGATGATGCAAAGCAGCCATGACAAGGCCGAAGCATAACCGGTACGGTAGGTGATAAATGCGCTGCGGTAAATGTAAAGAGCCAGTGTATAGGTTGCCGTACCCGGACCGCCGTTTGTAATAATTTGGGCGATGCTCCACATCTGAAGACTCGAGATGATACCAAGTGTCGTTAAGAGAAAGGTCGTAGGAGAAAGCATGGGTACCGTAATATGCAGGAATTTTTTGAAGGCATTGGCTCCGTCTATATCCGCTGCCTCATAATAGTCTTTTGAAATGTTCTGCAATCCTGCGCTGTACATCAAAATATTGTAGCCCAGATCCTTCCAGATAAGAATGATCATGAGTGCAGGCAAGGCCCACTTCATATCAGACAGCCACATAGGCAATGCAGCCTCTGACACGCCCATGGACTTCAGAAAACTGTTAACCGGACCTGCAGTCGGATGAAGCAAGGCCTGCCATACCGTAGCGATTGCTACAACATTGGTTACATATGGCAGGAAAAACAGGGATCTGGCAAATGAACGCCCATAAATTCCTCGATTTATAATCGATGCCAAAGTGGCCGCCAGAACGAGATTGATGGGAATGACAAGCAGGAGAAGAAGATTATTTCTGAGAGAAGCACCTAAGTATACATCTCCTATCATACTCTTGAAATTGGCCAAGCCGATAAAACCAGCTGATTCCACTCCCTTAATCAGATTCCAGTCAGTAAAACTCATCGTCAGCGAAAATCCGATACCGAATAAGGTAAAAACGAAAAAGCCAACCAGGTTTGGAAGTATAAACAGGTAGCCCCAGAAGTTCTCCTTCGCCTTGATCGATCGCAAGCCAGAACCTGTCTTCCCCGGTTTGGCTCTTTTTCTTAATCTTTGTTCATTACCCGGCACATGTTGATTATTGGACAAGGTATTCTCACCTTCTTAAAGTTGATTGCTTGTAGTCTCTTGTGATTATTTAGAGGAATGAGCCGTTTTTAACCGGCTCATTCCCAATGCTGAAAAGCGATTCTTGATTTCAGGTTTTTCTCTCTAGTTCACGTTTGAAATTTCAGCTGCCCCCAGAGTCTGCATGGTCTCTACAAACTCATCGAGAGAAACAGCACCGGACAGATAAGTCGTATACTGTTCATTAAACAGTGTATATAAAGCAGGAACATATTTCGCATATACTGCCGGGTCGTTATTCCAGTATCCGATATAGGATTCATTTGGAAGCGTTACAGCCCGAAGCACCGTTTCATATGGATAAATATTTTCATGCAGGGTACCGTTTTCATCGGTAAACTCCATGAGGGTTGCAGTAGCCGCTTGCATATCTGCACCAGTGTAGGCTGGCATATAAACCCCTTTATCGAAATTACCATTGCAGATAAAACGTGCAAACTGATATGCTTCGTCTAGATGAGCAGCTGTCTTTGGGAACCAGAATGCACCCACAAGAGTATTATAGGATGCATTGTTGCCGCCCTCCTCTGTTATATAGGGCAGGTCTGTCACACCAAGCTCAAAACCAAGTTCTCCTTCACCAGGATCGTTGAACATATAGTTCTGATAAAATACCAGAGTATACGGTCCATCGACGATCATTGCTGTCTGTCCATTCGCCAGTGCAACACGACGGTTCAACGATTCCGCCTTGATGGTTGCATAAGAGGGAGATACCTTTTCGGTCATAGAAAGGTCATA